>NZ_JBFRGY010000030.1:0-311 GCF_052115565.1 Microbacterium sp. 2MCAF23 | reverse complement strand
ATGTCCTGGCTGACGGCGCTGATCCCGACGGTGAAGACCACGGCGATCAAACGACGCCTCACCTCGACCGCGAAACACCTCCAGAAGGACCGCCGGGAGGGCCGCACGAGGGATCAGGTTCGTGCGGACTTGCTGTGCGATTGGCTGCTRGGTGTCGGCACCGACAAGGCGGTGAAGACGACGGTGTTCGTGACCGTCCCGATCGGGTTGCTCGCCGGTGTCAATCCCGGATCCGCGTTCGGTGTCGCCGCCATCGCGGGCGTCGCCGCCACCACGGCGAGCGCTGGCTCTTCGCTGAGTCCGGCGGGCAA
>NZ_JBFRGY010000029.1:0-365 GCF_052115565.1 Microbacterium sp. 2MCAF23 | reverse complement strand
GGCGGGGGTCGGTGCACGACCCCCGCCCGCACACCAACGGTCAGTGACCGGCGAGCTGCTGATCCAACTCCTGGATCTTGTGCATCATCCCCGTCAGCGACTCCGACATGCTGTGGATCCCATCCACCGCATGCTTCAGACCCGTCGTCAGCTCCGTATACCCCTGACCGAACTTCCCCGACGCGTGCTGCGTCTTGAAATCCTCACCCAGCAGGTTGTCCACCTGCCCCTTCAGCTTCTCCAGCTGACCCTGAATGTCATCACGAGCCTGCGACAGCGACGACGCCACCTGCTCCATCTCCGCATAAGACGCACCGAAATCGGCCATCATCCACCTCCGGTAATCGATTGGACCGGACCACCCC
>NZ_JBFRGY010000028.1:0-371 GCF_052115565.1 Microbacterium sp. 2MCAF23 | reverse complement strand
GCCGAAGAACTTCGGCGTSTCSCGCCACGGCCGYGCCGTGTTCTACGACTACGACGAGTTGTGCCTGGTCAGCGACTGCGTATTCCGGGCCTGGCCCAAGCCAGGCTCTCCGGAAGAAGCGATGGCCGATGAGCCCTGGTTCCTTGTCGGTCCGCGCGATGTTTTCCCCGAGCGGTTCGGGCCGTTCATGGGCTTGCCGGCGCAGGAACTGGCAGCGGTGCGCGAGCACTATCGTCATCTGTTCGATCCTGCCTGGTGGCAGGGGCTACAGGCGCGCTTTGCGGCGGGCGATTATCCGGACACGCCACCGTATTCGGCTGCGCAGCGGTTGGCGTGATTGGCCGCGCCGACTGCGAGGAACTCGGGTAATC
>NZ_JBFRGY010000027.1:0-497 GCF_052115565.1 Microbacterium sp. 2MCAF23 | reverse complement strand
GTCCCGGTGTTCACGGCGATGGCCGCGGACAGGCCTGGCGCATGCGAGTACAGATCAGGGACGGGCGCGGGCACCGACACTGCGGCCGCGGGCTTCGGCTCCGTGTTCGGTGTTCGCGTCGAGCAGGCCGGCGAGCTCGCCAGCGGGCAACCCATCGACACGCACATCGCCCGCATCCTCGCCGGTAACGCCGTCGCTTGGGAACGCGTGCTCACGCACCCGATCACCGGGGCGATCCTCGCCGTCGACCACTACCGGCCCAACACCGACCTGCGCCGACTCCTGCACGCCCGCGACTCCCGCTGCCGATTCCCCACCTGCGGACTCCCACCCGCCGCCCAGGACCTGGACCACACCATCGACGCCGCCTACGGCGGCGCCACCGAAGAAGGCAACCTCGGCGGACTCTGCCGACGTCACCACGTCTTGAAGCACCAGACCGCGTGGACCGTGAAACAAAAAGGCGCGGGCGTCCTGGAATGGACCAGCCCCAGCGG
>NZ_JBFRGY010000026.1:0-678 GCF_052115565.1 Microbacterium sp. 2MCAF23 | reverse complement strand
TCAGGCGAGGTGTTCGGTGCGGGCGCGTCCTCCGAGGCGGGGTGGTCCGCCGATGCCGGGTGGGGGCAGGAACCAGACGTTGGCGCGGGTGCCGGTGCCGTCGATGCGGATGCCCCAGTGGTTGTCGTGGATGAGGTGGTGGCAGGTCTCGCACAGCAGTACACCGTTGTTCAGGTCGGTGGTGCCGTGGTCGCGTTTCCACCACTTCAGGTGGTGGGCTTTGGTCATTCCGGGTGGGAGTCCGCAGAACGCGCAGCCGCCGTCGCGTTCCCGGAGAGCGAGTTTCTGGGCTTCGGTGAACAGTCGTTTCTTGCGGCCCCAGTGCAGGATCTCCCCGTCTCGTCCGCAGAGCCAGTCCTGCACGATGCCGCTGCCGGCGATGCGGCGGACGGTGTGGATGCTGATGGGCTGGTCGAGCCCGTCGATGAGCCCGTATCCGGTGCTGTTCGCGAGGTCGGTGGCGTTGACGCGGACGATCACGGTCGCCCCGTTCAGGCTCTTGTTCCGCAGACAGGTCAACGCGTGCTCGGCGAAGTGCGCGAGCGCGTCGGCCTGGATCTGTCCGACGGTGCGCCGGTCCGCGTCCGCGAGGGCCGGGTCGCGGTCGCGGCGGGCGGCGAACTGCGCGGACACGTATCCTTCGATCGCGGTCTTCACGGACGCTGCCCGTTCCGGGTC
>NZ_JBFRGY010000025.1:0-1444 GCF_052115565.1 Microbacterium sp. 2MCAF23 | reverse complement strand
TGAACTGGTCCCCAGTAGTTGGACTGGCCGATTGAGAGCTTAGGGTTAAGCGGCGAGGGCCTGGGTCCGGTATTGCACCGGGCTCAGGCCCTTGAGCGTTGAGTGGGCCCGTTCGGCGTTGAACCAGTCGATGTAGGTGTCGATCGCGGTGGTGAGTGCGTCGACGGTGAAGAACGTGGTGTTGCAGTAGAGCTCGTCCTTCAGGTGACCGAAGAAGCTCTCCATGACGGCGTTGTCCAGGCAGTTGCCCTTGCGGGACATGGACTGCTTCGCGCCCGCCTCGTTCACCAGGCGCTGCCAGGAAGCGTGCTGATACTGAAATCCCTGATCCGAGTGGATGATCGGTGCGTCGCCGGGCCGCAACCGCCTCAGCGCGTGTCGCAGCGAGCTGTTGGTGAGTTCCAGGTTCGGGGAGATCCCGGTGGTATGGCCGATGATCTCCCGTCCGAACAGGTCCATCACCGTTGACAGGTAGACGCGCCGGTCACCGACCCGGAACTCGGTCACATCGGTGACCCACTTCTGGTTCGGGCCCGTCACCGTGAAGTCTCGTTTGAGGAGGTTGGGCGCGGTCTTGCCGGCCTCGCCCCTGAAGGAGTTGTAACGCTTGCGGCGGCGGATCGTGCACCGCAGCCCGAGCTGGTTCATCAGCTTCAGCACGGTCTTCTTCGACACCATCCAGCCCGCGCTCCGAAGCTCGTCGCGGATCCGGCGATGCCCGTAACGGCCCGCGAACCGGTCGAAGATCCGTCGGATCTCGGCCTTCAACTCCGCATTCCTGTCCGGGACGTCGAGGCGGGCCTGATGATAGAAGAACGTCGACCGGGCCAGCCCGGCAGCGGTGAGCAGATCGGTGAGAGCGTGCTCGGCCTTGAGGGCAACGACGGCGTTCACCTTGTCCGTCGTTTCTGATCCATCAAGGCCCGCAATTTTCCCAAGTACGCGTTCTGCGCCCGCAGATACTCGTTCTCCCGCCGCAACCGCTCCAGCTCCGACTCCTCGCCCGGCGGCGGCGCGCTCAACCCTCGCGGACGGCCTTTCGGTTTCGGACGCAACGCATCCTCACCCTCGTCGCGATACGTCCTCGCCCAAGTCTTCAACAGCGTCGGCGAGGACAGCTCCGCCTCCTCTGCCAGAGCGGTCGCCGGCTCACCGGCGAGAAACCGCTCCACTAGGGCGAGCTTGAATTCGAACGAGTACGACGGCCTCACACGTTTGGTCACCAGAGCTCCTCTGCCACGGATCCGCCAACGTCGATACAGTCGCCTGACCGGATCGCGCGGCACGCCCAACATGGTCGATACCGCCCTGTCAGCGAGACCCTCTTCAAACGACGCTACCGCCGCCAACCGCTGCGCCTCAGAAAGTGAACTCCTCGGATGCAAAGAACTGACCCCCAGGAGTCGAAACTGATTTCTCAGTCCAACTCCCGGGGGTCAGTTCA
>NZ_JBFRGY010000024.1:0-5523 GCF_052115565.1 Microbacterium sp. 2MCAF23 | reverse complement strand
AGGAGCATCCGATCCTTGAGAACTCAACAGCGTGCACTTGTCAAATGCCAATTTATTCCTCGTCCAGTCCTTTTTGGGCTGGTTGAGAAATTCCTTTGGATCAAAGACCAACCCTTTGGGGTTGGCATTCGGATGAAGTCAGCAATGATGTCATCTCTTTGGTCAGTTTCAAACTCGCAGGTGCCTGGTTTTCCCCGGGTGTCCTGTTTTTTCTTTTACGGAGAGTTTGATCCTGGCTCAGGATGAACGCTGGCGGCGTGCTTAACACATGCAAGTCGAACGATGAAGCCTAGCTTGCTGGGTGGATTAGTGGCGAACGGGTGAGTAACACGTGAGCAACCTGCCCCTCACTCTGGGATAAGCGCTGGAAACGGCGTCTAATACTGGATACGAGTCGCAACCGCATGGTTAGTGACTGGAAAGATTTTTTGGTGGGGGATGGGCTCGCGGCCTATCAGCTTGTTGGTGAGGTAATGGCTCACCAAGGCGTCGACGGGTAGCCGGCCTGAGAGGGTGACCGGCCACACTGGGACTGAGACACGGCCCAGACTCCTACGGGAGGCAGCAGTGGGGAATATTGCACAATGGGCGGAAGCCTGATGCAGCAACGCCGCGTGAGGGATGACGGCCTTCGGGTTGTAAACCTCTTTTAGCAGGGAAGAAGCGAAAGTGACGGTACCTGCAGAAAAAGCACCGGCTAACTACGTGCCAGCAGCCGCGGTAATACGTAGGGTGCAAGCGTTATCCGGAATTATTGGGCGTAAAGAGCTCGTAGGCGGTTTGTCGCGTCTGCTGTGAAATCCCGAGGCTCAACCTCGGGCCTGCAGTGGGTACGGGCAGACTAGAGTGCGGTAGGGGAGATTGGAATTCCTGGTGTAGCGGTGGAATGCGCAGATATCAGGAGGAACACCGATGGCGAAGGCAGATCTCTGGGCCGTAACTGACGCTGAGGAGCGAAAGGGTGGGGAGCAAACAGGCTTAGATACCCTGGTAGTCCACCCCGTAAACGTTGGGAACTAGTTGTGGGGTCCTTTCCACGGATTCCGTGACGCAGCTAACGCATTAAGTTCCCCGCCTGGGGAGTACGGCCGCAAGGCTAAAACTCAAAGGAATTGACGGGGACCCGCACAAGCGGCGGAGCATGCGGATTAATTCGATGCAACGCGAAGAACCTTACCAAGGCTTGACATACACGAGAACGGGCCAGAAATGGTCAACTCTTTGGACACTCGTGAACAGGTGGTGCATGGTTGTCGTCAGCTCGTGTCGTGAGATGTTGGGTTAAGTCCCGCAACGAGCGCAACCCTCGTTCTATGTTGCCAGCACGTAATGGTGGGAACTCATGGGATACTGCCGGGGTCAACTCGGAGGAAGGTGGGGATGACGTCAAATCATCATGCCCCTTATGTCTTGGGCTTCACGCATGCTACAATGGCCGGTACAAAGGGCTGCAATACCGTGAGGTGGAGCGAATCCCAAAAAGCCGGTCCCAGTTCGGATTGAGGTCTGCAACTCGACCTCATGAAGTCGGAGTCGCTAGTAATCGCAGATCAGCAACGCTGCGGTGAATACGTTCCCGGGTCTTGTACACACCGCCCGTCAAGTCATGAAAGTCGGTAACACCTGAAGCCGGTGGCCTAACCCTTGTGGAGGGAGCCGTCGAAGGTGGGATCGGTAATTAGGACTAAGTCGTAACAAGGTAGCCGTACCGGAAGGTGCGGCTGGATCACCTCCTTTCTAAGGAGCATCTGGAGGCTTCGGCCTTCCAGGCGCCGGATCGAGACGAATGTTCTCGCCGGTTAGCTCATGGGTGGAACATTTGACATGGCATCAGCGCAGCTGATCCTCGTTAGTACGTCGGGCCTTCGGGTCTGGTGGGAACGTGGGGATGGGTGAGCGGGGTGCCTGCACGCTGTTGGGTCCTGAGGGACCGGGTGTGATTCTTCGGGATCGCAGCTGTACCTCGGGCTTGTCGCTGCCAACGTTGTTGGTGGGGATGAGCACCGCCCGTACTTTGAGAACTACACAGTGGACGCGAGCATCTTCAACATGACCCTTTGGGGTTGTGTTGTTTTGATGATCTTAAAGATCATTAGTCAATTTCATGTCAGGCTTTCGGGCCTGGCACCGATTCTTGATGAACTCATGTGATTTCAAGTCTTTAAGAGCAAACGGTGGATGCCTTGGCATCTGGAGCCGAAGAAGGACGTAGCAATCTGCGATAAGCCTCGGGGAACTGATAAGCGAGTTTTGATCCGAGGGTGTCCGAATGGGGAAACCCCGCTGGGCGGCGTGCCGACCTAGTGACTCCCGCCTGAATATATAGGGCGGGTAGAGGGAACGTGGGGAAGTGAAACATCTCAGTACCCACAGGAAGAGAAAACAACATGTGATTCCGTGAGTAGTGGCGAGCGAAAGCGGATGAGGCTAAACYGGGTGTGTGTGATAGCCGGCAGGCGTTGCATGCTCGGGGTTGTGGGACTTTTTGGATTGTTCTGCCGAACTTTCAGCGTTACAAGCAGGTATAGACGAACGGTTTTGAATGGCCGGTCATAGAGGGTGCGAACCCCGTAGTCGAAATGCCTGGCTTGGCGTGAAGAGTATCCCAAGTAGCACGGGGCCCGAGAAATCCCGTGTGAATCTGTCAGGACCACCTGATAAGCCTAAATACTCCCAGATGACCGATAGCGGACAAGTACCGTGAGGGAAAGGTGAAAAGTACCCCGGGAGGGGAGTGAAATAGTACCTGAAACCGTTTGCTTACAAACCGTTGGAGCCTCCTTAGTAGGGGTGACAGCGTGCCTTTTGAAGAATGAGCCTGCGAGTTAGCGATACGTGGCGAGGTTAACCCGTGTGGGGTAGCCGTAGCGAAAGCGAGTCTGAATAGGGCGATTCAGTCGCGTGTCCTAGACCCGAAGCGAAGTGATCTATCCATGGCCAGGCTGAAGCGACGGTAAGACGTCGTGGAGGGCCGAACCCACTTAGGTTGAAAACTGAGGGGATGAGCTGTGGATAGGGGTGAAAGGCCAATCAAACTTCGTGATAGCTGGTTCTCTCCGAAATGCATTTAGGTGCAGCGTTGCGTGTTTCTTGCCGGAGGTAGAGCTACTGGATGGCCGATGGGCCCTACAAGGTTACTGACGTCAGCCAAACTCCGAATGCCGGTAAGTGAGAGCGCAGCAGTGAGACTGTGGGGGATAAGCTTCATAGTCGAGAGGGAAACAACCCAGACCACCATCTAAGGTCCCTAAGCGCGTGCTAAGTGGGAAAGGATGTGGAGTTGCTGTGACAACCAGGAGGTTGGCTTAGAAGCAGCCACCCTTGAAAGAGTGCGTAATAGCTCACTGGTCAAGTGATTCCGCGCCGACAATGTAACGGGGCTCAAGCACGCCACCGAAGTTGTGGCATTGACATTTATGGTAGGCCTTCGTGGTCCAGCCGTGTTGATGGGTAGGAGAGCGTCGTGTGGCGAGTGAAGCGGCGGAGTGATCCAGCCGTGGACGCTACACGAGTGAGAATGCAGGCATGAGTAGCGAAAGACGTGTGAGAAACACGTCCTCCGGAAGACCAAGGGTTCCAGGGTCAAGCTAATCTTCCCTGGGTAAGTCGGGACCTAAGGCGAGGCCGACAGGCGTAGTCGATGGACAACGGGTTGATATTCCCGTACCGGCGAAGAACCGCCCACATGAAATCAGGAGTGCTAAGCATCCCAAGACGCGTGGATCCCTTCGGGGACGATCGTGAGGCGGCATGCGACCCCATCTGGTGGAGTGAGCGTATTAACAGGTGTGACGCAGGAAGGTAGCCCAGCCAGGCGATGGTTGTCCTGGTGCAAGTGCGTAGGCCGAGAGATAGGCAAATCCGTCTCTCATGAAGGCTGAGACACGATGCGGATGAAAAGTGGGTGATCCTATGCTGCCAAGAAAAGCATCGACGCGAGGTTCTAGCCGCCCGTACCCCAAACCGACTCAGGTGGTCAGGTAGAGAATACCAAGGAGATCGAGAGAATCGTGGTTAAGGAACTCGGCAAAATGCCCCCGTAACTTCGGGAGAAGGGGGGCCACCCGCTTATACGGATTTACTCCGAAAAGGGTGTGGTGGCCGCAGAGACTAGTGGGTAGCGACTGTTTACTAAAAACACAGGTCCGTGCTAAGTCGCAAGACGATGTATACGGACTGACGCCTGCCCGGTGCTGGAAGGTTAAGAGGACCGGTTAGCCGTAAGGCGAAGCTGAGAATTTAAGCCCCAGTAAACGGCGGTGGTAACTATAACCATCCTAAGGTAGCGAAATTCCTTGTCGGGTAAGTTCCGACCTGCACGAATGGCGTAACGACTTCCCAACTGTCTCAACCGCGAACTCGGCGAAATTGCATTACGAGTAAAGATGCTCGTTACGCGCAGCAGGACGGAAAGACCCCGTGACCTTTACTACAGCTTGGTATTGGTGTTCGGTGTGGCTTGTGTAGGATAGGTGGGAGACTTTGAAGCGTGGACGCCAGTTCATGTGGAGTCATTGTTGAAATACCACTCTGGTCACTCTGGATATCTAACTTCGAACCGTAATCCGGTTCAGGGACAGTGCCTGGTGGGTAGTTTAACTGGGGCGGTTGCCTCCCAAAAAGTAACGGAGGCGCCCAAAGGTTCCCTCAACCTGGTTGGTAATCAGGTGTCGAGTGTAAGTGCACAAGGGAGCTTGACTGTGAGACTGACAGGTCGAGCAGGGACGAAAGTCGGGACTAGTGATCCGGCAGTGGCTTGTGGAAGCGCTGTCGCTCAACGGATAAAAGGTACCTCGGGGATAACAGGCTGATCTTGCCCAAGAGTCCATATCGACGGCATGGTTTGGCACCTCGATGTCGGCTCGTCGCATCCTGGGGCTGGAGTAGGTCCCAAGGGTTGGGCTGTTCGCCCATTAAAGCGGTACGCGAGCTGGGTTTAGAACGTCGTGAGACAGTTCGGTCCCTATCCGCTGCGCGCGTAGGAAGTTTGAGAGGATCTGACCCTAGTACGAGAGGACCGGGTTGGACGAACCTCTGGTGTGCCAGTTGTTCCGCCAGGAGCACCGCTGGTTAGCTACGTTCGGGATGGATAACCGCTGAAAGCATCTAAGCGGGAAGCCGGCCTCAAGATGAGACTTCCATACCTTCGGGTGAGAGGCTCCCAGCCAGACTACTGGGTTGATAGGCCAGATGTGGAAGCGTGGTAACACGTGCAGCTGACTGGTACTAATAAGCCGATGACTTGATAACACACCGTTCTTGGTGCTTGCGTCCACTTTGTGGTTCTCGACGTACGGTCGAAACCGCGAACATATAACAAACATTACGTTTGTGCTTGTTCGAGACACGTCAATAGTGTTTCGGCGGCCATAGCGTGAGGGAAACGCCCGGTCACATTCCGAACCCGGAAGCTAAGCCTCACAGCGCCGATGGTACTGCAGGGGGGACCCTGTGGGAGAGTAGGACACCGCCGGACTTCCTTTAACAGAAAGGCCACCCAACGCAGGGTGGCCTTTCTGCGTT
>NZ_JBFRGY010000023.1:0-9133 GCF_052115565.1 Microbacterium sp. 2MCAF23 | reverse complement strand
GTTGTCCACCTGCCCCTTCAGCTTCTCCAGCTGACCCTGAATGTCATCACGAGCCTGCGACAGCGACGACGCCACCTGCTCCATCTCCGCATAAGACGCACCGAAATCGGCCATCATCCACCTCCGGTAATCGATTGGACCGGACCACCTCGGCCCGACACAACGAGCCTACCCAGCCCCTCGCACCACGGTCGATGGGGAGAAGTCCCCACCCGGATACTCCCAGGCATCCCCGAACGGCACGGCCTCGCCGACGAACGCTTCGGCCCACCCGTCGTCATCCGGCGCGAAGCCCTCGGCGCGCGCGCCGGCCAGCACCGCCTGGACGATCTCCTGCACGGCGATGAGCTCTCCCGGAGGCAGCGGTCCCAGGACCGCGCAGAGCGACGCGCCGACACCGGGGTACAGCCACCGCCGCGTCGCGAGGACGTGCCCGTGGTCCTGGACCACGAACAGCGTCGTCACGCCGGTGCCGAGGTGCTCCGTCGGGTGCGTGCGCGCCACCGGCCCGAGGAAGGCGGCGCGATCCCACACCAGGTCGCGCCGGGCAGGATCGTCGGTCCGCGTGGTCGCGAACAGCAGGAAGGGTGCGACGATGCCGCCGACCGGATCCGCCAGCACGAAACGCCACTCGGCGGATCCGTCCGCGCCGGCCGGCTCCGCCGCGAGGCCCGCCGCGAACATCGCGAGGCGCTCGCGCAGCGGCTCGGCCTCCGGGTGCGCGGCGACGTGGCGTGCGACGACGTCCCGCGCCCACGCGTCCGCGGCGCCGGCCGGCCGCGGCTCGACCGGCAGGAAACGGCCCTCGTCATAGGCGAGCTCGAGCGCCAGCGAAGTGCGCTCACTCGCCCTACGGGGCGGTGCGAAGGGATCCATCACTCCTCGATCCATGTGAAGGTCTCCAGATGCGCGTCCATGAGGCGCTCCCACGCCACGAGGGCGGGATCCTCCGGCGCCAGCGCGCCGGAGTGGGCCACCGCCGCCGTCCAGCGCACGGCCTGCGTGCGGCGGGTGCCGGGGATGGCGATCAGGTAGCTCACCGTGGTCATGACGATCTTCCCGCCGGTCTGCTCGACCGGGACGCGCTGCGCCCATCGCGCGATGAGCCGGTGCGGGTCGAGAGGACGCGCGCCCAGCCGGCGGATCGCGTCGTCCAGGATGCGGTCCGGCGCGGAGAGCGGATCCGCGCCGACCTTCGTGCCGATCAGGCTCGCCGCGCCGCGGGTCCATGCGGGAGAGTCCTCATCCGCGACGGCGTAGCAGAACGCCTTCTGCGCGCGCAGGTCGGCGAAAGTCGCCCGGATGCGCCGCTCGTGGTCGGCGGCGAGGGCCGCGTCATCGGCCACGCCCCGGCCGGTGCCGGCAAGCAGCGCTTCCTCGGTCTCGCGACTGAGGTCGTGCTGCCGCCAGCCGACGGGCAGCACCATCAGATACTGCGGGACGCGCACCCCGCCGAGGAGTTCCTCGCGCAGGCCGCTCATCGCAGCGGGTCCTCGGAACGGCGCCGGGGGTTGGCGAGGCGGTTCCACATGCCCGTCGCGATGTCCTTGCCGGCCCCGACGAGCGCGGACACCCCCGCGAATCCGGTCGCCAGCGCATCGCCGGGATGATCCGCGTTGGCCTGGTAGATCTTCTGCACGACACGGGTCGTGATGTCCTTGGCGGAGGATTCTCCGCCAACGATCACGACTCTCCCCATCGTGAGGGATTCGCCGACCGACCGGATCGTGGGTCCGATGAGCGGCAGGATGCCGATCGTGGCGAGGATCGGTTCGGACACGTCGTTGGTGTCGCGCCGGGCGAACCGGGTCCAGGCGACGCCCGCGCCCAGAATCGACGAGCCGATGCTAACCGGCTGCCCGCCCGGGATGAAGCTCGTCAGCAGCGCGGTCGCGGAAAACCGATCCTGCGCGGCGGACAGCCCGCCGCGCAGGTCGTCGTCGGGCGTGTCGTGGATCTTCCCCTGTTCGGCCCTGCCGATCGCCGCCGCCGTCCTCGTCCAGTTGCCGTGCCAGAGGTCCCACTGCACGTCATAGGCCCTCGCGCGGTTCTCCCACGCGGTGCGCGCGGCGTCCGCGGCTGCGGTCGCGGCGTGGAACGCTTCGCGCTGCTTGTCCTCCGCGGCCTGGCGGAGCGCGGCGTCGCCGGAGTCCGCTCCTGTCGGGTAGTCCGGGCTTTGAAGACCGGCCGTCATGGCCACCTCCCGCTTGAGGTTGTACGCGGCCCACAGCTCGGTGAGATCATCGAGGATCGGCCGCATCTCGCTCTGCTCCCACATCAGGAACTGGGCGTAGTTGCGCAGCGGACCCACGACGGCCCGATACAGCTCCGCCGCCTGGCGCAGGTCGCCGATCACGAGGCCTGCATCGTCGATCAGCGACTGGACGGCCTGCCCCTGGCCGGTGATCCCGCTGTCCACGAGGCGTTGCAACACGGTCACCGCGTGCTGCATCTGCGTGCCCCGAGTCTCGATCTCGTTCGCACGCCGCGCGATCACGCCCGAGTCGCCGTCGATCAGACCGATCGGGTGCCCCGCGGGCGAGGTCTTCGGCATCGGTTCCGCCTGCATCAGCGCACCGCCTTCCGCACGCCGGCAGATGGGGATGCCGCGGCCGGGGATGCCGCGGCTGGGGATGCCGCGGCTGGGGAGGCCGCGTTCGTCCGCACGTCCCAGTCCTTGATCGACGTCACCACACGGGTCAGCCGTGTCTCGAGCTCGGAGCATCTGTCCATCAGCTGCACGCGCCGGTCGTCCCATCTGCTCTCGAAGTCATCGACCGCGTCGTGCAGCAGCATCTCCCCGTACGGGTGTCCCACCGCATCGCGCAGAGCGACTCCGCGCGTGTACGCGTGCTCGAGTTCATCCCGCACATCTGCGAGCTCTTTCTGCAGAGCCTGAAGCTCCGCATACGTGACCCTGACCACGTCAGCCATCTGTCAACCCCCGTCGATTCGCCGTGTCCTTCGAGGCTATCTACGCGGTCTCCCGCCCCGCGATGGGGAGGGATCCCCATCCGCTCAGACGAGCCGGTCCCCCTCCACGAGCGGCAGCTGCACGATGACCTGGCGACCGGCCTGCACGTAGATGCCGCGCCCCTCCGGGAAGTCGGTGCGCTTGACCTTCGGGAACGGCACCTTGAACACGGTCTCGCCGTCGAAGGCGTCGGGCTTGAGCACGATGCCCTTGCGCCCCGCCTTGAACTCGCCGATGTACCCGAATCCGCTGGTGGCCTGGGTCACGTCCAGGTCGCCCACGAGCAGGTGATCACTGCGGTTGATCGCCTGGAACAGCTCCTTGAGCGGACGTTCGGCGGGACCGTCGGCGAACTGCGGCACGTCCTCGATCACGACCATGACCCGCACCGGCATCGACTCGTCCGCGACGAGCTCCACCAGCTCCGCGGCGAGCTCCTTCGCGGCATCCGGCGTCGTCGCGCTGCGGGTCCAGTCGGCGTACTCCTTGAGCTGGGCGCGACGGCCGCCGAAGTGGAACAGCTTCACCTCCGGATCGAAGCGGCGCATCGACGTGACCAGCCCCTTGAGCGCCGTCGTCTTGCCGGACAGCGGCGGGCCTGCGACGAGGAACGTGCCGATCGGGTCGAAGTCGCGCGCTGCCAGCGTGTCCTCGGCCACGCCGAGCACCGGGAACTCGCCGATCCGGTCGGGCAGCGCGGAGATCGCGAGCCGCGTAGGCAGCGATCCGATCTCGGCGACCTCGCGGGCGCCCGCCACGCGCAGCTCGGCTGCCAGCGCCTCCAGCAGCTTGGTCTGCTCGGCCACGTTCGGGGTGCCGCCGAGCGTGGCGATCTGCGTCTCCAGGCCGTCGACGATCGCACGGCCCGGTGCCGAGCGCTCGTCCAGCACGTCCTTCGGCGCGTTCAGCATCGCGTATCCGGTCTCGTCGGACAGACGCAGCACGACCTTGCGCGACACGTTCGCGCTGACCGCGGTGGGCACCGAGCCCGACCGGTCCGCCGTCGCGACCACGTGCACGCCGAGGGGGCGACCCTCGCCGAGGATGCGCATGAACGTCTGGTAGAAGGGCATCCGCGCCGTGGTCGACTCCCATTCGCCGCGGAACTGCGGGAACCCGTCCAGCAGGAACAGGATCCGCGGCTCGTCGGTACCGGTCAGCTCGCGGTACTCCGTCAGGCTCGCGGCGTTGGCGGCGCTGAACCGCTTGCCGCGGTCGTCCAGCACGCGCGCGAGCGAGCGCAGGATGCGCTGCACGCGCTCGGCGTCGTCTCCCGCGATCACGGATCCCACGTGCGGCAGGATCTCCAGGCTCTTCAGCGCGCCGGATCCGAAGTCCAGCGCGTAGACCTCGACGTTCGTGGCCGCGTCGAAGCCCGCGGCGATAGCCATGGTGCGCAGCACGGTCGACTTGCCCGCGCCACTCGTGCCGTAGACCAGCAGGGATCCGTCACGGTCGGGCACGAAGTACGTCGGCTCCTGCAGCTGACGGGAGGGGACGTCCATCTTGCCGAGCAGGATCTGCCCGTCGCCGAGCGTGGGCAAGTCGCGGATGTCGACCGCGTGCTCCAGGTCGTCGAGCCACGGGCGGCGGGGCGCGGGGATCCCGGCCTGTGCCGCCGCCTGCACGAGCGTCGCCACGATGCGCTTCTGGTCGTTGGGACCGAGGTCGCCGTCGTGGCTGTCCGACTCCGGCTCCTGGTCGGGCTCCCACAGCTGGGTGGATCCGAACCGCAGCTCGGCCACCCGCACGTCGGCCACCTGCACCTCGTCGGTGGACCAGCCGCCCGCGTACGCGGACTGGAACGGCACGAGCCGGCCTGGGCCGGTCTTGGCGATTCCGCGGCCCGGGATCGACGGCGGGAAGGTCGCGGCGATGCCGTCGTCGACCACGTCCTTGGAGTCGGACTCGTCGGCCATCCGCAGCGCCACGCGCAGATTCGTGTTGGCGCGCAGGTTGTCCTTGATGACACCGGCTGGCCGCTGCGTCGCCATGATCAGGTGGATGCCGAGTGAGCGACCGCGCTGGGCGATGTCGACGACGCCGTCGACGAATTCCGGCACCTCGCCGGCGAGGGCGGCGAACTCGTCGATCACGAGCACGAGCGCGGGCGGCGTATCCGGGTCGCGACGCTTCTCGAGCTCGAGCAGGTCCTTCGCCTTCTTGCGGTTGAACAGGTGCTCGCGGTGGTGCAGCTCGGCGCGGAGGCTCGTGAGCGCGCGTCGGACGAGGTGCGGGCTGAGGTCGGTGACCAGGCCTACAGTGTGCGGCAAGTCGACGCAGTCGGCGAATGCGGATCCGCCCTTGTAGTCCACGAACAGGAACGTCACCCGGTCGGGACTGTGCGCGGCGGCCATGCCGAGCACCCACGCCTGCAGGAACTCGCTCTTGCCCGCGCCCGTGGTGCCGCCGACAAGGGCGTGCGGGCCCTGGGTGCGCAGGTCGAGCGTCATCGCGTCGGTCTGCGCCTGGCCGATGATAGCGCGCAGGTTGCCCGCCTTCTTCAGCCGCGGCTGCGGAGCGCCGGAGCGGTCCAGGATCGTGTTGTTCTGCCGCCAGCGATCGATCACGGCGGTCGGATCCGACGCCGTCTCGGATCCGACCAGCGAGAGGAACATCACCGAGTTCGGGATGTCCGAGGCGTCCTCCACGACTGTCGAAGCGTCGACCACGGGCGCGAGGCGCTTCGCGAACATCGTCATGTACGCGTGCGAGACGCCCTCGACCTTGACGTCCGGATAGGCGACGCCGCTGCGCACGGTGCCGACGCGGGCGTGCTCCAGTCCCGCCGTCACGTCGACGAAGCTCCGGCACGCGGCCGGCAGCGCCTCGACGACCGGGGCGACGAACAGCGCGTACACGCCCACCTCGGCACCGCGCTCGAGGATCTGCGTGAGCCGGGCGCGGTCCACGGGTGCGTCGTTGGTCACGATGACGACCACGGCGGCTCTGCCCGCGAACGTGGACTCCTCCGCAGCGCGCTTGACGTCGGTTCCGTACCGCATCGGGTTCCAGTCCTCGCCGTACGGCAGGCGACGTGCGCCGGCTCCCTTGGAGCGGCGCAGCACGATCTCCTCCAGGCCGTTCAGCAAGGCGGCACCGGTCGAGGCCGAATCGGCGAGCGCCATCTCCTTGAACGGGTTGCGTTCGCTGGACGTGTGCGGCAGCCAGGTGAGCCAGTCCAGCTCGTGCGCCCAGCCGGGTTCGGTGAGCGCGACGCAGACGAGCTCGTTCGGCGAGTGCATGCCGAACAGCTGCACCGAGAGTCCGCGCAGCGCGTCGCCGGCAGCCGACGTCGGGCCGGCGACGCCGATGGATCCCACACTCTGCAGCGACTCCAGGATCGGCACGTCGTCGATCATCCGGTACCGCTCGTCGAGCCGATCTACGCGCTCGACGTACTCAGGCAGCGCTTCGTCCGTCTCCGAGCGCCGGATGACCGTGCGGGACAGGTCCGTGCAACTGCCCAGGCGCACGCTGAGGAAGTTCCAGTGCTCAGGGCGGCGCGTCCACAGCAGCGGACCGAGCCGCATCGCCTCATCGAACACAACGGCGACGGCGGGCACTTCGTTGTTGCGCACCGAGTGCTCACGCGGGCGGGCGTGGTAGAGCCTTTCTTCGAGGCGCTCGAACTGGTCTTCGAACACCTCCGCCTCCTTGCGCAGGCGCTGGCCCATGTGGGTCTTCTGCGAGATGAAGTTGCCGAACATCATCATCGGGGAAGCCGCAGCCATGAGCAGCGACATCGGGCGCTGCGTGATGGCCCACATCGTCACGGCGAGCAGGATCGGCGCGACCAGCATCGGCCACGGGAACAGTCGCTGCACCTCGTCACGGGGGTAGCGCGGCTCCTCGATCTCCTCACCGGCGAAGCGCTCCTCCACCCGCGGGCTGCGATTGAACAGCAGCGCGCCGCCGCGCTCGAGCACCGGATCCTGATCCGCGGCGGTACCGTCGAAGTCGCTGACGACGCGTACCACGATCTCGCTGTCGCCGAGCGTGAACGGCTGACCTGGGATCACCCGCAGGCGCTGCACCAGGCCGCCGTCGACGAGGATCCCGTTCGCCGAGTTCAGATCGACGAGTTCGACGAACGTCGCGGCGACCTCGATGCGCGCGTGTTTCTTGGAGACGAGGGGATCGGCGAGGTGCACGCCGGCCGAGGCCTCGCGGCCGATCACGAAGTGACCGATCGGCAGGGAGAACTCCTGGCCGGCGGCCGGTCCGGAGAGCACCCGCAGGTGCGCGGCCGGGCGGGCGCCCGCGGTGCCGGTCGCGATCCGGCCGGCGCCGAGGTTCACGATCTCGGTGAGGAAGCCGGATCCGACCGGGGCATCACCGATCGCGAGGTCGGGGTTGAGCGTCACCAGGTGCTCGCTCGTGGGCGGCGCGACCGAGAGCGTGAGCGTCTCGCCGTGTGCGACCTGGATGGAGCGCAGCGGATCGGTCGTGGCGATGTGGTGCGCGACATCGGCGACCGTGGCCGTGGAGTCGGCGGTGACGACGATATCGGTGAGCGGAGAGCCGGGGCGGCGCAGGGTGAGCTTGACCTTCATCGGTGATCCTCCGGGCGGCGCTCGCGCGCTGTCGTGTCTGCGGCGGCCGCGCGGGCGCCGGGGGTCATGCCTGCTCCACGAGCAGGCTGCGGTCACCGAAGCGCAGCACGTCACCGGCGCGCAGCTCAGCCGGGTGCCCCGGCGTCAGCGGGTGCTCCGCGCCGTCGCGGACGATCGAGCTGCCGTTGGTGGAGCCGCGGTCGACGGCGACGACACCGCGGCGCGAGAGCAGGATCGCGACGTGGGTCTTGGAGACCGAACGGGTCTCGTCGGGCACCCGCACGAGCTGCACCTCGCCCTCTCCTGGGCCCGCTGCGGTAGAAGAGCCGTCGCCGGCAGCGACCGCTGGCGCGCGTCCGATCAGGGTCGTCGTGTGCACCTGGATCCGCTCGCCGTTGTCGATCACGAGCACCGCGCGGGGGCCGGAGACCGCGGAGCCCGCTGCGAGGACCGCCGCGGGCGGCTGCGGCGAGCCCGGCCGAGGCGCCGCATCCGGGGCCGGAGCCGGCTCCTCCACGGGTGAGATCGAGGGAGGCTGCCACGTCTCTGCAGCGCTGGCGGGGGCCGTCGCAGGCGCGGGGGCCCCCGCAGGCGCAGGAGCCGCCGCAGGCGCAGGAGCCGCCGCAGACACGGGAGCCGTGGCGCGGTGCGCGCCGACGACGCCTCCGGAGAATCGTCCGGTCGGCACATACACAGCGGGCGCGTCGCGATCCACGGGCGTCGCCAGCGACGGCAGCTCCGGGGCCGCCTCATGCACCTCGGCCGTGTACTGCTTGCGCGCGATCCTCATCCGCTTCGCATCGTACGGGTTGAGACCGAGACGCACGTCCACCAACCATGTCGCGGCGATCCGGTCGGCCCAGCCGCGGCCGCGGCGCTCGACGTCGAACAGCGGCGACAGCGCGATCACGAGCAGGGGTCCGATCAGCGGGATCAGAAACGACGCGGCGAGGATCAGATAACGCACCACCGCGCCGCGCCAGAAGCCGGGTTTCTCCAGCGTGCGCGCGTTGACCGTGCGGATCCCGCACACGGCCTTGCCGAGGGTCACGCCCTTGAGTCCGTGCAGGATGAGCTGGACGAGCGTGAAGACGAGCATGAGCACGTACGAGACGATCAACGGGAGCAGGATCCAGATCAGATCCTTGCGGGCCAGCAGGCCCTGTGGATCGGCAGCGCTCAGCAGTGCCAGGTGGGTGCCGGCGATCGTGCCCGGGATGACGATGACGAGCGCAACGAGCAGCTCGAGCAGTGTGGCCAGAGCCCTCATGCCGCCCCTCGCCGGGAGGAGCCCTAGCGCCTTCGCGTACGCCGGATCAGGTCGACCGCTCGCGTCCAGACCCTCAATGTCGGTGGACTGGACCGGAATCTCCCAGATGTCGTTCGACAGGCTCATATCCCCTCACGTTATCAACGTCCGATCCGTCCGTCGTGCGACGCCACCCGGACGCGAACGGGCGGGGGTCGGTGCACGACCCCCGCCCGCACACCAACGGTCAGTGACCGGCGAGCTGCTGATCCAACTCCTGGATCTTGTGCATCATCCCCGTCAGCGACTCCGACATGCTGTGGATCCCATCCACCGCATGCTTCAGACCCGTCG
>NZ_JBFRGY010000022.1:0-19212 GCF_052115565.1 Microbacterium sp. 2MCAF23 | reverse complement strand
TCGCCGCCGCGGACGGTGCGTCCGGGGTGCGGGGCGAGTCAGTGGATCTCGCCGCCCGCAGTGTTGCAGCGGAGTTGGCGGCGGTGCTGCACATGTCGGACCGGGTCGTGCAAGGGCGGATGGTGCGCGCCGCGGAGCTGATGACGAAGTTCCCCGCCACGATGCAGGCGTTCACGGACGCGCGGATCAACGCCGCGCACGTGCGGCTCATCCAAGACACCGGGGCGCGCCTGGACAGCGATGAGGTGCGGGCGGAGTTCGAGCGGGCAGCCGTCGCGGCCTGCGAGGGTGAGACCCCGCACCGGGCGAAGCGGGTGGTCGAGCGGGTCGCGGAACGCCTCGCCCCGCGGAGTCTGACGGAACGGCACCGGGAGGCCCAGGAGAAGCGCACCCTGTGGCGGGAAGACTTGGGTGACGGGCAGAAGATGCTCGGGCTGATCCACGCCGCCGCAGTGATCGACGGGATCTACGAYCGGCTCACGCAACAGGCCCGGATTGTGCAGAAGGCGAACGCGGCCGCGTCGAAATACCAGACCGCGAGACTCACCCCGGATCCGGACGGGCTCGGCGACCCGGGAGATGTTCGCACGGTCGGGTCCCGGTGTTCACGGCGATGGCCGCGGACAGGCCTGGCGCATGCGAGTACAGATCAGGGACGGGCGCGGGCACCGACACTGCGGCCGCGGGCTTCGGCTCCGTGTTCGGTGTTCGCGTCGAGCAGGCCGGCGAGCTCGCCAGCGGGCAGCCCATCGACACGCACACCGCCCGGATCCTCGCAGGCGGTGCCGACGCCTGGGAACGCGTGCTCACCCACCCGATCACCGGAGCGATCCTCGCCGTCGACCACTACCGCCCCAACACCGACCTGCGACGGCTCCTGCACGCCAGAGACTCCCGCTGCCGATTCCCCACCTGCGGACTCCCACCCACTGCCCAAGACCTCGACCACACCATCGACGCCGCCTACGGCGGCGCCACCGAAGAAGGCAACCTCGGCGGACTCTGCCGACGTCACCACGTCYTGAAGCACCAGACCGCGTGGACCGTGAAACAAAAAGGCGCGGGCGTCCTGGAATGGACCAGCCCCAGCGGCGCGACCTACATCGACAAACCACCCGCACCCGTCACCTTCACCATCGACGAACCGGATCCACCACCCGACGCAGACGCGCCGTTCTGAGCAAGAGTCGCCGACACCCCGCATCTGCTGCCCACCGCAGACCCGCGGTTCTGAACGACCGGAGCCGGTCCCGAACCATCGCCGTTCTGAAAGACCGAAGCCGGATCCCGAACCTTCGCCGTCCTGACACCGGCGCAAGCTGTTCACGCGAACGGATCACAAGGCCCCGGCAAGCCAACCCCCGCGACCGACCCCTGTGACGGATGTCATAGCGGATCCATGACATCGTTCATCGTGCGCCGCGCACGACGCGGAGCAGACTGGATGACATGAACGAGGCGACATCATGAGCGAAACCCAGACGGTGCAGTCCGTCATCCAGGCCCCCTCCGCGCCGCACGCTGCGATCACCGCGACCGGGCTCACCAAGCGCTTCCGCGGCTTCACCGCCGTGGACGGCGTCGACCTGTCCGTCCGCCAGGGCGAGGTCGTGGCCTTCCTCGGCCCGAACGGCGCCGGCAAGACCACCACGATCGACATGCTCCTCGGCCTCTCGCAGCCCGATGGGGGCCAGGTGTCGCTGTTCGGCCTGACCCCGCGCCAGGCGATCGGGCGCGGCCTGGTCTCCGCGGTCATGCAGACCGGCGGCCTGCTCAGCGACGTCACGGTGCGCGACACCATGAAGCTCACCGCCTCGCTGTTCACGCACACCACGAGCATCGATGCCGCGCTCGAACGGGCCGGCATCGCCGACATCGCCGACCGCAAGGTGCAGAAGTGCTCGGGCGGCCAGCAGCAGCGACTCCGCTTCGCGATGGCCCTGGTGTCGGATCCGGGACTCATCGTCCTCGACGAGCCGACCACCGGCATGGACGTGGAGGGCCGGCACTCGTTCTGGCAGGCGATCCACGCCGACGCCCAGCGCGGCCGCACCGTGCTGTTCGCCACGCACTACCTCGAAGAGGCCGACCAGTACGCCGACCGGATCGTGCTGATCCGCAAGGGCCGCATCGTCGCCGATGGCACCACCGCCGAGATCAAGGCGATGGCCTCCGGCCGCACCATCGAGGCGGAGTGGGATGAGGCTTCCGGATCCGGCCAGGCGGAGATCGCGGCGCTGGAAGGCGTCGACTCCGTTGAGGTGCGGGGCCCGCGCATCATCATCCGTGCGAACGACTCCGACGCGATCGCCCGCCACCTGCTGACGCGCACCAGCGCGCACGACATCACGATCACCAGCCAGAACCTGGAGCAGGCGTTCCTGCGGCTCACCTCCGCCGACGAACCCGGCGACGACACGGAAGGGGAATGACATGACCACCGCCACTGAACGCCTGGACCGGATCGACCCGTCCACCCGCCGCGTACCGCCGATGGGCGGCTTCAGCCTCACCTTCCTCGGCGTCGAGCTGAAGCGCCTGTTCCGCAACTCCAGCGTGGTCGTGTTCACGCTCATCTTCCCGATCGCGATGCTGGTCATGATCGGGCTCCCGAACAAGAACACGGCGATCACGAACGTCCCGGTCAGCCAGGGCGGCATGTCCGCCGCCGTGCCGATCATGATCTCCATGGCCGTGTACGGCGCGATGGTCGCGAGCACCATGACCGGTGTCTCCGTCGCCGCAGAGCGCGCCCAGGGCTGGAGCAGGCAGCTGCGCCTCACGCCGCTCAACCCGGTCGTCTACATCCTCGTCAAGGTCATCTGCGGGCTGGTTCTCGGCGGCATCGCCGTGCTCGTCACCCTGATCGTCGGCGCCGCACTCGGCATCACCGCCCCGCTCGGCAACCTGATCCTGGCCGGCGTTCTCGCCTGGCTGAGCTCGCTCATGCTGACCAGCCTCGGACTCGCAGTCGGATACGCCTTCCCCGCGCAGAACGCGATGCGCTACCTCGGCCCGATCCTGCCGATCCTGAGCTTCATGGGCGGCCTGTTCGTCCCGCTCGCGGTCATGCCCGAGGCGGTGCAGATCGGCGCCAGGTTCACTCCGCTCTGGGGCATCGCGGAGCTCTCCCAGTCGGCCGTGGTCGGGGTCACCCCCAACGGCTGGGCCGTGCCGAACCTCATCGTGTGGCTCGTCATCTTCACGGCACTGGCCGTGCTGATGTTCCGCCGCGACACCAAGCGCGTCTGACGTGACGGACAGCACCCGCGCCGGGCAGGGCGTGACGGCTCCGGCCGCACGCCCTGCCCGGCGCGAGCGCCGGTTCGGCTTCCTGGGGCGCTTCGGCATCGGTGAGGGCGGCTTCCTGGACGCGCCGCCGCTGGACGGCACCGCCGGGTGGCCGCGGCTGCGCCTCACGCTCGGCGCCCCGGGCGCCAAGCGCTGGTACCCGGGCGCCCTGATCAGCCAGCTGTTCATCGTCGGCTTCATCCTGGTGCCGCTCCTCACCCAGGTCCCCGCCCCCGGATCCTGGTTCTGGGGTCTCGGGGTGGTCGTCTACGGCGCGCTGTTCACGGTGTCGTTCCCCATCGCGATGGCGCTCCCGGATCGCTGGCGCTGGGCCCCGCCCGCCGGCCTCCTGCTGCTGTCGCTGCCGTTCATCCTCGTGCTCGGCCCCGACCTCTCCGGACTCTGGACCTACGTCGCCGTCTCGGCCGCGCTCTGCCTCGGCGGTGGCGGCCGGGCGATGATCGCGGTGCTGGTGGTCTCGGCCGCGGCGCTCGTGATCAACCTCATCGACGGCGCCCTGCAGCCCACGAGCACCCCGCCCTGGACGATGCCGCTCATCATCCTCTCCATCGGCACGCTGATGTCCGCCTTCACGCGCAACCTGCAGACGCTGGCGCAGCTGCGCCGCACCCAGAAGGACCTCGCCGTCGTCGCCGTCGAGGAGGAGCGCAACCGCGTCGCCCGCGACATGCACGACATCCTCGGCCACTCCCTGTCCGCGATCGCCCTGAAGGCGGATCTGGCCGCCAAGCTCGCCGACCGGGATCCGGCCGCGGCGGCGGCGGAGATCCACGAAGTGCAGACCCTCGCCCGAGCCACGCTCAGCGACATGCGCGCCGTCGTCTCCGGCTACCGTCAGGTGCGGATCGCGAGCGAGCTCGCCTCGCTGCGGACGCTGCTGCCCGCCGCGGGCATCACGGCCCACCTCCCCACGACCACGGACGAGGTGCCGGAGCGCAACCGGGAGCTGTTCGGCTGGGCCCTACGCGAGGCCGTCACGAACGTGATCCGCCATGCCGGCGCGACGAACTGCTGGGTGATGCTGAGCCCCGCGCGCATCACGGTCGAGGACGACGGCGTGGGTCCCGCGCCGCGCCGTGCGGACGACCCCGCCGGCACAGGCCTGCACGGGCTCGCCGAGCGTGCGGCCGACGCGGGCGGCGCGCTGACGATCGGCCGCTCCCGGCACGGCGGTTTCCTTCTGGAGGTCACGGCATGACGGCGGACGCACCGATCCGGATCCTGCTGGCCGACGACCAGGCGCTCGTGCGCGGCGCGCTCGCGACCCTCCTCGGCCTCGAGGACGACTTCGTGGTGACGGCGCAGGTCGGTCGCGGCGACGAGGTGCTCGACGCCGCGCTCCGGCACCAGCCCGACATCGCGCTGCTGGATGTGGAGATGCCCGGGATCGACGGGCTCACCGCCGCCGCGCAGCTGCGCCAGGCCCTGCCCGGGGTGCGGATCGTGATCGTCACCACGTTCGGCCGCGCCGGCTACCTGTCCCGCGCCCTGTCCGCGGGGGTCTCTGGGTACGTGGTCAAGGACACCCCGGCATCCGAGCTGGCCGACGTGGTGCGCCGCGTGATGCGCGGTGAGACCGTGATCGATGCGGCACTCGCCACCGATGCGCTCACGGCCGGACCGTCGCCGCTCACCCCGCGGGAGACCGAGGTGCTGGCGGCCGCTCGCGACGGCGGAACCATCTCCGACGTGGCCCGGATCCTGCACCTGTCCGAGGGCACGACGCGCAACCACCTGTCCTCGGCGATGCAGAAGCTCGAGGCCCGCACGAGGGCGGACGCCGCCCGCATCGCGCAGGAGCGCGGCTGGCTGCTCTGAGCGCCACGATCATGGTCGCGTCAGGATCCGGACCCATCGATCCCCTATGCTCAGCACCATGACTGGAGGATCGCCTGCTTCGCCGCGCCCTTCGCGCCCCTCGCGTGCGGTGATCCGCCGTCGACGCCTCGTGGTCGGCCTGATCGCCGTGCTCGCCGTCGCCCTCGTCGCCGTCATCGCGACGATCACCGTGCACGCCTTCCTCGGCGGCGCACAGGAGAAGGCGTCGGCCGTGGGCACGACCAGCACGCCGACCCCGAAGTCGACGCCGCTCACGCCCGCGCAGCAGCTGCTGAAGACCGCCGCCGACCCCGCCACGGCATGCGCGGTGTCCTTCTCCGGCGAGGGCATCGACCACGCCCCAATGCTGCAGACCGTGGGCGTCCTGTTCACCGGCCTGCCCATCCCGGAGCGAGCCGGTGCGGTGTTCGCGGGATGGTATCCGACGCCGGAGGCCGCGCAGGCCCAGGTGCAGACGGACCGTGTGAACGGATCGCAGCTGACCACCTGCACCGACCAGCAGCGTACCCTGTACGCCGCCTGGACCACGCCCGAGCAGAACACCGCGACCGCGGTGAAGATCCCGATCCTGATGTACCACCAGTTCACGACCAAGCCCGGGGGCGAGGACAACTGGCTGCGCAACAACTACGTCTA
Organism: Microbacterium sp. 2MCAF23; assembly: GCF_052115565.1. Taxonomy (NCBI): domain Bacteria; kingdom Bacillati; phylum Actinomycetota; class Actinomycetes; order Micrococcales; family Microbacteriaceae; genus Microbacterium; species Microbacterium sp. 2MCAF23. The sequence goes on along the minus strand of NZ_JBFRGY010000022.1, from coordinate 13,425 downwards.
CATCGAGGACTTCAAGGCGCAGATGGACTACGTCGCGAGTTCGAAGTTCTACATGCCCACCTGGGACGAGCTGAACGCGTTCATCGACGGCAAGCTGTTCCTGCCGCAGCACTCGCTGATCATCACCGATGACGACGCGGATCCGACCTGGCTGCAGCTCGCGGTGCCGGTGGTGACCGAGCGCAAGCTGCTGACCACGTCGTTCGTGATCACGGGCGAGCGCAAGGACGGCTCCCCCTCGCCCTATGTGCTGCAGCGTTCGCACACCAACGACATGCACCGCGCCGGCGACAACGGCAAGGGCCGGATGGTGAACCTGCCGGCCGACCAGGTCGCGGCAGACCTGGAGGAGTCGGCGAAGGTGCTCGGCGCGAAGGAGGTCATCGCCTACCCGTACGGTCACTACAACGCGACCGCCGAGGAGGGCGTGACCAAGGCCGGGTTCCTGCTCGCGCGCACGATCGACTTCGGATACGTGAAGATCGGCACGAACAAGCTGCAGCTGCCGGTGGTCCGGATCAACTACGGCGACACGGTCGACGGCCTGAAGAACAACATCGGCTGACAGGATCCGGCTACGGGGGATCCCGTACTCACTCCGCGGCGGCGGTCTCCGCCTCGAGCCTGACACGACGCGCCTCGGCCTTGCGCACCGAGCGACGCGGTGCGTAGACGACGAGCGAGTGGAACAGGAAGCGCACGAAGAACGCCGCGACCAGCGAGATCGCCGCAGCCAGGATGCTGGAGATGTGCCAGCTCTCGACCATGAGCGCCAGGATCGGGATGCGCACGGCGGCTTCGACGTTGTTGAACGTGAACGACTGCGCGAACCGCACCCCGATGGACGAGGCCTCGTCGCGCATGTCGTTGAAGACGTACCGCTCCTGCAGGATGAAGTTGCCGACGATCGTCACCTCGGCGGCGATGATGGCTGCCCAGACGTACTCCACGCCGAGGTGCGTGAGCGCCCACATGATGACGAGGTTCGCCAGTGCGCCGACGGCCCCGATGATTGCGAACAGCGACATCTTGCCGAAGCGCAGCCGGGCGAGGTGCTTGAGGAACTCCATGCCCTGCACGAACGACGCCTTGGACTGCCCGTGCAGACGCTCGCCGAACTCCATCGGGACCTCGGCGATGCGCACGTCCGAGCGCACCAGGATCTCCAGAAGGATCTTGAAGCCGTTCGGACGCAGCGCGTCCGGATCGACGCGGCGCCGGTCGACCAGGAAGTAGCCGGTCATCGGATCCGAAGCGCCGGAGAGCCGAATCGGGAACATCGCCTTGGTGAGCAGGGTCGCACTCCGGGAGACCCCCACCCGCAGCGCGCCGGCCAGTCCGCCGTTGTCGCCACCGCCGATGTAGCGCGAGGCGACGACGACATCGGCGTCGCCTTCCTCGTAGCGGTCGATCATCTCGGGCAGCAGCTCCGGAGGGTGCTGCAGGTCGCCGTCCATGACGATGCACACGTCGAAGGATGCGGAGCGGATCCCCTCCACCACGGCACCGCCCAGGCCGCCGACCGGCTTGTCGCGATGCAGCAGGCGCACGGGCATCGACGCGGTGGCCGCGAGCTCCCGGATCACGTCCGGGGTGTCGTCGGCGCTGTCGTCGACGAAGAGGATCTCGCCCTCCCGGTCGCGGAGCGCCGCAGAGACGCGGGAGATGAGAGCAGCGATGTTGTCGCGCTCGTTGAAGGTCGGAATGATGACCGTGGCGCCGGGGATCGTCTCCCCTGCCGACATGTCGCCCATGCCCCTCCTCCGTTCGCGTGACTCGACATGGTCCCACGCGAAACCATGCGGAACCTGCGCGTTTCCCGTCAGAAAGCCTGTCCGACCCAGGCTAACGGGCGGTGAACATCCGGCAAGGGCCTTGCGTTCCGGCGGAGCCCGCACCCTCGGATCCGCCGTACCCTGGAATCATGACGACCCCCGCCTCTGACACGATCACCCTGTTCGGCGCCGACTGGTGCCGGGACTGCATCCGCACCAAGAAGCAGCTCGACGAGCTCGGGATCACGTACACCTATGTCGACCTCGTCGAGCAGCCTGCTGCCGCCGACGTCGCCAAGGAGATCTCCGGTCGCACGAACATCCCCGTCGTGGTCTACCCCGACGCCTCGCACCACGTCGAGCCGTCGAACGCCGATGTCGAGGCCAAGCTGCGCGAGCTGTCCCTGATCTGACGCTCTCTCGACGGCGCGGCGCTTCGTCTCGGTCGCCTTCGGCGTCCTCGCTCGACGACCAGGCGCTGGACGGCCGAAGGACGCCGATACACTGACGCGCATGAGCACTGCCGCTCGCGCAGAACGAGCCCCCACGCGCCTTTCGGCCCGCACGGTCGCGCGTTATGCGACCGGCTCACTGGGCACCGGGGGCTTCGCCACACTGCCCGGCCTGGTGCTCGCCTATTTCCTGACGGACAACCTCGGCGTCACCGCGATCCTCGCCGGAGCGATCGTCACCCTCGCGAAGATCTGGGATGTCGTGATCGATCCGGTGATCGGCGCCTGGTCCGATCGCAACCTCATCCGCACGGGCAGCCGCAAGCCCTTCATGCTCATCGGGGCGTTCACGCTGCCGGTGTTCTTCGCCCTCACCTTCGCCGTCCCGCCCGCGTTCGGCCCGGTCGCCGGCGTGATCTGCGTGCTGCTGGCGTTCCTCGCCACCGCCACCGCGTTCAGCCTGTTCCAGGTGCCGTACATCGCCCTGCCGGCCGAACTCACCTCGAGCTATGACGAGCGCACCCGGCTGCTCAGCTGGCGGGTGATCGTGCTCACCGTCACCATCCTGCTGTTCGGCGGCGGCGGACCGGAGCTGCGGCGCATCACCGGGGATCCGGTCACCGGCTATCTCGTGATGGGCGTGGTCGCGGGCATCGTGATCGGGGCGGGCATGCTCATCGCCGCGCGCACGGCCGACGACGCGGTCGCCGCACCCGCGTCCGTCGAGCACGTCGGCATCCGCGCGCAGTACGCCGCCGGGTTCGCCGCCGTGCGCCGTTCGCTGCCGTTCCGCGCGCTGCTGGGCACCTACCTGCTGCAGGCGCTCGCCACCGGAACGATGCTGGCCGGCGCGCAGTACGTGGCGACCTGGGTGATGCGCTCCGAGAGCGCCGTCACCCTGCTGTTCATCGCACTGGTCGCTCCTGCGGTCATCGCGACCCCGGCCTGGGCGTGGCTGTCCCGTCGCACCGGCAAGGAGCGCGCGTTCCGGATCGCCTCGACGATCTTCCTGCTCGCATCCGCCTCGATCGTCCTCGCACTGTGGATGCCCGGATCCTGGATCTACGCCTCGGTCGCGATCGCGGGCGTCGCCTATGCGGGCATGCAGACGCTGCCGATGGCGATGCTGCCCGACGTCATCTCGCACGACGAACGCGACAGCGGACCGGGCAACGCCGGCACGTTCACCGGCATGTGGACCGCATCGGAGACCGTCGGCTTCGCCCTCGGCACCACGATCGTCGCCATCGTGCTGGCGATCACCGGGTACGTCTCGCGCACGGCGGGTGATGTCGGCACGGTCGCGCAGCCGGCGAGCGCGGTCGCCGGGATCGTGCTGACCTTCAGCGTCGCGCCGGCCGTGCTCATGGCAGTGAGCCTCGCCACCCTGGCCCGCTACCGGCTCCGCAGGGCCGACATCGACGGCGCCGATCGGTGAGACTCGGTCCCACACGGAGCGCGTAACCTGAGAGCACACCGCGCCGAAGGAGATCCCGATGCCAGACACCCTCGCCGATGATGTCCGCGCGCCCATCGAGAGCGCCATCGCCGATCTGCAGAAGGGTTCCGCCGCCTGGTCGGCGCTCACCGTCGGCCAGCGCGTGACGCTGCTGCGCGGAGTGCGACGCACGGTCGCCGCCAATGCCCGGCTCTGGACGCGCACCGCGGTGCGCTCGAAGCAGCTGAGCGACGATCACCCGCTGCGCGGCGAGGAGTGGCTGAGCGGACCCTACGCCACGCTCGGGGCGCTCGACGCCTACATCGAGACCCTGGACCGGATCGCGCAGGGGCGCAACCCGCTGGACGGCATCTCGGTCGATCGCACCGCCAGCGGGCAGACCCGCGTGCACTCCTTCCCGCTCGAGGGCATCGACAAGATCCTGCTCTCCGGCTTCACCGGCGAGGTATGGCTCACTCTCGGTGTCACCCCGGGTGACGCCAGGGCACGCGCAGGTCTCGCACAGCGCTCCCCCGCGCCCGGCGACGGCGGCATCGGCCTCGTGCTCGGGGCCGGCAACATCACCTCGATCCCCGTGCTCGACGTGCTGTACGAGCTGCTCGCGCACGATCGGGTGGTGCTGCTCAAGGTCAACCCCACGCAGGACTCGCTCGTGCCGGTGTTCGAGAAGGCCCTCGCACCGCTCATCGCCGCCGGCTTCCTGCGGATCGTCCGCGGTGCCGGCGACATCGGCGCGTTCCTCACCGCGCACGACGCCTTCGCACATGTGCACATCACCGGATCCGCCCCGACCTTCGACGCGATCGTGTGGGGCCCTTCGACCGGCTCAGGGGCCGCTCAGGCCAAGCGCCGCAAACGCGAGAACCGGCCGCTGCTGAAGAAGCCCATCACGGCCGAGCTCGGCGGCGTCTCGCCGATCATCGTCGTGCCGGGCGACTGGAGCGACGCGGATCTGCGCTTCCAGGCCGAGCACGTCGCGACCATGCGTCTGCAGAACGGCGGCCACAACTGCATCGCGGGTCAGGTCGTGATCCTCTCCCGTGACTGGTCGCAGAAGGACCAGTTCCTGATCGAGCTGCGCCGCGCCTACGCGATCGCCCCGGAACGTCCCATCTGGTACCCCCGCTCGGAGGAGCGGATGGCGCAGGCCCACGACTCCTACCCCGATGCCCTCGTGCTGGCCGATCGGCTGCTCGTCGAGATCGGCGAGGACGACGACGCCACCGCCCTCGAGCAGACCGAGTACTTCGCGCCCGTGCTCGGTGTGGAGCAGCTGCCCGGCACCGGCCAGGCGTTCCTGGACGCGGCCGTCGCGCATGCGAACGACAAGCTGCAGGGCACGCTCGGCGCGAACCTGCTGATCGACCCCGCCACGCAGGTCTCGCTCGGCGCCGGTTTCGAGCGGGCGATCACCGCACTGCGCTACGGATCCATCGCGATCAACACCTGGACCGCGTTCGGCTTCATCACCCCGACCGTCACCTGGGGCGCCTTCCCGGGGAACACGATCGCCGACGTCGGCAGCGGTGTCGGCGTCGTGCACAACGCCCTGTTGCTGGCCGATGTCGAGCGCTCCGTGGTGCGCGGGCCGTTCCGGCCGTTCCCGCGGTCGGCCTCGGTGGTGCGCGACGGCGGGCGGTTCACGATCCTGCCGAAACCGCCGTGGTTCGCGTCGTCGCGCACAGCGGCCGAGGTGAGCGAGGGCCTGACCCGGTTCCGCGCGCAGGGCGGCGTGCTCGCGCTCCTGCGCACGCTCGTGCGGGCGATGCGGGCCTAGCGGCGGCGACGGCGCTCGGTCTCGTCAGAGATGGAAAACGTCGCTCCGGAGCGACCGGGAGCGACGTTTTCCTTCTTCGACGTCGGGGATCCGGCTACGGCGTGGCCACCGCGAAGGTGTCGCACTGGTCGAGGCCGTTCTTGTAGCCGGTCGCGAACCAGTAGTCGCGCTGCGTGCTGGAGCCGTGCGTCCAGCTCTCCGGGTTCGTGTAGCCGGCGGACTGCTGCTGGATGTGATCGTCGCCGACGGCCGCAGCGGCATTCAGCGCGTCGTTGATCTGCGCGGTGGTCGGCTTCTTGAAGTACGCGACACCGTTCTTGTCCTTCGAATCCGTCAGATCCGCGATGAAGGCGCCGGCGTAGCAGTCGGCCTGCAGCTCGGTGCGCACACCGTTGCTCGTGGGCCCCGTGCCGTTGTTCGGGTACTTGCTCATCGTGCCGGTGATGTTCTGGATGTGGTGCCCGTACTCGTGCGCCACGACGTACACCTGAGCGAGGTCGCCCGCCTCGGCGCCGAACTGCTGCTTGAGCAGCTGGAAGAAGGTCGGGTCGATGTAGACGGTCTGATCGGAAGGGCAGTAGAACGGGCCGACGTCGTTCGAAGCGGTTCCGCACGGCGTCGCGGTCGCGACGTCGACGCTGATCTGGCCCGGCTCGACGTAACCCTTCACGTGCTTGCTCCAGTACTGGTTCAGCGCGAGCTTGGTCGAAGCGACGCGACAGTCCACGTCGTTGTTCGCATCAGCGCCGGTGTTGCAGTTCTTCACGTACCCCTCCGAAGAGGCCGTCGCCTGCGGCTGCCCCTGCGAGCCGGTCCCCCCGCTGAGGAGCCCCGAGAGGTCGACGCCGGTGAAGGCGCTGATCAGCAGCACGACGACGGCGCCGAGACCGACTACGCCGCCGCCGGCTATCGCGGCGGTGCGTCCGCCACCACGCCGCTGGACCTTGTTGTCTGAGACATCGGCATCGGGGTTGAACGTCATGAGCACAGTTTTCCACGGTCTGCCCCTCGACGGGGAGGCATAGGCTCGGACTGAGCGTCGCGCCGCGACCGAAGGGAGCCGAAAGTGACCACCACGGTGACTCTGACCGGAGCCGGCGGGCAGATCGGCTACGCGCTGCTGTTCCGGATCGCGGCCGGCGACATGCTCGGACCCGACGAGAAGGTGCGCCTCCGGCTGCTCGAGATCCCGGCCGGGATCGCGGCGGCGGAAGGAGCAGCCCTGGAGCTGCAGGACGGCGCCTTCGAGCTGCTCGAGCACGTGGAGGTGACCGACGACCCCGCCGTGGGCTTCGACGGCGCCGACCACGCCCTGCTCGTGGGCGCGCGTCCACGTGGGCCGGGCATGGAGCGCGGCGATCTGCTCGCCGCCAACGGCGCGATCTTCGGCCCGCAGGGAGCCGCCATCGCCGCCCATGCCGCCTCGGGGGTGCGCGTCACGGTGGTCGGCAACCCGGCGAACACGAACGCGCTCATCGCCGCGGCGGCCGCCGACGGCGTGCCCGCCGAGCGGTTCAGCGCGCTCACCCGGCTCGACGAGAACCGTGCCCGCGGTCAGCTCGCCGCGGCGCTCGATGCGATGGTGGCCGACGTCTCCGGTGTCACGATCTGGGGCAACCATTCGGCGACGCAGTTCCCCGACGTCGCACACGCCACCGTGGCGGGACGCCCGGTCCTCGACGCCCTCGCGGAGCAGACCGCCGATGTGCGCACCTGGCTCGAGACGACGTTCATCCCGCGGGTCGCGAACCGCGGCGCCGAGATCATCCAGGTGCGCGGATCCTCCTCCGTCGCGTCGGCGGCGAGCGCGACGATCGATCACGTGCGCGACTGGGCGCTCGGCACCGGAGAGCGCCGCACCAGCGCCGCGATCGTGTCGCACGGCGAGTACGGCGTGCCGGAAGGTCTGTTCAGCTCGTTCCCGGTGCGCGCCGTCGATGGCGAATGGCGGATCGTCGAAGGCCTGGACCCTGATGCATGGGCCCGCGAGCGCATCGATCGCTCGGTCGCCGAGCTCGTCGAGGAGCGCGAAGCCGTGCGAGCCCTCGGCCTGATCTGACCGCCCCGCGGTCCCCACCCGGGGTCGTTGAGCGAGGACGAGCGCAGCGAGACCGAAACGAAACGGCGCAAATCCCGCGAGAAGCACCGTTTCGTCTCGCTGCTCCTTCGTCGCTGCTCGCTCAACGACCCCGGGGAAACGGGTCCGTCGAGTCTCAGATCGTGGCGACGTCGATCACGAAGCGGAACCGCACGTCCGAGGCGAGCACGCGGTCGTAGGCCTGGTTGATCGCGGAGGCGTCGATCAGCTCGATCTCGGCCGCGATGCCGTGCTCGGCGCAGAAGTCGAGCATCTCCTGGGTCTCCGCGATCCCGCCGATGGCGGATCCGGCCAGCGACCGACGCCGGCCTATGAGCAGGCTCGCGTGGTAGGAGAGCGGCTCGGGCGGGGCTCCGACGCTCACCAGCGTGCCGTTGGTGTCGAGCGTGCCGAGGTACGCGTCCAGCGGCAACGGCGCGCTCACGGTGTTCAGGATGAGGTCGAACGCGCTCTTGTTCTCCGAGAAGGTCTCCGGATCGGACGTGGCCAGGTAGCGGTCCGCCCCGAGCAGCAGCCCCTCGTCCTTCTTGCGCAGCGACTGCGAGAGCACGGTGACCTCGGCACCCAGGGCGTGTGCGAGCTGCACGGCCATGTGCCCGAGTCCGCCCAGGCCGACCACGGCGACGCGGGTGCCGGGGCCGACCTTCCAGTGCCGCAGCGGCGAGTACGTGGTGATCCCGGCGCACAGCAGGGGAGCTGCCCGATCGAGCGGGATCGCGTCGGGGATCCGAAGCACGAACGCCTCGGTGACGACGACCTGGCGCGAGTAGCCGCCCTGCGTGATCGTGCCGTCGCGATCAGTCGCGCCATAGGTGCCGACAGCTCCGCCCGTGCAGTACTGCTCCTCGCCGCGTGCGCATGCCGCACACTCTCCGCACGAGTTGACCAGGCAGCCGACGCCGACCCGGTCGCCGATCGCGAAACGGGTGACGTCGGATCCGATCGCCGCGACGGTGCCGGCGATCTCGTGCCCCGGGGCCAGCGGGTAGTGCTGCGGTCCCCAGTCCCCCTGCACGGTGTGGATGTCGGAATGGCAGATGCCTGCGAAGGCGATGTCGATCACCACGTCGAGCGGACCCGGCTCACGGCGCTCGATCGTGGTCGAGACGAGGGGTGCACCCTCGCTCGGTGCGGCGTAGGCGGCGACGATGGGCATGGCGCTCCTCTGTGCTCCGGGGTGGGACAGTGCGAGCGTACCCCGCCCGGTGATGGCGCAGCTCGATCCTCCTTCCCCTGCGGACGCCGATGTCCGTGGGAGAAGGCACAATAGACACGGAGAGGCGGATCACATGAAAGCGACCACGCACGCGCGCGGCGATGCGGACGGCACCACGGGTGCGCCGGTCGATGCGGCCCTCACCAGCCCGCTGCACCTCCCGCACGCGGCCGCGGAGTGCCCCAAGTGCTTCACCGAGCTGCAGCAGAACCGCGACTGGTGGTCGGCAAAGCCCGACGGATCCCGTCTGGTCGGCCTCGTCGTCGCCCGGGACGGCATGCCGTCCGTGGTGCAGCAGCGCGACGACCTCACCCGGTTCGGCGTGCCGATCGAGGGATTCCGCCATCCTGCACCGGACATCCTGGAGAGCTGGACAGACCGCATCGGCCGTCTCATCGACACGCTGCGCCCCGGCGACGTGCTCGTCGTCGCGAACATCCACGCCCTCGGCCGCGACATCGACGAAGAGGCGCGCACGGTCGCGGCCCTGCGCCGCCACGGCGTGATGGTGAAGGTGCTCAGCCACGACGCCCGCCACCTGGCCGACGCCGGCCGCTGACCCGCGGTAAGCATCCGAATCAGGCTTCGCGCCTCAGGCGGCCTGTCCGGTGCCGGCAGGCAGCCACGCGAGGGTCGACACGCACAGGTCGAACAGCGCCCGCATCGCCACCAGCGGCGGATCGTCCAGGGGCACGTCGTCCGGCCGCATCAGCACGAGGGTCAGGCGGAGTGCCCGCCGACGCTGCGACCCCGGCATCGGCGTGATGTAGACGACGGTGGTGACCCCGACCCGCTCCCCCTCGACAGTCTGCACCTCGTCGCGCTCCATACGCAGGAACCGCTGGTCTTCGAGCAGCGCCGTCGCGCCGTGTTCGCGGATCGCTGTGCGAACGAAGTCGTCGAGGTTCTCGCCGGAATCGCTCCGCTGGATGCTCGCCGTGAGCGACGCCGGAAGGAAGAGCGCATGCTCGGCATCGTCCGCGGGGACGAACATGGCGACGACCGAGACCTTGCGCATCTGCACGAACGCCTCGCGGAGGAGCCGGTTCATCTGCGCATACAGCTCGGGCCGCTGGGCCGTCATCAGGCGCTGCCGCATTGCGCCGAGCATGCTGCGCTCGGTGGCGTCGTCGACGCCGCGCCGCTCCCAGCCGGGTGGCAAGATGAGCGTGAAATCGGGGTCCGGCGCGCCGCCGAGCTGTTCCCGCAGACTCACTCGCACCGGCGGGGAGTCGGGAAGCTGAGGTTCGGTCATCGGGGGTCCTTCCGGATCTGCCGTCGGGGAGGTCATGCGCCCTCGAGAGCCCAGCTCTCCCCGGCCCCGAGCAGGGCAGGGGTCTCGGCGCGGAACGGGGCACCGTCGGGCAACGTTACCGCCACGCGCTGGAGCATCGACTGCAGGGCGGGCGTCAGCGCCACGAGCTCGTCGAGGGTCGTCGGCTCGACGTCGATGACCAGAGCCCTTCCCGATCCGGAGAACACGTAACGCGATCCGTAGAAGTCGCCGGCCGGCGTCGTCTCCACGAGAGGAAGGTGGGCTCCCTGCCCGGGTGCTCCCTCGTACAGGATCGCCGTGCCCGGCTCGAACGTGACGTCGGCCGGGTCGACGAGTCCGAACGCGACGTGCACGTACACGCAGATCGGCTGGGCGGACGGCCAGACCTGGAACACAAGGGCGTCTTCGGGGCGCAGGTGCGCGAACGCATCGCGGAAGACGGTCGTCAGATACTCGTCGAAGGACGTCGGCCAGTTCTCGGTGCCGGCCGCGCGCACTCGCTCCATGCGCTCCCGCACCCACTCCTCACGCGCCTCGTCTGATTCCGCCTCGGGGATCAAGACCCATCCCTGCGCCAGGGTCTCGACGTCCACCCGCCACTCGTGGCTGTGTGCTCCGTGCTCGGGCGTCACATCAACGCCCCGATGACGGGGAACTGCTTGGACAGGCCGGAGTCGGGCTGGCCGGTCCACTTCGTGATGTTGTCGGTGAGCTTCCACGGCCCCTGCACGAGCTGGTAAGCGAGCTGATAGACGGCCGATCCGCGGGCTGCACCGGTCTTCGTCGCGATGTCCGTGGCGATGTCGGTGAGCTGCTTGGTGTCCTTGTTCAGCATGAGGCGGCTGATCGCGTCGGCCGGCCCCGCGGGGTTGTTAGCGAGGTAGTTGCCCTTGATCGCGCTGAGAGTGCCGCGGATCCCTCCTCCACCTTCGGTGAACAGCGTCTTGATGCTGCGCCCCTCGGCGCCCCATTTCGCGAAGTTCGACTTGGAGACGATGTCACCGAGGAAGTCGAGGCGCTTGCCCGCTTGGAAGAGCTTCCCGGCGCTGCCGAACGGTATGACGCCGACGATCGCGAGCGCCAGATCCCATCCGTTCGCGTCTCCGCGGGAGAACTGATAGGCCGTTCCGATGAGGGTGAGCAGGCCGATGCCGACGGCCAGGGCCGCAAGGATCGGTCCGCCGATGATGATCGCAGCGATGCCGACGATGATGCCGACCACCTTGAGCACCTCGAGCGCGCCGGCGACGAACCCGTCGACGTCGTCCCAGAAGCCATCCTTGATCTTCCCGCTGGTCGCCTGGGTGACGCCGTCGACCGCTGTGTCGAAGGCCGTCTCCCAGGTGTCGTACTCGCGGTCGAACACGCGAGCCTCCTCGAGGAAGGCCTCGTGCTTCTGCTTCTTGCCCGAGTCGGCCTCTGCGTCCTCGGTCGCCTCCGGGGTTCCCTCCTTGGGAGCCCCGTACGTGGGACGCGCGCCGGGCATGTATCCGTCCGCGCCGTCGAACGCGGTCCAGCGCGCTGCGCACTCCCTGGCGGCGGCGTTGAGCCGAGGCTGCACGACGCCGAGGGCCTCGCCGTACTTCTTGAGGACGGGTCCCGTCGGCTGGTAGAGCTCGCCCGCGAGCTTGAGCTGCTTGTAGGTGTCGCCCACGACCTCCTGCAGCTTCTTGATCGCCTCGCCCTTCTGACCGGAGGTCTGATCGGCGAGGGACTGGAGGAACGAGGCGCTCTCGATCATCTTGTTGCCGAGCTTCTCGATCGCATCGCCCCGATCCGTGATCGTGCTCGGCGTGCCGACCAGCTCGCCGATCTGGCGCCCCTTCGGCGACTTCTCCATGAACATCACTTGCCTCCGATCGGACGCGGCTGGCTGGCCCCGGTGGCGTCGACCTCGAGGTGCTTGGCCGTCTGCTCGTCCCATTTCTTGCAGCCGTCCAGTACGCCCTGCACGTGCTTCTGGACCTTGTCGATGTCGGAGGCGAGGTGCTTGCGCTTGTCGTCCCACCTCGACTCGAAGTCGCCGGCCCGGTCCCGCAGCCGTCCGTCGAAGAACGGGGTCCCGATGGCGTCGCGCAGCTCGTCCGTCTTGGAGCCGGCGTCGTTGAGCTCGGACACGATGTCCTTCAGTTTCCCGTTCACCGCTTCGAGCTCCGTGTATTTGATCCAGATCGCGTCAGCCATGATTCCTGTGCCCAATCCTTGCGCCGTTCGGCGCGTTCACCCCTCGTCGCGGAATCCTCATCCGCGACACTCTCTCCGGTCGTCCAGACTGCTCAGCGGCGGCGAGCCCGACTTCAGCCGGGCACCCGTCGCACCACATCTCCGATGAGCTGCTGAACCGAGCCTGTCGGCCCGATGACTCCAACTTACGAAGACCTCGCCATCGGCGTCGATGGGGAGAAGTCCCCATCCGCTACTCCTTCACGTCGACTCCGTCGAGCCGCCGCCAGATCTGCTCCATCCGCCGGAGCTCCCCGAGCGCGGAGCCCGACGCGGAGACGCGGCGCGCCTCGGTGATCTCGCCACGCTCCGCGAGTTCGCGGATCGCCGCGTTCCGCCTGCTCCGGAGCGCATCGCGCTCGCGCTTCGGCAAGGCTCCCACGGTCCGCCTGACCCGCTGCCAGCCGGTGACGTGGGCCGGGATCCTGGCGCGTGCGCCCGCCCGGGCCAGCACCGCCAGCACGACCGCACCGCCGCACACTGCCGCCACGACGATCGGCGTGCGCCAGCCGGACGGATCGTACCCGGCGTCACTGGCGACGTTCGCCGTGCCAAGGGCGGAGAGGAGCGCGAGCGCTCCAGACCAGACCCCATAGAGCAGCACCGGAACCGACCAGAGCGCGCCCCCGCGCATCCACGCGGCGGCGATCACGAGCTGCGCGATGATGACCACGGCGAAGCACATGCCAGCGATCGGCACCGACGACGACGCCGGCGTCGTCGGCACATTTCCGAGATACGGATGCTCACCGTAGATCGCCACGCCGAGGAGCGGTGCCAGGGCGATGACGGCGATCACGAAGACGGCGCCGATGTTGCGCAGCGCCGCTGGACGCCCGACCCGGGTGACATCGTCACCGTCTATCGCGGCGATGACCTCGGGATGATCCGCGAGTATCTCCCGCTCGAGTGCTGCCAGGTCGGGACGAGCTCCTGCGACCGACGCAGGATTCTCACGTTCCTTCATGTCTTCGAACCTATCAACGTCGGGCGACGAGTTCGGGCGGGGGTCGGTGCACGACCCCCGCCCGCACACCAACGGTCAGTGACCGGCGAGCTGCTGATCCAACTCCTGGATCTTGTGCATCATCCCCGTCAGCGACTCCGACATGCTGTGGATCCCATCCACCGCATGCTTCAGACCCGTCG
>NZ_JBFRGY010000021.1:0-19827 GCF_052115565.1 Microbacterium sp. 2MCAF23 | reverse complement strand
AGACCTGCCACCACCTCATCCACGACAACCACTGGGGCATCCGCATCGACGGCACCGGCACCCGCGCCAACGTCTGGTTCCTGCCCCCACCCGGCATCGGCGGACCACCCCGCCTCGGAGGACGCGCCCGCACCGAACACCTCGCCTGAGGCGTGGCCCCTGCGTTCGGATTGGCACGAGTCGCGCGGAGGCGCGCAGCACCCTCGAGCCGCCGTGACGCGCGTCGGACCGGGTCCGTCAGGCGGTCAGCGCCGCACGGACCGTGTGACCGTGAACTTCGGGGTGCGCGTGAGCTGGTCGGTCTCGCCGACCGCGGCGGCGAGCGCGCGACGGTGGTCGAGGTGCGAGTTGAACACGGTCCATACTTCGCCGCCGGGACGGAGCAGCCGCGCGGCCGCGTCGATGAGCCGGCGTCCTGCCCTTTCATGGACGCTGGCGCCGAGGTGGAACGGCGGGTTCAGCAGCACGAGGTCGACGGATCCGTCCGGGATCTCGGATCCGGCGTCGTCGAGCGTCACGGTCACCCTGTCGGCGATGCCGTTAGCCGCCATCGTGGCGCGGGTCGACTGCACCGCCGCGGCGGAACGGTCGGTGGCGACGACGTGCGCACTCGGCACCCCGAGGGCCAGCGCCGCGGCGAGCGCGCCGGTGCCGCAGCCGAGGTCGACGGCGGTCAACCCCTCCCGTGCGGCCAGGGCGGCGAGCTCCGGAGCCCGCTCGCGCATCACGTTCAGCAGCACCCGGGTGCCGATGTCGATGCGGTCGCCGGCGAACGCCCCGCCGTGCGCGCACAGCGTGAGCCCGAACTCAGGATGCGTCGTCGACACCGGGAACGGCAGGCCCGAAAGCACCGGCTGCGGATCCGCCGCGACGATCAGGCGCGACTTCCGCTCCGCACGCTGCGGCTGCACCCGCCCGAAGAACCGGGCGAGCACGTCGTTCTGCGCCAGGGTCATGTGCTTCACGCGTCCGCCGGCGAGCAGCGTGACGTCGGGCGCCGCCCAGCGCGCCACCGCATCCGCGATCTCCTCGAGCTCGGCGAGCCCCTTCGGCAGCTGCAGCAGCACGAGCCGCGCGTCGCGCAGCAGCTCGGCGTCGAGTTCGTGCGCAGCGAAGCCCGCCGCCCCGAGTTCGGCCGCATTGCGGGCCAGTGCCCGGCGCCCCGTCACCAGATCCTGGTGCACCCGCACGCCGTCCAGGCCCGCAGTGAGGAGAGGCAGCGTGAGCGCGCCGTATCCGTCGCCGATCACGGCGATCGCGGATCCGTCGATCCCGTGCTCCGCAGCGACGACCTGTGCCGCGTCGACGAGGAGCTCATCCGTCGCGTCCCACGCCTGCAGGTTCGGTGCCTCCACGTCGGGGAACCGGCGCAGGCGGGCGTACGGGAACTCGGGCACCCGCTCAGCGTACGCGGGCGCTCCCACCCGATCCCGCCGCAGCCGGCATCGTACGTGGGGGCTCCACCTTCGAGTCGTCCCCCTGAGCACGGTCCATAGGTCGTACTGGAGGGGACGACTCGAAGATGGAAGCCGAGGCGGATCCGGATCCGATTCCTTCCCGGCGCACAGCCCCGGCGTGGATACTGGGGAACGATGAGCGCAACGTTGACCGTCACCCAGGTCGTCCTCCCCACCGCCCCCGTCGGATCCGCGAACCCCCTCCCCGCGATCGCCGCCATGCCCCAGGCGCCGTACGAGGCCACGACCGAGGGGCTGCCTGCCGAGATGGCGGCAAACATCCGGTACGGGCAGGTCTCGTCGATCCATCCGTACCTGCTGCAGGACGGCTACGACCGCGAGCGCACGCCCGCCCCGATGCGCATCGCCGTGCTGGAGAACGAACAGCTGCGCGCGGAGTTCGCCCTCGACCTGGGCGGTCGGCTCGTGCGGCTGTTCGACAAGACCACGGGCCGCGACCTCGTGTACCGAAACGCCATTCTGCAGCCGGCGAACCTCGCCCTGCGCGACGCGTGGTTCTCCGGCGGCGCGGAGTGGAACATCGGCATGCGCGGGCATTGGCCGCTGACCTGTGCCCCGCTGTACGCCGCCGAGATCACGGGCGCCGACGGCGAGCCGATTCTGCGGATGTGGGAGTACGAGCGCGTGCGCGGACTGATCCTGCAGCTCGACGCGACGCTCGAGGGCGCCGCGCTGCATGTGCGGGTGCGGGTGCGCAACCCGCGTGAGCGCGAGACCGGCATGTACTGGTGGACCAACATCGCCGTCGCGCAGACCGAGGGCAGCCGGGTGTTCGCACCGGCGACACACGCCTACATGACCGGCTACGACGGCACGCTCGGCCGGGTGGACTTGACGGAGACGGATCCGCGGTTCCCCGCGTCCGCGCCCGCCGCCGCGGACTACTTCTTCGACCTCGCGCCCAGCCTCGCGGCGGACGCCGTTCCGGGCGCACCGGCTCCGCGCCCCTGGATCGCCGCGATCGACGCCGACGGGTCCGGACTCGCGCACGTCTCGACGGCACCGCTGATCGGCCGCAAGCTGTTCGTCTGGGGCGACACCCCGGGCGGGCGCCACTGGTGCGACTGGCTCGGCGGCGATACCGGCGCCTACTTCGAGATCCAGGCCGGGCTCGCCGCCACCCAGTACGAGCATCTGCGCATGCCCGGCGGCGCCACGTGGGAGTGGACCGAGACGTTCCTGCCGCTGGCGCTTTCGGATCCGACCCTCGACGGATCCTGGAACGAGGACGTCGCCGTCGTCGGCGCCCAGGTGCTGCAGGCGGCGGAGGCCGCCGGATCCGCCGGCATCGCCCGGCTCGAAGCCGCTGCCGAGATCTCTCCGGATGCGCTGCTGTCGGTGGGGTCGCCCTGGGGTGCGCTCGAGCAGGAGCTCGCCGCGCGGGCGGGCTCGACGTTCGCGTCCCTGCCCGGAGTGCGGTTCGTGCGCGACGGGGACGAGGGCGCGTACTGGGCCTTCCTGCTCGACGGCACCCCCGGTTCGACCGACCCGACTGCGGGAGTCACGGAACCGGATCCGTCCGTCGCCCCAGCCTCCTATGTCACCGGAGACGAGTGGGACCACCTCCTCGCCGAGGCCCCCTCGACCTGGCTGACGCACTATCACCGCGCCACCATCGCGCATGCGCGCGGCGAGCACGGCACCGCGATCTCGCACTACGAGGCATCGCTGCGGCATCGACGCAGTGCCTGGGCGCTGCGCGGGCTCGGCCTCGCCCTGCGCCAATCCGACGGCGGCTCCGCGGCGCAGGAGCAGGGCATCAGCCGGCTCGCCGAGGCGCGCGAACTCGCCCCCGACCTCGTGCCGCTCGCGCTCGAACTCGCCGAAACGCTGCTCTCCGATGGGCGCGCCGATGAGGCGCGCACCCTGGTCGAGACGCTGCCCGCCGCGCTGCGCACGCTCGGGCGGTTCCGCGTCGTGGAGATCCGCGCCGCCCTCGCCACCGGAGACACCGACGCGGCAGGTCGGATCCTCGAGGAGCGCTTCGAGGTGCCGAACCTCCGCGAGGGCGAATTGAGCATGTCGGCCCTGTGGCACGAGGCGTTCCCCGGCCGTCCGGTGCCGGCCTGGTACGACTTCGAGATGGCGCCGGAGGGCTGAAGGATCCGAGACCGCGTCACGTCTCCCCCGGGTCGTTGAGCGAGGACGCGAAGCGACCGAGTCGAAACGCGGCCCGCTCCGTTTCGTCTCGCTCGACCTCCGGCCGTGCTCGCTCAACGACCCCACAGAGGCGACTCGGTCAACGGCTCGGCCGTCGCCGCATCAGCCTCGGTCGAGGTCGTCCAGCAGCTGGACGGCGGCCGCGGCGTAAGCGCCGATCCAGCGGTCGTGGATCCGCTTGATCGGCAGCGGGGCGAGTGTGAGGTGCCGCTCCCTGCCCTCGCGACGGCCGATCACGAGCTCGGCGCGCTCGAGCACCTTCAGGTGCTGCAGCACGGTAGTGCGGTCGAGCTCGGGGAAGCACGCGCACAGCTCACCCGTCGTTCGCGGCGCCGCGCGCAAGGCGTCGAGCATCCGGCGGCGGACGGGAGCGGCGAGCGCCTTGAAGACCAGATCGTCGTCCTCGGTTCCCTCCCCCGCATTCATGTTGTAATCTTACAACATGTCTCAGATCGAAATCGCTGCGGACATGGCTCCGCTCACAGAACTGTCCTTCTCCGTCTCTGGCCGCGTCTCCCGTCCGCCGGCGGAGGTCTACGAGGCGGTCGCCGATCCGGCGCAGCTCTCGCACTACTTCACCACCGGCGGAGCCCGGGGCCGTCTCGAACCCGGCGCCGACGTGACCTGGGACTTCGCCGACTTCCCCGGACGCTTCCCCGTCGTGGTGGTCGAGGCGAAGGCTCCGGAGCGCATCGTGATCGAGTGGGCGGCCGCGCCCGGCAGCAACGACACCGGCACCACCCGCACGGTGTTCGCCTTCGCCCCGATCGATGACGGCGCACGCACCCTCGTCACCATCACCGAGTCGACGTGGCGCGCGACCTCGGGCGGTGCGAAGAGCGCCTTCGGCAACTGCGAGGGCTGGACCGGCATGCTCGCGGCGCTCAAGGCCTGGCTCGAGCACGGCATCAACCTGCGCGACGGCTTCTACAAGTAATCCGCCCCGGCAACCAGGCCGCGCCACGTTCGACGAGCGCCACGTTCGCCGGCCACCCCATCCGTCTCGGACTCCACCCCGCTCGCTGGTCGCAGATTGCGGGTTTCATGTGCTCAGAACCGCAATCTGCGACCAGTGAACAGAGGGAGGGCGGCGGATCCGCGCCGCCCGGCCCGATCAGCCCCGCATCCGGGGATCCTCGGTCGGATCGCGGTACATCGTCGGGCAGCCCTCGTCGATCGCGGACGGGTTCAGCTCGAAATGCCAGGCCTCGTTGTCGTACGTGCGGCACAGCCCGAATTGCGCGCCATGGCGGTTCAGCCAGTCCGCGGCGTCGTACGGGGCGATGTCGACCGCCTGACCCTTGACGTGCAGCGACGTCTCCGGGGTGCCGACCCACCGCGACGCCTCGGCCTCGGATCCATAGGTGCGCACGGCATCGCGCAGCAGCCAGGCCTGGTACGCCTTCGAGCGCCAGCCGCTCGCCACCCGCAGCTCGAGCCCGTCCTCCTCGGCCCCGGCGAGCGCCTGCCCCAGCGCCTCGCGCAGAGCGGGTTCCAGCTTCGCGACCGCGGGCACATCGTCCGACAGCGCCACCGAGTCACCGTCCGCGAGGTAGCCGTCCTCTGCGGTCGGCATGCCGCCGCTGCGTGCGGACGGGGATCCGTCGTCGCCCGCGGCTACCGGCCCCGGATAGTCGGGCCGCGCGGTGACGGCCGCCGTGATCACCGCGGCCGCGGTGCCGGCGCCCAGCAGTGCGAGCACCGCCAGCGTGGCGAAGAACCGGAACAGCGGCCGGTGCCGCCGGGGCGCCCTCGACGCCGGGTGCCGCGGTGCAGGCATCCGTTCCGCCGTACGCCGTGCGTCGGCGTCGGGCTCCCGGTGCAGGATCCATTCCGGCGCGGATCCGGGTCGCAGAGGAGCAGAGGTGTTCGTGTCCATGCCTCCACTCCATCGAGGCGGACGTTGTGCTCCCGTTCGCGTTTTCGCATACACCCGCGATATGCCGGTGTGCTTAGGCTTCTGGCATGCGCGTGCTGATCGTCGAGGACGAACCCACCCTGGCCGGAGCGGTCCGAGACGGGTTGCGCCTCGCGGCGATCGCCGCGGACACCGCCGGAGACGGGCACGTCGCCCTGGAGCTGCTGGACATCAACGCCTACGACGTGGCTGTGCTCGACCGGGACATCCCGGGCCCGAGCGGCGATGACATCGCGCAGGCGATCGTCGCGTCCGGATCCGGCCTGCCGATCCTCATGCTCACGGCCGCCGATCGCCTCGACGACAAGGCCACCGGCTTCGAGCTCGGCGCCGACGACTACCTGACCAAGCCGTTCGAGATGCGCGAGCTGATCCTTCGGATCAGGGCGCTGGCCCGGCGCGCCCCGCGGTCGACGCCGCCGGTGCACGAGCTGGCCGGCATCCGGCTCGACCCGTTCCGCCGCGAGGTGTACCGCGACGGCCGCTACGTCGCCCTCACGCGCAAGCAGTTCGCGGTGCTGCAGGTGCTCGTCGAGGCCGGCGGAGGCGTGATCAGCGCCGAGGAGCTGCTCGAGCGCGCCTGGGACGAGAACGCGGATCCGTTCACGAACGCGGTGCGCATCACCGTCTCGGCGCTGCGCAAGCGGCTCGGGGAGCCGTGGGTGATCCTCACCGTGCCGGGGGTCGGCTACCGGATCGATGTCGACGGGGATGCCTCCGGCGAGTCGGATGCGGAGGCGGTCGACGAGACGACCACCGAGGACGCGACGCTGCCGGGACGGACGGGGAATGCCTGACGCGCCGCCGAGCCCCGAGGTTCCGCCGACGCCTGCACTCCCGCCGAGCCCCGCGCTCCCGCCGCGCCCCGCCAGGGCGGGCGGACTGTCGGTGCGCTGGCGCCTCACACTCAGCTACGTCGCGCTCGTCGCCGTGGCGGGCGCCGTGCTGCTCGGCGTCGTCGCGCTGTGGCTCCTGCGCTACGTGCCCGACGGCACGGTCTACAACACCGACCCGATCGCCGGTACGAGCTGGGCGCCGAACCGGACGGACATCATCCGCGCGTTCGTGCCTCCGGCCACCTGGGCGCTGGTCGCCCTCATCGGCGTGAGCGTGCTCGGCGGCTGGCTCCTGGCCGGGCGCGTGCTGCGACCGCTCGCGATCATGGCCGATACCGCGCGCACGGTGGGCGGCGGGGACATGAGCGCCCGGATCGCGCTGCCGGGCGGGGACGACGAGTTCCGTCGCCTGGCCGACGTGTTCGACGGGATGCTCGACCGGATCCAGCACGACATGGAGCGCGAACGCCGGTTCGCGGCGAGCGCGTCGCATGAGCTGCGCACCCCGCTCGCGATCACCCGCGCGCTGCTCGACGTCGCCGACGCCGATCCGGATCCGGATGTCCCGCAGCTGCTCGTGCGCCTCCGCGCCGCGAACGAACGGGCCATCGCGCTGACCGAGGCGCTGCTGCTGCTCGCGCGGCTGGACGCCCGCCCACCGGCACGCACCCCGGTCGACCTCTCGCTCGCTGCGGAGGGCGCGGTCGAACTGCTGCACGAGGTCGCCGCCTCCCACGACGTCCGGCTCGACGTGGTCGGTGATCCGGTCATCGTGCACGGGGACGCGGCGCTGCTCGACCAGCTCGCACTGAACCTCGTGCAGAACGCGCTCGTGCACAACCTTCACTCCGGCGGATCCGCGACCGTGCGCACGGTTAGCCTCGGTGGTCAGGGGGCGCTCGTCGTGGAGAACACCGGCGAGCAGCTCGACCCGGCCGTGGTCGCGACCCTGGTCGAGCCGTTCCAGCGCGGCGCCGGGCGCACGCGGGACGGCGCGCACGGCGGATCCGGACTGGGCCTGGCGATCGCGGGCTCGATCGTCGAGGTGCTGGGCGGATCCCTCGTCCTGACCGCACGGCCGGAGGGCGGCCTTCGCGTCGAGGCGACGTTCCCGCTGGCCTGAGCCGACAGGTCCGTCGTGGGCCGGAGGGGTCAGCGCTGCTCGTCCGCCGGCTCGAAGCGTTGCGCGCCGATCACGGACAGCAGCTGCAGCTTCTGCCAGCCGTCGCTGCGCGGCGGTGCGGTGAGCACGAGCAAGGCCTGCGACTGGTCCTCGGTGAAGAGCGCCTGGCAGTCGAGCTCGATGGGCCCGAGTTCGGGGTGCACCAGGGTCTTGTGATCCTCGAACCGGACAGCGACCTCTTGCCGATCCCAGAGCTCGACGAACTCGGGGCTCTCCGCCTGTAGCGCCCGCACGAGCTCGCCCGCCCGTGACCGCATCCCCATCGCGCCGTATGCGGCGCGCAGCCCCGCGACCTGGGCGCGGGCGTGCCGCGCGTGATCGGCCTCCGGATACACCGCTCGCGCAGCCGGATCCGTGAACCAGCGATAGACGTCGCTGCGCGCGAGCCCCGTGCGCTCGGAGGGGTCGCCGAGAAGAGCCTGCGCCATCCGGTTGGCCACGAGCGTCTCGCCCAGGTTCGAGAGGATGAGCGCGGGGGTGTCGTCCAGACGGTCGAGCACCCGCAGCAGGGCCGGGGCGACGTGCGGCAGCGTGCTCTGCCGGTCGGGCGCCGAGTGGCCGGCCGTGCGGAACAGGTAGTCGCGTTCGTCGGCCGTGAGCCGCAGTGCGCGCGCGAGCGCGGCCAGCATCTGCTCGCTCGGCTGGGGACCGCGGCGCTGCTCGAGCCGCGTGTAGTAGTCGACGGACATACCGGTGAGCTGGGCGACCTCCTCGCGGCGCAGGCCCGGCGCGCGACGGCGCGCGCCCGCGTGCAGTCCGACGTCACCGGGGTGCAGCGACTCCCTGCGGCGGCGCAGGAAGTCAGCGAGGGCGATGCGGTCCATGGATCCATTGTCGGGCGAGGACGGATCCGCAACCAGGGATCGCGGATCCCCCGATCATGCGGTCTCTTATGGCCGTGCCGGATCGCGCCGAGCCTGGGGTCATGAACATCTCCGGAAACACCGTCTTCATCCCCGGCGCGACGAGCGGCATCGGCCTCGCGCTCGCCCTGCGCCTGCAGGCCGCGGGCAACACCGTCATCATCGGAGGGCGCCGTGCCGAGCTCCTCGCGCAGCTCGCCGCCGAGCACGGCTTCGGCACCGTACGCATCGACACCGCCGATCCCGTCAGCATCAGGACGGCCGTCGCAGAGCTCGTCACGACGCATCCCGAGCTCAACGTCCTCGTCGCGATGGCCGGCATCATGCGGGTCGAGGACTGGCACAGCGACGGCTTCCTCGCCGACGCGGAGGAGATCGTGACGACAAACCTGCTGGGTCCGATCCGCCTCATCACAGCGCTCATCGAACATCTGCAGAGCCGCCCCGACGCGACGATCGTCACCGTCTCCAGCGGTCTCGCGCACACCCCGCTACGGGTCACGCCTACCTACAACGCGACCAAGGCCGCGATCCACATGCTGTCGGAGTCGATCCGGCTGCAGCTCGCCGGCACGAGCGTCTCCGTGCTCGAACTCGTTCCGCCCGCCGTCGCGACCGAGCTCCTGCCCGGTCAGAGCGAGAGCCCGTTCGCGATGCCGCTCGACGACTTCGCCGACGAGACGATGGCCCTCATCGCGGCCCAGCCCGACGCGCACGAGATCCTCGTGGAGAACGTGAAGCTGCTCCGCTTCGGCGAGGTGCGCGGCGACTATGCGCAGACGGTCGCGACCCTGAACCGCCTGGATCCGCACGGCAACGCCTGAGCACCTCCATGTCTCTGGGGCTGCCGGCCTTCGGCAGCCCCAGGGCGCGTCGTCAACTCGAGGGGGTCCAGACCGGGTCGGGGGCGATGGCCGCCGAGATCCGCCGGCTGGCGACGCCGAGCTGTCGCGCCTGGGCGGGGGTGAGGACGTCGAAGACCAGGCTGTCGACGAGCGCCTCATGACCCGGGGTCGCCTGCTGGACCTTCGCGTGCCCGTCCTCGGACAGCACGGCGAGCGTGAACCGCCCATCCGTCTGGTCGATGACGCGCCGGACCCAACCGCGCTGCTCGAGTCGCGAGACCGCCCGCGAGAGCCGGGAGAGCGTGCAGCTCGCGAACCCGGCGAGCACGCTCAACCGCAGTGATCGCCCCTCCGCCGCGTCGAGCGCATAGAGGATCCCGAATTCGAAGTGTGTCAGGCCGCTGTCCCGCTGCAGTTGGGCGTCGAGCGCCGCAGGGAGGCGCTCCAAGAGCGTGGCGACGGACGCCCAGATCTCGGGCTTCGTCAGCGGCTTCGCGGAGGATCTCGTGGGCTCGGACACGAGGTCAGGATACCTCGAACAGAGCAATCTGACTTGCCCAAGCAACTGAATCCGCGTAGGTTGACTTTCCCAAGCAAGTGATGCGGCGATATCGACGCCGTCCGGAACGGAGCGCGAGATGGACCTGGAACTGCAGGGCAGGACGGCCCTCGTCAGTGGATCGACCCAGGGCATCGGCTACGCCATCGCCTCCGCCCTCACCGCCGAAGGGGCGGAGGTCATGATCAACGGGCGCACCACGGCCGCCGTCGATGCGGCCGTCTCACGATTGCGCGCAGAACATCCGGGAGCGCGTCCGAGGGGGATCGCCGCGGACCTCGCCGACCCTGAGGAGACCTCCCGGCTGCTCGGAGAAGCCGGCGAGGTCGATGTCCTGGTGAACAACGTCGGCCTGTTCGGGCTCGCACCTTTCGGTGACATCGCCGACGAGGACTGGCAGCGGTACTTCGACGTCAACGTCATGAGCGGTGTCCGGCTCTCCCGGGCGCTCCTGCCGGGGATGCTGCACCGCGGCTGGGGACGTGTCGTGTTCATCGCCAGCGAGTCCGGCGTCAACGTGCCCGCCGACATGATCCACTACGGCACCACCAAGGCTGCGATGCTCGCCCTCGCCAACGGTCTGGCCAAGCTCACCCGCGGCACAGGCGTCACCGTCAACAGCATCCTCGGCGGCCCGACCTACTCCGACGGCGTCGAGGCGGCCGTCGCACAGCTCGCCGCCGCCCAGGGCGCTCCGGTCGAGGCGGTCAAGGCTGCGGTCATCGCGCAGAATCGCACGACCCTGCTCGAGCGCTTCATCGACCCCGCGGAGATCGCGAGCCTCGTCGCCTACCTCGCCAGCCCCCGCTCCTCGGCGACCAACGGGTCGGCCGTGCGTGCCGATGGCGGGGTGCTGACCACGACGCTCTGACCTGTCCGCGCCTGGACTCCCGGCTGCAGCCGGCGGATGACGGACGACGACCTGCGGACCGGATCCGGATCAGTCCGCCAGCACGACCTCGAAGCCGGCGTCGCCCAGGGCGCTCCGATCGTCCGGCGCGATGCCGTCGTCGGTGAGCAGCGTGGGGAACAGGTCGGATCCGCCGACCGCGGCGAACGCCGAGGCGCCGATCTTCGACGAGTCGGCGACGATCACCGCACGCCGGGCGCGGCTCGCCATCATGCGGTTCACGGCCGCCTCGCGCTCGTCGTGCGTGCTCGCCATGCCCTCCAGGGACACGGCGTTCACGCCGATGAAGGCGATGTCCAGCGCGATGCCCGCGAGCAGCTGCTCCACGAACGGCCCCACCAGCTCGTAGCTGCGGGAGTGGATCACACCGCCGGTGACCACGACCTTGATGTCGGGGCGCGTGGCGAGCTGGGCGGCGATGTTCACGGCGTTGGTGACGACGGTGAGGCCGTGCTCGGCGAGATCTTCGCGGGCCGTGAGCGCCGTCGCGATCGCGGTCGTGGTGGTGCCCCCGGAGAGGCCGACGACGGCGCCGGGCGAGACGAGCGCCGCGGCGGCCTCTGCGATGCGCTCCTTCTGCGAGGTGCGCTGGTGGCTCTTGTAGCGCACCGGCAGCTCATACGCGACGGACTGCGCCACCGCCCCGCCGTGGGTGCGGGTGAGCAGGCGCCGCTCGGACAGGCTGTCCAGGTCGCGGCGGATCGTCGCTGCGGAGGCGTCGAAGCGCTCGGCGAGCTCCTCCACCGAGACGTCGCCGTGGACGGCGAGCAGATCGAGGATCGCGGTGAGGCGATTGGCGCGATTCATGTGCAGGCTCCGGATCCGGTCAGGATGCGTCCTGTCCAGCGAACAGGCGCAGCAGACGCGCGGCCTCGCCGGCGACAGCATCACGGGCGGGAGCGACGTACTTGCGGGAGTCCACGAGGCGCGGATCCGCCTCCAGTCTCTCCCGGATCGCGCGGGTGAAGAACCCGTTCAGGTGCGTGGAGACGTTGATCTTCGTCATGCCCGCGCGTACCGCGGCGGCGATCACGTCATCCGGCACGCCGCTGGATCCATGCAGCACGAGCGGCACGTCTACTCCGTCCTCTCCCGCGCCGCGCATGGCCTCGCGCAGACGCGCGATGAGGTCGAGGTCCAGCGCCGCCGTACGATCGGTCATCGCGTGCGAGGATCCGACGGCTACGGCGAGGGCGTCGACGCCGGTCTCGGCGACGAAGGCGCGCGCCTCCTGCGGGTCCGTGCGGACACCCGGGGCGTGCGCGCCGTCCTTGCCGCCGACCTCGCCCAGCTCGCCCTCGACGTACACCTCGGCAGCGTGCGCGCGCTCGACGACCTGTGCGGTGAGCGCGACGTTCTCGGCGTAGTCGAGCGCGCCGCCGTCGAACATGACGGATCCGAACCCGAGCGCGATGGCCTCGTCGACGAGCTCGGGCCGCTCGGCATGGTCGAGGTGCACCGCGACCGGCGTGGCCGCACGCCGGGCCGCCGCGAGAGTGGCCAGCGCGATCGGCTCGAGTCCGCCGTGGTAGTCGGCGCAGTTCTGCGAGATCTGCAGGATCACGGGCAGCTCGGCCTGGGCCGACGCGACCACCAGCGCCTCGGCCGTCTCCAGGTGGATCACGTTGAAGGCGCCGACGCCGGTACCGCGGCGGGCCGCATCGTGCACGAGGTCGCGGGCGGAGACGAGGGTCATCGGGGTGTCCTTTCGGCGGACGGTCGGCTCAGCGCCGTCAAGGGCGGGCTATCGACGATCAGGGCGGATTCGAGCTCGGGCCACGACGAGTGGATCTCACCCGCGACCGGCATCAGCACGGCCGCGGCCGACCACGCGGTGGCGCGGCGCAGCAGCGCCGTGGACTTTTTCTCCCCCTGCGCCATCAGCACGGCGCACGCGGCGACGGCGGCGTCGCCTGCGCCGGTCGGGTTGCCGGCGAGGGGCGCAGCGAGGCGGGCGCGCACGACCTCGTCCGAGGTGACGGCCAGCATCCCGTCCGCCCCGCGGGAGAGCAGGACCAGCTTCGCGCCGCGGTGCAGCAGCTCGCACGCCCCGGCGATGGGATCGGTGAGACCGGTGGCCTCGGCGAGCTCCGCCGCGTTGGGCTTGAGCACGGTCGCACCGGCATCGGCCGCGGCCAGGAGCGCCGGCCCCGACGTGTCGGCGATGACGATCGCCCCGGCGTCGCGGCCGATCCGGATGAGCGACGGGAGCAGGTCGTCGGGAGCGCCGGGAGGAAGGGATCCGGAGAGGACGAGGACGGGCTTGATCTTCTTCGTGCCGACGGGAGCAGTCGCACCGGCATCCGCGGATCCCGATCCTTCGACGGCATCGCGGACGGAGCGCCCGGTCGCCAGCGCCCGGACGACTGCGGCCTTCAGCGCATCCCACTCGTCCGCCGTCGGGTTCACACCGCGCTCGTTCACGATCGTGGTGTCGCCGAGGTGCTCGTCGACGAGCGCGACGCTGCGGCGGGTCGCCGCCTGCACCGGGACCAGTTCGTGCGGGATCGAGGTCGAAGCCAGCTCGGCGGCGAACTCGTCGCCGGTCGGTCCACCCGCAGTGGCCAGCGCGAGCACGGCGGCGCCCTGCGCGTGCGCCACCCGGGCCACGTTCAGGCCCTTGCCGCCCGCGCGAGCGACACCGGTGTCCGCGCGATGGGTACCTCCGGGCACGATCCGCTCGACATGCCAGGTGAGATCCAGCGCCGGGTTCGGCGTGACGGTGACGATCATGCGAGGCTCCTCGCGTGCAGCGCCGCACCCAGGATCCCGGCGTTGCCGAGCAGCTGCGCGGGAACCAGATCCGGGATGCGGTGGAAGCTGAGCCGGGCCCGCAGGCGCGCGCGCAGCTCGTCGAACAGTGCTCCGCCCGCCCGCGAGAGCCCGCCGCCGATGATGACGGCCTGCGGCGCGACGACCGCGGTGAGCTGCGCGAGCGACAGGGCGAGGGCGTCGAGCGCCTCGTTCCAGACCGCGGCGGCGGCCTCGTCGCCCGCGGCGGCGAGAGCGATGACCTCCTTCGCCCCGTCCACGGCGTTGCCGGTGCGGGCGGTGTAACGCCGGGCGATGGCTCCCGCCGACGCGATGGCCTCGAGGCAGCCGCGTGCGCCGCACGGACACACCGGCTCGTCGGCGACCGGGGAGTGGCCCACCTCGCCGGCGTATCCGCCGGAGGTGAAGGGCACGCCGCCCAGCAGCAGGGCGCCGGCGATCCCGGTGCCGATGATCAGCACGATCGAGTTCGGATAGGGACGCGCGCCGCCGAGCACGTGCTCGGCCCAGCCGCCGGTGCGCACGTCGTGGTCGAACGCGACGGGCAGGCCGAATGCCTCCTCCGCGAGGGCGCGGATCGGCGCGTCCCTCCAGCCCATATTGCTGGCGAACACGCCGATGCCGGCGACCTCGTCGACGATGCCGGGCACGACCAGCCCCACCGCGACCGGCTCCACCGCGGGATGCTCCTCGCGCAGCTGCGCGCCGAGCTCGACCAGCCGGGCGATCAGCCGCTCCGGGAGGTCGGGACCCGGATCCGGCGTCGGCGTGCGACGCAGACCGAGCATGACGCCGTGGGCGTCGAACAGGGCCGACTTGATGTCGGTACCGCCCACGTCGAACGCGAGCACGGCGGATCCGGCGCCGAGCTCCGCCGCCTGCGCGAGGGGATCTCCCGAGGCATTGGTGAGCACGTCGGGCACCGCACGGGCGGCCTCGGCCGCGTCATGCGCGCGGGGGACGTTCACCGCGACGCCGTCGCCAGGGGTGGTCATCGCCGGCTCTCAGTCCTCGAGGATGACCGAACGGGTGAGGTTGCGCGGCTCGTCGGGATTGAGCCCCTTGGCCAGCGCGCGGTCGAGCGCCACACGGTGCAGCCGCACGAGGTCGGCCAGCGGGTCGATCGGGTGCTGCACCCAGCGTCCACCGGTGGCGGCGACCTGCGCGTCCAGCCCATCGGGTGCGGCGCCGAACTGCCACGTGATGCGGCCGGGTGCGGCGATCGCGATCGGGCCGTGGCGGTAATCCATCGACGGGTACGACTCGGTCCACGACTGCGACGACTCGCGCATCTTCAGGGCCGCCTCGTGCGCGAGGCCGATCGTCCAGCCGCGGCCGAGGAAGGTGTACTGGTCGGCGTCCGCGAGGGTCGGATCCACGTCGGCGAGCGCGGTGCGGGCATCGGCGATGGCCCCGGTGAGATCTTCGCCGAGCGAGGCGCGGAACAGCGCGAGCGCGGTGGTCGCGAAGCGGGTCTGCACGACGGACTGCTCGTCGGCGAACGGCAGCAGGATCGCGTCGTCCACCATGCCCACCAGCGGCGAGGTCTCGTCGCCGATCACGCCGATGATGCGCGGAGCGGATCCGGATCCCTTGAGCTCGTCGACCAGCTCGAGCACCTCGGTGGTCGTTCCGGAGCGGGTCAGGGCGACAACCGCGTCATAGCCGCGATCCATGAACGCCTCGCTCGCGGCGTAGGCGTCGGTGATGCCGAAGCCCGCACGCTCGCGCAGCGCGGCGTAGGACTGGGCCACGAACCAGGACGTACCGCAGCCGACCACGGCGACGCGCTCGCCCTTCGCCGGCAGCAGGGCCTGCTCGGCCGTCATGCCCGCCGCGCGCGCCCACATCTCGGGCTGCGAGTCGAGCTCGGTGCGCATGTGAGCGCCGGGGGCGAGGTTCTCGTTCGGGTCGGTCATGCGTCCTCCTCGGCGGTTACGGTCGACGCTGAGTGCGTGACCGTGATCGATCTTACGCTAAAACAATCACTTTCCGTCACGCATTGTTCCGGACCGCCCAGGCTCCGCACCCCTGCCGCCTGCACCAAGCATGCACGCCTTGATCGCCGCTCCGCCGGATCCGTTGTCACTTCGAAACCTGAATGTCACTAGGCTTTCAGGATCCAAATCCTTAACGACGTAAGGCTTTTGGATTCCATCCATCGAAGGAGATGACATGCCCGATCTGTCCCGCCGTACTGCCCTGCTCTCGCTCGGAGGCGCCGCCCTCGCCGGCACGATCGCCGTCGCCGGGGCCGCCGCCCCCGCGAACGCCGCTCCCACAGGCGCGCAGCCGCACCGTACGGTCACCGTCTACCTGGTCCGCCACGGCCGGACCTGGCTGAACCAGGCCGGCCGCGTGCAGGGCTGGTCCGACTCCCCGCTCACCGACGCGGGTGTCGCGACCGCGGCGAACGTCGGCCGCAACCTCGCGGCGGACATCGGCGGGTTCGACGCCGCATACTCCGCCGACATGACCCGCCATTTCCAGACTGCGAGCGGGATCCTCGCCGCCGCGGGCTCCGCGCTCGTCCCGACCCGGGTCGCCGGCCTGCGCGAGGTCTCCTACGGAGGCTGGGAGGGGGAGAAGCAGTCGGTCGTGTACCCGCAGCTCGCCGCCGCGGGACCACTGGACACCCTGGAGCACATCATCGACGCCTTCGTCGCGAGCAACCCCGACAAGACGCTGCCCGCCGAGACCTGGGCGCAGGTCGCCGCCCGCATGAACGACGCGCTCACCACTGCGGCCACCGATCGCACGATGCCCATGCGCCACGGCGGCAAGATCCTCGCCGTCTCCAGCGGCATGTCGATCACCTGTCTGCTGGAATCGCTCGGCGCCGAGGTGCCGGGGCCGCTCGAGAACGGCGCGGTGAACGTCCTCACCTACGCACAGGGGGCATGGACCGTGCAGTCCGTCAACGACACGAGCTACGCGGGCTGAGCTTCACGCACCGAGGCCACCGGCCGAGCACGTCGTACGCCCGCTGCGACGACGTCGCGTCAGCGCGATCCGGCGGCCTCGGTGTGGTGGCGGATGACTTCCGCGACGACGAAGTTGAACCATTTCTCCGCGAACTCGGGATCCAGATGCGCCTCCTCGGCGAGAGCGCGCAGGCGAGCGACCTGTTGCTCCTCACGGCCCGGATCCGATGCCGGCATGTCGTGCTCGGCCTTGAGCACGCCCACCTGCTGTGTGCACCGGAACCGCTCCGCGAGCATGAAGATGAGGGCGGCGTCGATGTTGTCGATGCTGGCGCGCAGTCGCAGCAGTTCGGTGCGGGGATCAGCGTCGGACATGGGGGCTCCTCACCGAGCGGCGGACGGGCGGACCCTCCGACGATAACGCGTCGCCGCCCTCTACAGTGAAGCCATGACCCGCGAAGAGCGCACCCCCGAGGAAGCGGCGGATGACGCCGCCGCGATGGCCGCCGGCACGGCCGCGACCGGGAGTACCGCGACCGCGACCGTCGCCCCGACCGACGAGGTCGGCGCGGACGCCGACGCCGGCATCGCCCCGGCCAGGTACATCGAGGCAGCGCCCCCTCGCGCCTCGTTCTGGACCCGCATCGACAAGCCGTTCCGGTTCGGCTTCCTCGCCACCGTCGGCGGCCTCCTCGCCATCCTGCTCGGCCTGTCGCTCGGCAGCCTGTCGACCGTGCTCATCTACATCGCGTTCGCGCTGTTCGCCGCGCTCGGCCTCGACCCCGCCGTGCGCTGGCTCGAGCGGCACGGGCTGAGCCGCGCCTGGTCCGTCGTCTCCGTCATCGTGGCGCTCGCACTCGTGCTCGTCGTCATCGTGCTCGCGATCCTGCCGACCGTCATCGACCAGATCGCGACGTTCGTCACCGGGATCCCCGGCACGATCCGCAACTTCACGCACACCACGTTCTACGCATGGCTCGAGGGGCAGTTCGGGGTGGGTCTCACGGATCTCGTCACCGAGGTGCAGAAGTTCCTCAGCGATCCGACCCGGATCGCCCAGATCGGCGGCGGCGCGCTGCAGATCGGCACCGGGATCGCGACCGGCATCGCAACGGGCATCTCGGGCGGGCTGATCGTGCTCGTGCTGACCCTCTACTTCCTCGCGACCCTCCCCTCGATGAAGTCGGGACTGCTGCGGCTGGCGCCGGCCCGCGACCGCAAGGGCATCGACCGCATCAGCGAGCAGATCATCGAGTCCGTCGGCGGCTACGTGATGGGCATGGTGGGCCTCGCGTTCATCAACGCCGTGATCGTGTTCCTGCTGTACCTCGTGCTCGGGCTGCCGTTCCCGCCGCTCATGGCGACGGTCGCATTCCTCATCACGCTGATCCCACTCGTCGGTTCCGTGATGTTCTGGATCATCGGCACCGGCATCGCGCTGTTCACCTCACCGCTCATGGCGCTGATCTTCGCCGCGGTCTACGTCGTCTACATGCAGTTCGAGGCATACGTCATCACCCCGCGCGTGATGAGCAAGGCGATCTCGATCCCCGGCTCGCTCGTGGTGATCG
This sequence comes from Microbacterium sp. 2MCAF23, assembly GCF_052115565.1. Classification (NCBI taxonomy): domain Bacteria; kingdom Bacillati; phylum Actinomycetota; class Actinomycetes; order Micrococcales; family Microbacteriaceae; genus Microbacterium; species Microbacterium sp. 2MCAF23. Next base: position 1,808 of record NZ_JBFRGY010000021.1, on the reverse strand, counting down.
GCGCTCTCGTCGGCGGCACGCTCCTCGGACTGCTCGGCGCCCTCATCGCCGTGCCCGTGACCGCCTCGATCCTGATCATCATCAAGCAGGTGTGGATCCCCCGTCAGGACGGGCGGATCTAGCGGATCCGGGATGGCGCGCCGCGGTTTCCGCGGGGGCAGCCTTGCCTGGCGCCGCATCGGCCCAGCTCGGCTCGGCATCGTCCGAGGGTTGCGTGCGCGAATGGGTTCGCTGTGGTGATGAGTCGGAATCGGGCGCTCTTCATCTGGTTGTGTCCGGGTTTTGCTCACCTCGACCACGAGGCGCGACGGGGGGTGCGTTTGACCGGCTCCGAGTCGTGACGCATTTGTGATTTTTTCCCCGGCCTGATCTGGTTCTTTCAGGGTCTGGAATGTCGGTGGCCCCGGGTTGAATGGGGGTATGACGAGCTCGACCGGCACGGTTCTGGATCCCGGGGTGGACCCGGTGGATCCTGTCGCTGTGCTGGCCGCGCTCGTGGACGGGTTGGCGACGACCGAGGCGACGATCACCCGCCTGCAGGCGTTGAAGGAAGCGCACCTGGCCGTCGCGCACCGCCTCGCGGAGGACCTCGCCGCCGCGGACGGTGCGTCCGGGGTGCGGGGTGAGTCAGTGGATCTCGCCGCCCGCAGTGTCGCGGCGGAACTCGCGGCGGTGCTGCACATGTCCGACCGGGTCGTGCAGGGGCGGATGGTGCGGGCCGCGGAACTGATGACCCGATTCCCGGCCACGATGCAGGCGTTCACCGACGCGAGGATCAACGCCGCGCATGCGCGGGTGATCCAGGACGCCGGGGCCCGGCTGGACGATCAGGTGCGGGCGGAGTTCGAACGGGCGGCGGTCGCGGCGTGCGAGGGGGAGACGCCGCATCGGGCCAAGCGGATCGTGGAGCGCGTTGCGGAACGGCTCGCACCCCGGTCGCTGACCGACCGGCACCGGGACGCGCAGGAGAAGCGCACCGTGTGGCGGGAAGACTTGGGTGACGGGCAGAAGATGCTTGGTCTGATCCACGCCGCCGCTGTGATCGATGGGATCTACGACCGGCTCAGCCAGCAGGCCTGGGCCGTGCAGACGGCGAACGCCCAGGCGGCGAAAGGCGCCGCGGGTCGTGGAGCCGACGCCGACGAGGGGCGCAGGGCGGACGCTGACATGCGGGGTGATCCGGCCGATGACCGCACCATCGACCAGCTCCGCGCCGACCTGTGCGCGGATACCCTCCTCACGGGTGCCCCGTCCGGACATGACACCCCAGATGGGCTGCTCGGAGGGCTCCAGGCACGGGTCGAAGTCACGATCCCGGTGGTCACGGCGATGGCCGCGGACAGGGCTGGCGCACGCGAGCACAAGTCAGGGACGGGCGCGGGCACCGACACCACGGGTGCGGGCCTCGACTCCGCGTTCGGCGTCCGTGTCGAGCAGCCCGCCGAACTCGCCGGCGGACAGCCCATCGACACCGACACCGCCCGGATCCTCGCCGGTAACGCCGTCGCCTGGGAACGCGTGCTCACCCACCCCATCACCGGGGCGATCCTCGCCGTCGACCACTACCGCCCCAACGCCGACCTGCGACGGCTCCTGCACGCCAGAGACTCCCGGTGTCGATTCCCGACCTGCGGACTCCCACCCACTGCCCAAGACCTCGACCACACCATCGACGCCGCCTACGGCGGCGCCACCGAAGAAGGCAACCTCGGCGGACTCTGCCGACGTCACCACGTCTTGAAGCACCAGACCGCGTGGACCGTGAAACAAAAAGGCGCGGGCGTCCTGGAATGGACCAGCCCCAGCGG
>NZ_JBFRGY010000020.1:0-26215 GCF_052115565.1 Microbacterium sp. 2MCAF23 | reverse complement strand
AGACCTGCCACCACCTCATCCACGACAACCACTGGGGCATCCGCATCGACGGCACCGGCACCCGCGCCAACGTCTGGTTCCTGCCCCCACCCGGCATCGGCGGACCACCCCGCCTCGGAGGACGCGCCCGCACCGAACACCTCGCCTGATCGGCGGCCCTCGGCGTCGTCGTCGGCCCCGACCCGATCCTGCTGTGCGCTCGAAGGGATCCATGTGCATTCGTGCACACTCCGTCCGCCGCATATGGGCATTGTCGCAATGGCGAAGTCGTCTCAGGCTGGAGAACCGACAGACCTCTCTGATCGTGCAAAGGAGCACACATGGCGTACGAGACCGCCTCCCCCACCGGCCTGCGCCGGGTCGTGGCCGCCTCCATGGCGGGCACGGTCGTCGAATGGTACGAGTTCTTCCTCTACGCCTCGGCGTCGACGCTCGTGCTGGGCACCGTCTTCTTCCCGCCGTCGGACGACCCGTTCAGCGGCATCATCGCGGCGTTCGTCACTTACGCGATCGGCTTCATCGCACGGCCGCTCGGCGGCATCGTGTTCGGCCACCTCGGCGACAAGTACGGGCGCAAGAAGCTGCTGCAGGCCAGCATCCTGATCATCGGCGCCGCGACGTTCCTCATCGGCTGCCTGCCGGGCTTCGCCCAGGTCGGATATCTCGCACCGGTCCTGCTGGTGCTGCTCCGATTCGCGCAGGGCTTCGCGATCGGCGGCGAATGGGGCGGCGCCGTGCTGCTCGTCGCCGAGCACAGCCCGCGCGAGCGGCGCGGTTTCTGGGCGAGCTGGCCGCAGGCCGCGGTGCCGGTCGGCAACCTGCTCGCCACGCTCGTGCTCTTCGCACTGTCCGCGACGCTGCCGCAGGACGCATTCCTCGGTTGGGGCTGGCGCATCGCGTTCTGGCTCTCGGCCGTGATCGTGCTCATCGGCTGGTACATCCGTACCAAGGTCACCGAGGCCCCCATCTTCCTGGAGATGAAGGCGGCGCAGGAGCAGGAGGCCTCCCAGAGCTTCGGACCCCTCGAGGTCGCGCGCCGCTACCCCCGCGGCGTGCTCGTGGCGATGGGACTGCGCGTCGCGGAGAACATCCTCTACTACGTGGTGGTCACCTTCTCGATCGTCTACCTCACGCAGACCGTCAAGGAGGCGACGTCGGCGACGCTGCTCATCCTGGCCGGAGCGCACGTCGTTCATTTCCTCGTGATCCCGCTGTTCGGGCGGCTTTCCGACCGCTGGGGTCGCAAGCCGGTGTACGCGGCAGGCGCCGTGCTCGGAGCCGCCTGGGGCTTCTTCGCCTTCCCGATGATGGCCACCGCCAACCCGATCGTCATCTGGGCGGCCATCGCTCTCGGCCTCGTCTTCCACGCCGCGATGTACGCGGGTCAGCCCGCGATCATGGCGGAGATGTTCCCCACCCGGATGCGGTACTCCGGCGTCAGCCTCGGCTACCAGGTCACGTCGATCTTCGCCGGTTCGCTGGCGCCGATCATCGCAACGAGCCTGCTCGCGCAGTACAAGTCGAGCGTGCCGGTCGCGATCTACGTGGCGATCGCCTGCGCGATCACGCTGGTCGCCGTGGCCGCCGCCCGCGAGACGAAGGGGGCGGATCTGCGCGCCCTCGACGCGGACGACCGCTCGCGCCTAGCACAGCAGACCAGATCCGTGGATCCCGCCGTCTCACGACACTGAGAGCAAAACGCGAAAGGCCGCCGGCGCTGCGATGCCGGCGGCCTTTCGCATGAGCGTCCCGCGGGCGACGTCCGGAGGGAACGGCTCAGACCGCGAGCGGCCGCGACGCTCCGACGGCGGTCGCCGGAGCCTCCATCGTGATGTCGAGATCGCGCATGACCACGACGTGATCGAGCACGGCCGACCCTCGCGGCAGCGCATCGAAGAACGACGAGTGCACGCTGTGCGCCTGGGCCGCCTCCACCGCCCATTCCTCCGCGGCGAGCGCGACCGCCTCCAGGGTGCGACCGTCGTGACCGAGCGACCAGCCGATCCGCCCGGAGCGGTAGAACGCCGACGCCTCGTCCACCGAGCCGAAGAAGGCGCTCGTCCAGGCACCGCCGACCTCGACGTCCGCATCGAGATGCTCCCCCGAGGCGTCCATGCCCATGGCGTAGCGGCCACCGTGCTCGTCGACGGCGAATCGCGCGCGGCGGTGCACCCCGGGGAACAGCCGGCCTCCGAACAGCACCGGATGCCAGGCCGAGCTGTGGCGCTCCAGGATGAACACGCCCGTGCGCACGGTGTCGCCCTCATCCCACTCCACCGCGATCCGATGCGCAGCGTTCTCGGAACGCAGACCGAGACGTGCCGAGAACCAGCGAGGCCGGATCGCGTCGAGCCCGAGCACGCAGAAGCCTCCGATGGCCTGCCCGTCGATCAGCTGCGGGCGCAGCGGTGCGGGCACGAGCGTCCGTGCGATGTCGGGATCGAGCCGGTAGCTCACGAGCAGGCGGCGGCGCAGGTGCGCCTTCACTCCGGGCACGACACTCACGCCGTCACCGCCGAGTGCTCGCCGGTGCCGCCGGGATCACCATCGGACGGGCGCCGCTTTCGCACCTCCCGCAGCACGATCTGTTCGGGGCAGACCGTGGACAGGAAGTCGCCGATCGACAGGGCGAGCCTGTCGCCGGCGAGGGAGTAGAGGATCCGGTTCGCGTCACGCCGTTCGACGATCAGGCCGGCACCCCGGAGGATCCGCAGATGCCGGGAGATCGTCGGACCGCTCACAGCGAACCGCGCCGCGATCTCCCCTGCCGCCTGCTCCCCATCCTTCAGATCCTGCAGGATCTGCCGCCGGGTCGGATGGGCCAGTGCCTCGAACGCGCTGTTCTCCGCTTCGCTCATGAGCGCAATCTAGCACCTGAGCTAAATAGCGAGCAATGCACTGCTCACGCATCCACCGCACGGACACCGCCGAACCGCCCGGCGAGGAACGGACGGTACGACGCGGAGTGGTCGTGTCCGCAGGCGCAGCGTTCGACGTCGCCGTGCAGCAGCTCGCGGGGCGTCTGCCCGGTGAGGCGAAAGCACTCTCGGCTCAAATGCGCCTGGTCCGCATACCCGGCGTCCACCGCCAGGCCGGCGATGCCGTCGACGCCGACGCGTCCGCTGGGCGTCGCGCCAGCCTGGGCGAGGGCGAGGAACCCCTGGAACCGAAGGGTGCGCTGCAGCACCTTGGGGCTGAGCCCGACCACGCTCAGCGAACGCCGCCGCAGCTGACTCTCCGACAACCCCACGTCTGCGGCGACCGCGCCGACCTCGACCGGACGCCAGGGCATCAGCGCCTCGACCGCGGCGCGCAGCAGAGGATCAGCCGCCCTGCCGACCCGGAATCGCTGCAGCAGGAACGCCTCGAGCAGAGCGATCCCTCGGTCGACGGCGCCGGACGCGGCGACATCGTCGAGCAGACGTTCGGCAAGGTCGCCCCACACCTCCACAAGGGGCACGCTCTGGTCGACGAGCTCCTCGAGCGGCATCGGCAGCGGCGGTGCACCGCCCGGGCGGAACCGCACGCCGAGGATCGTGGTGCCCGGCGGGATGACCTCGAGCCGATGCCCCGTGAGCGGGCCGAGCAGCCGCGCCGGCCCGCCGACCGCCACGTGGATCTCCACCCCACCGGTGGGCAGATGACGGTGGACGGCGGGCGCGTCGCCGACGTGCTGCACCCAGATCGTGCGCACTACCCCGGCGAGCGCCGCACTCGGCGCCCGCTCGCGGTAGGTGTCGGCCATCGCGCCTCAGTTCTCCTTGGGGAACGCCGCTCGCGTCTGGCGGTGGTTCAGCAGAACGGCGATCGCGACGATCAGGATCCCGATGAGCCCCTGCTCGATCTTCATCCAGATCGGGTACCCCGAGTCCGGCGAGACGATGATCAGGCCGATCCCGATCGGCGCGATGATCGAGATCCACCGCATCCGCGTGAAGGCCCGACGGCTGCCGCGCGCCGCCGCCCTCGTCACGACGACGAACACGAGGCTCGCCACCGCGACGACCGATCCGCGCAGCCACACCACCCAGTTCACCTCGGCGGGGTCGACGATCGCAAGGACCGCCGCGGCGGCCAGAGCGATCACCGACACCGCGGCGCACAGCCACCACAGCCGGCGCACGGTGTCGAGGGTCGGGCGGACCGCAGCGAGGCGGTCGACGGTGAGAGTCATGATCAAGCTCCTCCTTCCGGGCGAGTGGCCCGGTGATACAGGGCGACGATCTCGTCGATCGCCGCCGCGGTCGCCGCCTCCCCCGACGGCATGGTCATCGCGAATGCGTCGATGGTGGCGCGGATGGAGCGCGCCATCACCAGCGTGTCGAAGACGCGGAACTCGCCCGCCTCCTGCCCCTGCGCGAGAAGCAGCGAGAGCAGCAGCGCCGACGTGTCCTCACGAAGGCCGTTGTCCGCCCGCGGGGCGTTGCGGATGACCTCGATCACGGCGCGCGCGGCCAGCCGGTTGTCGGCGAGGAAGCGCAGGTTGGACCTGAGGTACGCCGCGAGCTTGCCCGCCCACGTCGGCTCCGCCTCCATCGCGGGGACCATGACGGCGGCAGCCTGCTGCACGATGTGCTCGACGAGCGCGCCCATGAGCGCGGCCTTGTCGGCGAAGTGATACGAGATCATGCGAGTGCTGCTGAGCTCGGCGACCTCCCGGATCCGGGCGAACGACGCGGCCGCGAACCCCTGCTCCGCGAGCACCCGCATCGTCGCCTCGATGATCTCGGCGCGGCGCTCCTGCGTCGTGCGATAACTGCGTGTCGGTGTCATGGATCCATATTTACTCATTTGAGTAATTTAGGCAAGCCCCGGCCATCCTCTGATTCAGCGCGGGTTCTCACGCCGCCACTCGACGTAGTGCGCGACCGCTCCGGGCAGATCGAAGGCGGGCTCGAAGCCGGTCTCCGTGCGCAGCCGGGTGATGTCGAGATAGGGCGCGGCCTCTGCCGTCGCCTCGGCCGGATCCACCGCGATCCCGGAACCGGGCAGCGCGGCGTTCAGCGCGTCGACGAGCTGGCGAGCGGTGAACGGAACGCCGCCCGACACGTTGTACGCGGTATGCGCGAGAGAGGTCGCCGTCATGAGCAGCGCGATCGCGCGCCCGGAGTCCGGCGCGTAGCAGAAGTCCCCCGCGCCGGCGGGCAGCGGGCGCGGACGCTCGCCGCGCAGCGCGGCGCTCACGGTCGACGGCACCGGGTTGAAGGGCGATTCCGGATCCATCAGAGGCCCCCAGGTGCTGCCGATGCGCAGCAGCACCGGACGCACTCCGGAGCCCGCGAGGGCGAACAGGGTCAGTGGTTCCACCGCCTTCTTGAAGGCCGCGATCGGATGCGGGGGCACAGCGAGCGGCAACGCGAGGTCCTCGGCCCACGGCCGCTCGTCGCGGCCCTCGTAGGAGCTGATGCTGTCGGCGACCGCGAACCGGTTGACGCCCCAGGTCCGCGCGGCGTCGAGCGCGGTGAACAATGCCTCCGAATCACGCCGGAAATACGGGATCGGATCTGGTTCCGGCATGCTGCCGGCGAGATGCACGATGACGCCGATGTCGTACCGGTCGCCGAGCGCGAGGAAAGCGTCTCGGTCGGCCACGTCCAGGGTCTCGACGCGGACCCGGCCGGCAAGGAAAGAGGGAACGTCAGAGCGCCGGTGCGCGGTGATCACCACCTCCTCGCCGAGGTCGGCCAGCGCGGCGGCGGTGTGCGCGCCGATCATCCCGAGCCCGCCCGTGACGAGGATCATCGTGCGCCCTCCCCCGCCGCGGCACGTCCGGCGTGCTCGACGAGATAGTGCAGGTGCGTGACGTCGGGGGCGGACACCACCTCGTGGATCCGCAGCGCGATGTGCTGCGGAAGCTCGTGGAAGAAGCGACGGCCGGCGCCCAGCAGCACGGGCACCTGGTGCAGGACGAGCTCGTCGACGAGCCCGGCCTTGAGCGCCTCCGTGGCGAGCACACCGCCCATGAGCCCCACGTCCTTGCCGTCGGCGAGGGCCTTCGCCGTGTCCACCGCGTCGGTGAGCCCCGTGCTCACGATGGTCTGACGCGCGTTCGCCGGCGGGAACGCCTCATGCGACAGCACGACGAGCGGAGCAGTGGGATGCGGCGCCCCGCCGGCGAAGTCATCCGAGTCGGAGTACGTGGTGCGCCCGGCCAGGCTCGCGCCGACGCGCGACGCGAGCGCATCGAACACCCGCGCGCTCGGAGCGGACAGCCGGAACCGGGCGAACACGGTGCTCGGCACGTCGCCGCTGCCGTACCAGTCGAACAGCACCCCGCCGTCGCCGAGTCCGTGCCCGGGTCGCGGATCGCGGCCCGTGATGAATCCGTCGACGGAGACGGACAGACCGCAGATGACCTTGCTCATGATCGAACCTCCTGCTCGTGGATGAGTCCGACGATAGGTAGGACGTCCGGGCGGGCGATTGAACAGAACGCGCATGAGGAAGGGCCGGAGATCCACGACAGGGTCATCCGGCCCTTCGTCAGCGACGCGTCAGGACCACTGCGTGGACAGCGGGATCCGGATCTGCTTCATCCACTCCTTGCGCTGGAAGTCGCGCGCCTTGATCGTCACCGAGGTGGCGCCGACCTCGACCTGGAGGCCCTGGTTGAACCCGCCGGGCACGACGGACTCGCCGCCCGAGCCGTTGTCGGTCCAGCCGGTCTGGATGGCGCCGGTGTTCACCACGTTGAAGCCGTCGAGGTTGCCCGTGCCCGGTACGATCCGACGCGCGTACCAGTCGGAGAGCGCCAGATCCCAGTGCGTGTGCCCGGTGAACAGGAACACGTCGGGGTGGCGACCCAGCAGATCCAGAACACGGTCGGTCTGCAGGTAGTCGGACATGTAGAGCTTGTTCCGCGAGCCCGAGACCGTGTTCGGCAGCGGGTGGTGGCTGATCACCATGACGGGGCGCTTGCGGTCGCGCCAGTACCAGAGCCTGTCCTCGAGCCAGGCGAACTGCGCATCGCTCATCCACACCTCGTCCCAGAGGGTGGCATCGTGGTAGTGCATGTACTTCTCGGTGCCGATCATCAGCACGGGCACGTCGCCGAAGACCTGCTCGTTGTAGATCGTGTTGCGACCGGCGAAGTTGTAGAAGCTCTTGAAGAGCGAATCCTCCGTGGTGCCGTTCGGCCAGGTGGCCTGGGCCAGCGTGTTCGGGTCGGAGTACTTCGGCACGTAGAACTCGTGGTTGCCGATCGCCCACGCGAGCGACTTCGGCGCGGGGTTCGCGGCGAGCACCTTGCTGACCTGCGCGTATTCGAAGTCGTAGCCGCGCGGGGTGATGTCGCCCGCGATCGCGATGCCCTTGCCGCCCGGGTTGATCTGCGCGATGTCCTGCAGCGCCACCGCGAAGTCGGCGAGGTCGCCCTGGATGTCGCTGATGACGTTGAAGGTGGTGACGGATCCGCCACCGTTGCCGTTTCCGTTGCCGTTGTTGCCCTGTCCGTTGCCGTTGCCGGCGGGCAGCAGCCGCGCGGAGGCCGATGCCGCCGACTCCACGGCGAGGAGCGCTCCGGCCGCGACGCCGGAGGTGATGAGTGAGCGTCGAGAGATCACGATGGTCCTTTGCTGTCCGAGGATCGCCTATCGCTTTCGAGATCAGCAAAGGCGCCCGAACAGCGCGTGAACGGACGGCGACATCGCGCCCGTGATCCGCGGCCGGAGCCGAATCGCTGCGCCGAGTGTGCGCACTGGGCCGCATCCGCCCCCTGCGCACGCCGCGACCGGCGCGAAGACCCGCGATCCACGCGAAGATGCCGGGCGCCCCATGTGGGGAGCGCCCGGCATCCTTGTTCAGCCGTGTGGAGGATTCGGATCCGGATCAGCCGTCGGAACCGGCCGCCTTGGTGGTCACCTTCGTGCCGGCGTCCTTGTTGGCCTTCTGCGCGTAGTCGTTCGTGAACGTCTTGCTCAGGTCGATCTTGGAGGTGTCCAGGCCGAGCTGCTTCTCCATGTCGAGCACCGTCTTCGGGCCGCCGGCGGGCATGATGCCGTCGGGCAGGAACTGGCCCTTGTCGGTGGTGAGACCGGCGATGTACTGGTCCTTGGTGATCGTGGAGTTGTTGACGTATTCGGCGGGCAGCTTGTTCGCGATGTCCGCCGCGGAGTGCTCGTCGATCCAGTGCATCGTGGCGACCAGGGCGTTGACGACACGCTGCGTGGCGTCCTTGTGCTTGTTCACGTACGACGCGTTGCCGATGAGGCCGGCCGCGGGCCAGGCCCCGCCGAGCGCCTTCTGTGCACCCTCGGTGCTGGCGAGGTCGACGACGGAGTGCGCGACGTTCTGCGAGGTGAGCGCCGTCACGGTCGGCTGCGTGGTCATCGCGCAGTCCGCAGCGCCCTGCTTGAGCGCGGCGATCGCGGTCGCGCCGGCGTGCACGGCGACGGTCTGGTAGTCGCTCGTGGACACGCCGCCCTTGTGCGCGATGAACTGGGTGAGCTTGTCGGTGCCCGACCCCAGGTCGGTGACGCCCATGTTCTTGCCCTTGATGTCGGACGCGGTCTTCACGCCGCTCTTGTCGGTGCACATCAGGCGCTCGCCGGGTGCGCCGGAGAGCTGCACGACGTCGATGACCTCCTTGCCCTTGGGCTGCAGCTCGATCGTGTGGTTGTACCAGGCGCCCGCGAAGTCGACCTGGCCGGAGATCATCGCGTCCTCGGCGCCGACGCCGCCGTTCTGCTCCGTGGAGAGCTCGACGTTCACGCCGAACTTCTTGTAGAAGCCGAGCTGGTCGGCGAGCTTGTACGGCAGGTAGATCTGCTTGTCGATGCCGCCGACCATGATCTTCACGGTCTCGGGGGTTCCGTTGCCGGCCGCCGTGGTGCTGGATCCGGAGGATCCGGATGTGCCGCCACTGCAGGCTGCGAGGCTGAGCATCAGTGCTCCGGCCGCCGCGACGGCGACGATGCCGCGCTTGTTCATGTGGGTTTCCTTTCGTTGCGCCGATCGGGCCGGCGTTCCTGGTGAGGAGGGATTGCGAGGGGAGGGAGGTTCAGATCGACGAGGCTTCGGACCGCGTCGGCGGGCGCCAGCGCAGCACCCGCTTCTCGAGCAGCGAGATCAGGTACTCGGCGACGAGGGTGAAGACGGCGATGATGACCATGCAGGCGAAGACCGTGTTCGGGTCGAAGGATCCCTGCGCCTGGCTGATGATGAGGCCGATGCCACGCTGGGCGCCGAGCACCTCTGCGACCAGCGCGCCGATGATGGCGAAGCCGAAGGCGGTGTGCAGGCTCGCGATGATCCACGTCATCGCGGAGGGGATCGTGACGTGACGGGCGACCTGCAGGGGCGATGCCCCGAGCACCCGCACGTTCGAGACGAGGTTCGGATCCACTTCGCGCACGCCCTGGAAGGCGTTGAAGAAGACGGCGAAGAACACCAGCACCGCGGCCAGGAGCACCTTGGCGGGCATTCCGAGACCGAACGCGACGATGAAGATCGAGCCGAGCACGATGCGCGGGATTGCGTTGATGATCTTGATGTACGGACCGCACACCTCGGCCAGATACCGGTTGCTGCCGAGCAGGATGCCGGCGATCATGCCGGCGAGCGTGCCGACCGCAAAGCCCAGCAGCGCCTCCTGCACCGTGACCCAGAGGTTCTCCCAGATGGATCCGAAAGCCGTACCCACGGTGAACAGGTGCACCAGGCTGTCCCACACCGCGGAGGGCTGGCCGAAGAAGAACTTGTCCACCCAGCCCATGGCCGTGAACAGCTGCCAGCCGCCGATGACGACGACGGCGAGCCCGATCCGGCCGATCCACACCCAGACGGTGTGGCGGCGGCGGGCGCGACGTCCCGCGGCCTGCAGTTCGGCCTCGCTCTGCTCGGGTGCGCTCAGCGGGCTCGTGTAGGGACGTCCGGTGGCGTCTGCTGCGGACGCGCGCACGGTCGCGGCGGTCATGCTGCCACCGCCGCGGTCTGGGCGTACGCCCGGTCGACCTCTTCGCGCAGGGACTCCCAGATCTGGCCCTGCAGCTCGAGGAAGCGGCCCTCGTGCCGGATCTGCTGCACGTCTCCGCGAGGGCGGGGCAGGTCGATGTCGAACACGTTCTTCACGGTGCCCGGGCTCGAGGTCATGATGACGACCCGGTCGGCGAGCGCGACGGCCTCGTCCAGGTCGTGCGTGATGAACAGCACCGACGGCCGCAGCTCTTCCCAGAGCTGCAGCAACTCGGTCTGCATGATCGCCTTGGTCTGCACGTCGAGCGCGCCGAACGGCTCGTCCATGAGCAGGATCCGCGGTCGGTTGATGAGCGCCGCCGCCATCGCGACGCGCTTGCGCATGCCGCCGGAGAGCTGGTGCGGGTAGCGGTCCTCGAAGCCGGCGAGGCCGACGCGGCGCAGCCAGTCCAGGGCCAGCACCGTGGCCTCCTTCTTCGGCATGCCGGTGAGCACCGGGCCCACCATGACGTTGTTCAGCACGGTCTTCCAGGGGAACAGCGAGTCCGCCTGGAACATGTAGCTGACGCCCTGCGTGATGCCGTCGACGATGCGGCCGCCGACGCTCACGGATCCGGCCGACGGCTTCTCGAGGCCGGAGACCTGCGCGAGCGTGGTCGACTTGCCGCAGCCGGTCGGTCCGACGATCGCGCAGAACTGACCCGGTTCGACGGTCAGCGTCACATCGCGGATCGCGGTGAAGGTGTCGCCCTTCGGAGTGAGGAAGCGCTTGGTGAGGCCGACGATCTCGATGCCTGCGGCGGGTCCGCCGGCATCGGGGGCGCGGCCGGCGCCTGGGGAACGTGTGTCGCTCATGGCACGAAGACCTCTCTGTCTGTGTCTGCTCGCTGCGGCGACGACGCCGGGCGATGGATCGATGTTCGCCGCCGGCCCGCCTCGCTGTCGCGCTTGCGGGCGTTGCCCGACGTTTCGGGCGTTGCCGCATCTTTTGGGCGTTCTGTGCACGGCCGACGCCGAGGCGGCGGTGAGAGAATCCGGTGTGATGCGACGACGGATCCGAAGACTGTCGAGCCTGATCCTGCTGGCTCAGGTCGCGATCCTCAGCGCCTCCCTGCTGATCGGGTTCGTGCTGTTCGCGGTCACCGCGCGCGCCAACCTCACCAGCGACTACCAGGACCGCGCCGCGGACATCGCGCAGACCTTCGCCGAGATGCCGGCCGTGCAGCACTGCCTCTCCTCGGGAGGCTCCACGTGCGACGGCGACGTGCAGCAGCTCGCCACCGCGACCGAGCAGCGCACGGGTGCCGCCTACGTGGTGGTCATCGACATGGACCGCGTGCGGCACTCGCACCCGAACCCCGGCCTCGTGGGGCAGAAGGTGTCGGAGGACGTCGTGGCGCGCGACGGCGCAGTGCATCGCAGCACCGACATCGGTGCGACCGGCACGACCGCGAACGCGCGCGTTCCGGTGTTCGAGGGCTCCACGCGCACGGTCATCGGCGAGGTGTCGGTCGGCATCAGGGAGTCGAGCGTCGCGGCGGAGCTGCTCGGACAGCTGCCGATCTACGCGACCTGGATCGTGCTGGCGTTCGCGATCGGCACGGCGGTGTCGTTCGGGCTCGCGGCGCTGCTGAAGCGCCGCACGTTCGGGCTCGAGCTCGACGAGATCGCCCGGCTGCTGCAGGAGCGCGAGGCGACGTTGCACGGCATCCGGGAGGGCGTGATCGCGATCGATCCCGCCGGGCGGATCACGGTCGTGAACGACGAGGCCCAGCGCCTGCTGCGCCTGCCTGAGGGAGCCCGCGGGCGCCGCCTGGACGACGTGCTCGTGCAGAGCCCCATCCGCGAGGCGCTCACCGGCACGACCGAGGTCAAGGACGCGATCGCCGTGACCGATGCGGGCGTGCTCGTGCTCAACCGCATGCCGGTCACGCTCGCCGGCCGGCCGCACGGCGCCGTGCTCACCCTGCAGGACCGCACCGAGGTGACCGGGCTCACCCAGGAGCTCGACGGCGAGCGCAGCTTCGCCGAGTCGATCCGCGCGCAGCAGCACGAGTTCTCCAACCGGATGCACGCGGTGGCGGGGCTGCTCGAGCTGGGGCGCACGGAGGAGGCGCTGCAGTATCTCAACGAGATCCGCGGCACCTCGGCCGACCTCGACCGCACCCTGCGCACGCACGTGGGCGCGCCCATGATCGTGGGCCTGCTGCTCGGCAAGGCCGCCGAGGCGAACGAGCGCGGTATCGACCTGACGATCGCGCCCGAGACGGATCTCGGATCCGCGTCCGATCGGCTGCCGGCGCTCGTCACCATCCTGGGCAACCTCATCGACAACGCGTTCGACGCTCTGGCCGATTCCCCCGCCCCGCGCCGCGTGACCGTCGCGATCGTGGAGACCCCCGCGGCCCTGACCGTGCGCGTCGCCGACAACGGGCCCGGTGTGCCGGACGGCTCCGTGCCGCGCATCTTCGAGAGCGGCTACACGACCAAGCGCGGCTCGCTGGCGCGGCACGGCGGGCTGGGCCTGTCGCTCGTGCACACGACCGCGAGCCGCCTCGGTGGCACCGTCTCGGTCGCGAGCGACGGCGGCGCCGCGTTCACCGTGGTGATCCCCCGCGTCGGCGGCGGGTCGTCTCCGGGGTCGTCGAGCGAGGACGCCGAAGGCGACCGAGACGAAACGCCACCTCCCCGAGATCACCGCGTTTCGTCTCTGCGTTTCGACTCGCCTACGGCTCGCTCAACGACCATCGCTCGCTCAACGACCGAGTCCGGAGGCTCGCGATGATCGCCCCTGAATCCACTGTGCTCGTCGTCGACGACGACTTCCGCGTCGCGAGCGTGCACGTCGGTTTCGTCGAGGCCGTGCCCGGCTTCCGCGTGGTGGGTCAGGCCGGATCCGCCGCCGAGGCATTGCGGCAGGCGCGGGAGCTGCGTCCCGACCTGGTGCTGATGGACGTCTACCTCCCCGACGGCGACGGACTCGACGTCGTGCGGCAGCTGCTCGCGGATCCGGACCCTTCGACGGGCTCAGGGACCGGCCCCGCGGTGATCGTGATCTCGGCGGCGAACGACCTCGCCACCGTGCGCCGGGCCGTGCAGCTCGGCGCCCTGCACTACCTCGTGAAGCCGTTCGGTTTCGCCGAGCTCGCCGAACGTCTGACCGCGTTCCGTCATGCTCAGGAGCGGATCGCCGCGCTCGGCGATGAGGCCACCCAGGACGATGTGAACCGGCTCTTCGACCTGCTGCGCCCGGCGCCGGCTCCCGCGTCCGCACCCGAGGAGGGCCGTCGGCTCGCGCCCACCCTGCAGGCCGTGCTCGACGCGGTGGCCGCGCGGCGCACCGACGTGTCGGCGCAGGAGATCGCGACGGCGATCGGCATCAGCCGCACGACCGCGCAGCGCGCGCTCACGCAGCTCGAGCAGTCCGGCCTCGTGCGTCTCGAGCTGCGCTACGGCAGCACCGGACGGCCGGAGCACCGCTACGTGGTGCGGCGGCGCTGAGAAGAGAAGCCGCCCGAGGTGCGCAGCACCGGGTCAGGATCAGGAGCCGGCGACGTCGATCGTCAGATCACTGCTGATCTCTCCGACGGCGACCCTGATCGTCACCCGGCCCGCGCCCTCCGCATGCAGGCCGAGCGAGCTCGCCACCCCGTCGGAATCCGTGGCCGAGGTCTCGAAGCCTCCGGGATACGTCGCGGGACCCGAGATCACCTCGAAAGTCGCGTCGCGGGCCGCGACGGGCGCACCGTCGTCGGTCGCGCGGATGACAACCCTCACCTCGTCGCCGAGGTGCACCGCGCCATCCGGGGAGACGAGCCGGATCGCCGGGCCATGCGGCGCGGCCGCGGCCGCAGCCTCCGCGGAGGACGAGGGCGAAGGCTTCGCCGCGCCGGGACCGCTTGCGGTGCATCCGGTCAGCAGCGCCGGGAGGAGCCCTGCCAGCAGCGCGACCCCGGCTGCCCCGGCCCTGCCGGCACGGGTGCGGATCACGCCTGCTCCAGCGTGATCATGAAGGTGCGGCTCACCGACCCCACATGCACCAGCACCGGGAACGTGCCCGCGGCGAGCGCCACGATCGGGAGGATCAGGGTGCCGTCGGTGTCGATCGCCGCCGAGGCGAGGGCGCCCTGCAGGAGGACGGATTCGTCCCAGGACGCGATCCCGCCGGCGTTCACCAGCTCCGCCGTGGCATCGGCGGGGATCGGGCCCGTCCCCGCGACCTGGAAGATCAGCGGCGCGGTGTCTCCCGAGGTCGAGAAGGGGTAGGTCTGCGCGTCGCCGACGGCGCCCAGAAGATCGACCGTGATCGCCGCCGAGGCCATCGCCTGCGGCAGCGCGACCGCCGCCGCGACGACCGGCACCGACCACGCGCCGGCGACGAGGGCGCGCCGCCTGGTCCATCCGCGGTCGTTCCGACGTGCTCCGTCGTCGTCCCTCGCCGTGCGGTGGGTCTTCATGCTGCTGCCTCCTGGTGGGTGTCTCCGCGGCGTCGGGTGCGCGGCGGAACGGATCCGGCGTCCGCGCTCATCGCGCGGCCGGATAGGGCGTCGGGATCGCGGCCATGCCGGATCCGCTCGTGAGCGTGACGGTCGCGGTGCCCGCCGGAATTGCGGCCAGCATGGTGCTGAACCCGTAGGACACCGTCGCCCCCGGCGCGACCGCCGGGTAGGTCTTGGTGCCGTACTTGGTGGCGATCTTCACGTCCGCCGCAGCGGATCCGGTGTTGGTCACCGCGATCGTGAGCACGACCTTTCCGGAGACCACGGCCGGGGTGACCTTCACATCGGCGGTCAGCGCCGAGGCGGGCTCGACCACGGTGATCTGCGGCAGTGTCGTGGTGCGATCGCGGAACGCGGCGGTGATCGTGACCGTTCCCGCCGTCGCCGCGGTGGCGGTGGGCGTGACGGCGATGCCGGCGGCGTTGCTGGATACGGTCGCCGTCGTCGCTCCCGCGGCGAATGCACCGCCCGAGATCGTGAACACCACGTCGACTCCGGAGACGCCGTTGCCGGCCGCGTCGACCACCCGCGCGCCGAGACCGGTGATGGCCTCGCCGCGCAGCACGGTCTTCGCGGTGCCGAGGGGCTGCACGTCCTGCGCCACGTCGGCGCCGCTGGCTGCGAGTGTGAGGCCCGAGATCGGCCCGCTCACACCCTGGTCCGTGGCGCGGTACTCGACGAGGGCGGCGGCCGTGCCCGGCACGGCGAACGAGGCGGTGTAGCCCTGCCAGGCGCCCCCGTCGACGCGGTACTCGATGCCGACGGCACCCGCGGGGACCGTGTGCAGGGTGACTGCGCGGCCCGCGGCGCTCCCGACCACGGCGGGCAGTGAGGACGGATCCGGAGCGGCCTTGCCGAGCGCGAACGAGGCCACCACGGCGCGGTGGTTGCTCGCCCAGGCGTTGCGCAGCACGGCGGCCGGCGAGGGCCAGCCCGCCACCACCGTGTTCGCGCCGAGCACCCGCAGCGCCGAGCCGGCGTAGTGCACGGTGTCGATGCGGTCCTGCGGCTCATCGGCGCCGGACGCCGTCTTCACCACGAGCGGCGACCAGGTGTCGCCGGGGTCGGCGGCCGCATCAGGGTTCGCGGTGCGATAGGCGTCGGCGAGCCCGGCCTGCTGCAGGCGGGCGGGCACGGGCCAGTCCACCGCGCCCACGCCGCAGTGGACGGCGGCGGTGGCGGCGGTCCAGTCGGACCCCGAGGGCGACTCCAGATCCGAGAGGACGACGACGGGCGTCGCCGCGGACGTCTCGGTCGCGATCGCCGCCGCGAGCGCATCGACCTGCGCGTACCGGGTGCTGCCGCGCTCCGCCGCGACGAGCGCCGCCGGGTCGGTCATGCCGGCCAGGCATGCGGACTCCGGGCCGTAGCCGGTGCGGTCCAGGCCCATGGTCCACACCCGCAGCTTGCGCCCGAGCACGTCCACGGTCGCGCCGAGGCCGGGCTGCTCGCCGACGACGGTGCGGGCGCTCAGCGGGTGCGGGGAGAGCAGGCCGACACCGCCCGGCCCCTCGAGCGCGTTCCAGCCCAACGCCTTCGCGAGGGCGGTCGCCGCCGTGCCGCCGTCCTGCTGCACGCCGATCACGTCGAAGCCGTTCTCAGCGATCACGGCGAGGTTCTTCAGCGCGGCGTCGTTGACGTGCCCGCCCGCGTCCCAGAGGTTCCAGGTCACCGCGTCGAAGGGCGCGGCGGCATCGGCCGCGACCACGGGGACCTCGACCTCGATGCGCGCCGTGGTCGTGCCGTCCGTCGCCTCGACCGTGAGAGAGCCCGGGTCCGCGGGCGCCGTCGCCGGCGCGGTGCCGGTCACGACTCCCTGCGCGTCGACGTTCAGCCAGTCGTCGCCCTCGACCTTCGTGTACGAGGTCACGGAACCGCCGTTCCAGAGGCCGGCGACGGTCTGCGAGACGGCGCCGCCGGCACGCACGGAGGGGGCGCGCAGCACGCCGGACACGAAACCGCGCGGGAGCGTGGATCCGTCCGTCACGACGTCGCCGGAGTGCGTCGCCATGTAGTCGTTCTGGATCTGCCCGGCCGAGATCGCCCGGTCGTAGAAGTCGAAGGTGTCGATCGTCGCATTCACGAAGCCGTCGCCGTCGTCGAGCAGCGAGCCCTCCGCCCCGACGCGGAACGGATAGCCGCTGACCAGCGAGAAGCCGGAGCCGAGGCTCGTGCTCTGCGCGGTCTGCTCGCCGTCGACGAACGTGGTCATCGTGCTCGCGGAGCGGTCGACCACCACGGCGACGTGGTGCCAGGATCCGATGACCGACGTGCGGCTCGCGTCCGCGACGTAGTTCTGAGTCGTCGAGGTGCCGTTCTGGCCGAAGCATCCGCGCAGGATCCCGGGGCTGCCCGCCGTGTTGTACAGCGTCGCGCCGCGGTTGTAGCAGTGCCGGAAGTCCTGGTTCGAGACGATCGGCGAGTCGGAGCTCGACGACGCCTCCTTGACCCAGAACGTGTACGAGAAGCTGCCGGAGCCGTCGGTGTGGCCCGGCACGAGCGGCAGGGAGAAGAAGTTCACGCCGCGGGTGCTGCCCTCCGGCGCGTTGACGGAGGCCGCCTTGCCTGCGGTGCCCGCGACGTATGAGGGGGATCCCGACCAGATCGCGTCGTTGCCGCGTCCCGAGGAGTCCGGGATCGCTGTGCCGTCTCCGGTCTCGAAGTCGTAGGAGGCGAACGGGGCGACCGCGTCGCCCGGCGCGCGCAGCCGGCTCCAGATCGCGGAGAGGGTGACCGCGGTGTTCGCGCGAACCGTGAGGTCGGCGACCGACTGCCCGTCGGCGTAGACGACCTGACCCTTCGCGCTCAGCGCCCAGCCCTGGAACTGGTAGCCGGGACGGACGAAGGCGTTGGCCGCGAGCGTCGAGGCCGTGCCGATCGTGAACGTCTGCGCCGTCATGGCGCCCGAGCTCGCGCCGTTTCCGTCGAAGGCGACCGTGTAGCTGCCGCTGTCCGGCTTGAGTGCGGCGTAGTCGTCGGCGACCTGTGCCGAGGGCAGCACGGCGTTGTAGAAGCGCAGGTCGTCGATCGCGGCGTTCACGTAGCCGTCACTCATGTCCTTCTCGCTGCCGCTGAAGCCACCGATGTTGAACGCGAACCCGCTCTTCAGGTTTGTGGACGCCGTCACCTCGCCCGCAGCGGAGCGCTTGGTCTCGACACCATCGGTGTAGACGACGATGACGTTCGCGGTGCGGTCGACCGTGACGGCGACGTGGTGCCAGGACCCGGCGATGTTCGGCGACGCCCCGTTGAGGTAGCGCTTCGTCCCGCCCGCCGTGGTGCCCCAGCACGCCTGCAGTACGCCCTGCGTGGTCTGGTTGTAGAGCGTGAGACCCGCGTTGTTGCAGGACGCGAAGTCCTGGTTGCTCATGAGGGTGCCGTAGGAGGTGCGAGTCTGCTCCGACATCCAGAACTCGTAGGAGAAGCTCCCCGACCCGTCGGTCTTCCCGGCGACCAGCGGCAGCTTCACGTAGTTCGTGCCGAGGCCGATCGTCGCCGCGGACCCCGACACGCCGGGGCGGTAGCCCGGGGATCCGACCCAGTTCGCGTCGTTGCCGTTGCCCGAGACGTCCTTCACGGTCGACCCGCCGTCGGCGTCGAAGGTGTACGCCGCGACCGGCGAGATCGCCCCCGGCACGGCGGCGCGCAGGGCCGGCGTCGTCGGCGCGGGCTTGGCCGGAGTCGGAGTCGGAGTCGGGCCGGGTGCCGGCGTCGTGGTCGGCGCCGGATCGGCGGTCGGTGACGACGACGACGGCGGGGTGGGCGCCGGGGTCGGGGCTGCCGTCGACGAGGGCGCGGGGGTCGGATCCGCGACCGCCGCGGGCGTCGCCGCGAACGTCGAGACGACGACGGCGGCGCCCACGAGGGTGGCGAGGGCGAGGCGGCGCAGACGCCGGTACGGGAGGTGCATGCGGGGCTCCATCGGATCGGGTGCGGGCTGCGTCATCGGATCGGGTGCGGCGGCGTCGGGCGCTCGGGGTCAGGCCGGCAGCTGGGCCACGCGCCCGGCGTAGCGGTGCCGCCAGCCGCTGTTCGTGTCGGCGGTGACGACGACGTCGTAGTAGCCCTCGGAGGTGGGCCAGGTCACCTTCTGGGTCGCACCGGGCTTGACCCAGATGCGCTGCGCGGTGCCGGCGTGGTCGTTGGGCGTGAGGGCGTAGTGCACGCTCTGGCGGCCGTCGTTGTGCAGCGTGATCTCGACGGTCGGCGTCTCGCCGGCGACGAGGTCGACGTCGATGCGGGGCACGGCGCTGCCGTTCTGGCCCGCCGGCAGGACCGTGCCGGCGTGCGCGCGGACGAACCCGTCAGGTCCGTACACCGAGAACGCGTAACGGCCGTCCTGCGCGGTCGCGTCCCAGACGTGCGCCGCCGGCTTCGCGCCGGTGACCGTGTAGGGGGTGTTCGCGAACGGCAGGTACTTGTCGGGGAAGGCCTGCAGGCTCAGCGCCTTGCCTTGCGGGCCTCCGACCAGGCTGAGCTGCACGCTGACGGTGCCCGTCTTGCGGTCCTCCACGAAGACGCCGTGCGGGTGGTACGACAGTGGCCGGTGCTTGAGCGGCGTGCTCGACCACTTGTCGGCCGGCGGCACCTGGGTGCCGATCGTGCCGCCCGCGCGGGCGATCTGCACCAGGGCGTCCGTGTCGGGCAGCGACGGGACGTCGATCACGGGGTGGGCGAAATCCATCGCGCTCGTGAGGTCTCCGCTGATCCCGCGGCGCCAGGCGGTGATCGTGGTCGACAGCGCCGGGGTGCCGATCGCGGTGGTCCACGTCTCGAGGAAGCGGATCAGCGAGGTGTGGTCGAAGGTCTCGGTGCCGACCCAGCCGCCGCGCGTCCACGGCGAGACGAGGATCGTGGGGATGCGGGCGCCGTATCCGATCGGGGTGGATCCGTTGTACTCGCCCGGGGTGCCCGGCTCGGCGAACGGCGGCAGGACGTGGTCGAAGTATCCGTCGTTCTCGTCGAACGTCATGATGAGCAGCGTGCTCTTCCAGATGTCGGGGTTGCTCTGCAGCGTCTGGATCACCCGGTTCGAGAAGTGCGCGCCGTGCTCGGGGTTGGCCGAGGGGTGCTCCGACCAGCTGTACGGTGCGACGATCCAGGAGACCTGCGGCAGCGGATACTGCGCCCCTGGCTTGCAGGCCGCGATGAAGTCCTTCAGCACGCCGTTCAGGTTGGCGTCGCTGTCGTTGTTGGTCACACCGGTGGAGGCGTAGGGCGCGGATCCGGCGCGCCAGACCATCCCCGTGCCCGGCGCGTTCTTGACGGCGTCGTTGCGGTTCGCGATGTCCTGCGCGGACGATCCCGAGGTCGTGAAGGCGTTGAAGCCGCGGATCGGGTTGTCGGTGTAGTCGCCGACCCAGCTGGATCCGTTGTTCGAATTGTCGACGTAGATCCGCCACGAGACGCCCGCAGCCTGCAGCGCCTCGGGGTAGGTCTGCCAGGTGCGGTTGCCGTTGGACTCGCCGCCGTTGTCGACCACGCCGCCCGAGGTGCCGGTCCAGGCATAGAGCCGGTTCGGCGTGGTCGGGCCCATGACCGAGCAGTGCCAGTTGTCGCAGATCGTGTACGCGCTCGCGAGCGAGTACTGCCAGGGGATCTCCTCGCCGGAGACGTAGTGCATCGTGTTGGCGCCCTTGGCCCCGATCCAGTTGTTGTAGCGTCCGCCGGCCCACGCCGACGTGCCGCCCGAGTACGAGTGGTCCAGACCCGTGGTGGTGCCGGCGACCGTGGTCACCCGGCTGGGCTTGACGAAGGACGAGCCCTGCGGCTGGGAGAAGACGTCGGTGCCGTTCTGGAAGCGCAGGGCCTGCTTGTCGTCGAAGCCGCGCACACCGGGCAGCGCGCCGTAGTAGTGGTCGAAGGAGCGGTTCTCCTGCATGAGGATCACGACGTGCTTGATGTCGGTGATGTCGCCGGAGAACCCCTCCGGCAGCGCGTAGGCGCGCGGCCCGCCCGCGGCAACGGCACCCGCGCCCTCGGCGGCCGATGCCGACGGGGCGGCCGCCCCTGCGCCGAATCCGGCGCCCACGGCGGCGGCACCGCCCAGCAGGCCGAGAGCGCGCAGCATGCCGCGACGGGTCATGCCGCTGTGCAGCACCTCGTCGGGGACGGTTCGCGGGCGCTCGTACGGATCCGGGCTGAACGGGACGGGCTCGCTGGACATGACGCTCCTCGGGACGACGGGGCACCCCGGAGCGGGCGCCGACCTCGAGGAGAGCAAGCCGAGGGGAACAGCGGGTGAACGCCGGAGGACGAGCCGGTGGCATCGGCCCCGTCACCCGTGGATCCGGCCGCCGAGCGTGCACACTGGGCCGTTTCCGCCGTTCCCACCCCAGGGTCGTTGAGCGAGGACGGCGAAGCCGACCGAGACGAAACGCCGCCGCCCGTCGGAACCGCGTTTCGTCTCGCTCCTCGCTGCGCTCGGGGCTCGCTCAACGACCCCGCTCATCCGCCGCTCAGAGCGCGGTGCGGACCGTCTGCCCCGCTTCGATCTCGAACGCGATCGCACCGGCACGGTAACGGTCCACCCCGAGCTCCACGAGCCGCCCCTCGCGGGTCGTCGTCGTGCGCCCGACCTGCATCAGCGGGCTGGAGCGGCGCACGCCGAGCAGTGCCGCATCCTCGGTGGTCGCGGCAGCCGCCTCGATCCGGTGGTTCGTCGATGCGACGCGGATCCCGGCCTCGGCGAGGGCGACGGTGGTCGAGCGCACGTCGTCCGGCACCCGCGTGATGACCTCGGCCACCCACGGCGCCCAGACCGAGCGCTCGATCATGACGGGCAGCCCGTCCAGCGTGCGCAGCCGCACGAACCGGTGCAGGGGCTCACCGAGCCTGATGCGGAACCGCTGCGCCTCCCGTGCATCCGCCGGCCCCACCGTGCGGGACGTGATCGTGCCGCCGGGGACGCGCCCGCCCTCGCTCGCCCATTCCGTGAACGACTGCATCCGCGCGAAGCCCTGGGTCTGATGCGCGGCCTGGACGATCCATCCGCCGCGCGGCCGGGAGACGACGAGCGACAGCCGGGCCAGGCGGGCGAGCGCCCCGCGGATCACGCTGCGCGTGGTGCCGTATTCGGCGCTCAGCGCCGCCTCGCTCGGCAAACGGGTGCCGGCCGCGAACCCTCCCTCAGAGATCCGCCGGCGCAGGTCTGCGGAGATCTGCGCCGTGCGCGAGTTCTCGCGGGCGGCCTCCGTCACTTCCCGCCCCCGCATGCAGGAGAAGGGATCGGCGGCCGGAGCATGCCCCCATTCTCGCTCACGCACGCCGGTGGCCCGCCATGCGCAGGCACGGCGGGCCACCGATCGGACTCACGTCCCGGTCGTCGAGTCAGGCCTCCGGGCGGTTCGCGCGCAGCACCTCGAGCCGCGCGCGGTACTCGGTCTCATCGATGTCGCCGTTCGCGAAGCGGCTCGCGAGCACCTGCTCCGCGCCGCTGCTCTGCGGCTTGGCCGCCCACGGGGCCTGCCCGCCGGCTGCTCCCTGAGCACCCTGCCAGCCCCACGGACCCGGTCCGCCCCAGCGGCGCCGGCGCACGAGGAGGGCGACGAGCAGGCCCACGATGATCAGGAACATCAGCGGGCCGATGATGAAGACGGGCCAGAACGGGTGGAACCCCATGTGGCCGGGATGCGCGGCGACGGCCGCGACGGTTGCGAGCATGATGCCCTTCCTTCGATCGGATCGGCCGCATCTCGACCGATGCATCCAGCCTCGCGATCCGCACCCTCCGACGAATCCGGCCCGGGGAGTGATTCCGCCTGCTCCCCAGGGAGTAGGGATCCGGATCCACACCGGAAACCGGCCGCTGCCCGAACTCAGGTCGCAGAAACTGCTGCAACTCCCTGGCCGCAACAGCCGAAAGTGCGACCCGAGCCGAAGAAGTGCGACCCGACCGGACGAAATGCGACCCGAGCGGAAGAGTGCTGCGGGGTCCGCGTCACCCGGGACCGTGCGGGTCCGGATCCGCTACTGCCAGCCGGGAGCCACGAGGCCGGTCTCGTAGGCGATCACGACGAGGTGCACCCGGTCGCGGGCGTGCAGCTTCGCCATGATCCGGGAGACGTGGGTCTTCGCGGTGAGCGGGCTGAGGAACAGACGCTCGGCGATCTCGTCGTTGGTCAGCCCCAATCCGACGAGGCGCAGCACCTCCCGCTCGCGCTCGGTGATCCCGTCGAGCGCGGCAGATCCCGGCGCCTCGCGCAGGCCCACTGCGAGCCGCTCGAGCAGCCGCCGGGTCACACCGGGCGAGAGCAGCGCATCCCCCGCCGCAACCACCCGCACTGCGCGCACGAGGTCGGCGGGCTCGGTGTCCTTCACGAGGAAGCCGGCGGCACCGGCCCGCACCGCGCGCGCCACGTAGTCGTCGAGCTCGAACGTGGTCACGATCACGACGTGCACCCCCGCGAGATGCGGATCCGCGGCGATCTCCTCGGTCGCCCACAGCCCGTCGCCCTCCGGCATCCGGATGTCCATCAGCACGACGTCGACCGGCGTCTCGCGGATCCGACGCAGCAGCTCCTCGCCACCCGCGGCCTCGACGAGCACCTCGATGTCGTCCTCGGCATCGAGCAGAGCGCGGAATCCCGCACGCACCAGCAGCTGGTCGTCCGCGAGCGCGACCCGGATCATGACGCCCGCCCCCAGGGCAGGGTCGCGACGATGCGCGCCCCTCCGCCGTCCGCGGAGCCGAGCTCGATGCGGCCGCCGAGCAGCGCCGCCCGCTCCTGCATGCCCAGCACGCCGCCGTGCCCCGTCGCGGTCGGGTCGGCGTCTCCGAAGCCGCGGCCGTCGTCCTCGATCGCGACGACGAGGCGGGGATCCGGATCCTCTCGACGCTCGAGCACCACCCGCACGTGCGCGGCGTGCGCGTGCCGCACGGCGTTGGTGAGTGCTTCCTGCACGATGCGGTACGCCGCGAACTGCACGGCTCGACTGGGCGCGTGGTCGCCGAGGCGGTCGTCGAGCGCGATGTCCAGACCGGGTGCGGTGAGGCCCGCGATGAGCCGGGGGAGCTCGGCGAGCTCGGCCTGCGGGACGAGCGGCACTTCACCGTCGCGGAGCACGCCCAGCACGCCACGCACCTCTTCCAGTGCCAGCTTGGAGGTGTCCTTCACGTTCTGCAGCGCGGTGCGCGCCTGCTCCGGATCGCGGTCGAACAGGTGCAGTCCGACGCTCGCCTGCACGTTCATCTGCGACAGCGCATGCCCGAGCACGTCATGCAGCTCACGCGCGATGCGCACCCGCTCTCGCTCCTCTGCGCTGCGGCGATGGCGCTGCGCGTCGGCGCGCAGCGCGGCCATCCTGGCGCCGCGCGTGCGCACGAAGGCGCCGACCGCGAAGCTGGCGGCGAGCGCGAGCGTCGCCGCGACGATGAGCCCCGGATGCCAGATCCGGCCGATCATCACGCCGACGAGGATCGCGGCGACCCACGCCGTCGCGACCGAGGCGGCCGCCCAGACCGCGGCTCCGCGGGCCACGGCGAGCGCGATCGCGAATGCCAGGGCAAGGTAGGGCGGACCGTAGACGGGTGTGGTGAGCACGTCGAGCAGGGCGAGCCCGGCGACGACGGCGACCGTCGGGCCGGGGAATCGCCGGGCGGCGAGCAGCGCGAGCGGCCCGGTCACCGCGAGCGCGAGATGCAGCAGGATCCGCCAATGCAGCCCGTGGTCGGCGTGCGCGGCGACCCAGAGGGAGGCCGGCACCTGCACGAGCAGGCACAGCACGACGGGTGCGATCAGGCGGACCCGCGGCGGCGGTCCGGCCGGGATCCGTCCGGTGTCGGGTCCGAACCACGCCGCCGACGCCGTCGAGGTGTCATCGAGCGGCTGATCCGGCATCCTCCGATGCTAATCGCGCCTCTCGCGCGGCGGATCCGTCGGCGGTGTGCTTCCGGTGTACTCCCGAGGGAGTACGCCGAAACGTTGATCGCGCGTGACCCGTTCTGGACGACCCGCCCTGCTAGACAGGGAGCATGACCTCTCCTGGGATCACCTGGCCGCGTCCGGCCGGCCCACTGGAACTGCGCCTGCCGACGACGGAGGCGCTCGATCGCGTGCTCGCCTGGCGCAACCTTCCCGACGTGACAAACTGGCTGATCCGCACCCAGGTGGATACCGAGGCCTTCCGGCGCACCTGGCTCGACGGCATCGCGGATCCGGACGACCACTCCGCGATCGCCTTCCTCGGCGACGAGGTCGTGGGCACCGTGTCGCTGTGGCGCACGGATGCGATGGGGCAGAGCCATGTGCCCGAAGGCCCGTGGCGGAACGCTCAGGCCGGGATCGGATACACGATCGACCCCGCGCACGCGGGTCACGGATACGCCACTGCCGTGGGCGGGGCGCTGCTGTCACTTGCGTTCGATGAGCTCGGCGTGCACCGGGTCACGGCCGGATGCTTCGCCGACAACATCGCTTCATGGCGTGTGATGGAGAAGCTCGGCATGCGCCGAGAGCAGCACGGCATCCGTGATTCCTGGCACGCCGAACGGGGCTGGATCGACGGGTTCACCTACGCGATACTCGCCGACGAGTGGCGTGCGCAGCAGAGCTGACGGACCGCGACGCGGTGGAGCTCAGTTCTCCCAGGACCGCGAGCGCTTGGTGGCGCCGCCCGGCTCGCGCATCATGTACGCGAGGGCGAGGCTGATCGCAAGGATGCCCGCGACGAAGACCGGGCCCTGCCAGGCGGGCAGGCCGGGGGCGATGCCCAGCAGCGCGAATCCGCCGAGGAACAGAATTCCGAACACGATGTAGTGAAGGATCACCGGGCAACCTCCTGTTGAGCCTCTAGAGTCTATCGCGCCGCGCCAGGCGGCCTCGACCCGTCTCCGGATGGGCCTGACGCGATGTCGGATGCCGTGACTACGCTCGCGGGCATGAGCATCTCCTACCCGCACGTCCCGGGGCTCGTGAACAGCCCCGCGTTCAGCCACGTCGCCGTGATCCCGCCGGGATCCACGACGATCCACGTCGGCGGCCAGAACGGCGTCGACGAGACCGGCGCAGTCGTCTCGGACGACGTCGCCGTGCAGTCCGCGCGCGCCCTCGACAATGCCGCCGCCGCGCTGGCCGCCGCCGGAGCCACCCTCGCCGATGTCGTGAGCTGGACCGTGCTGATCCACCAGGACGCGGATCTGCGCGCGGCCTACGGCGCGGTGGGCCCGAAGCTCGCGCGCGAAGGAGCACCGCCGCTCGTCACCGCGGCCCGCGTGGCAGGACTCGGCGTGCCCGGAGCACTCGTCGAGATCGGCGCCGTCGCGGCACTCGCGCCCTGAGCCGCTGGATCCGGCGAACTCTGGTGGCTGCCCGCGCCGTGGACGAGTCGAAGGCGAGACGAAAGGTCCGCGAGTCGGGCGCTTCGAGGGGCTCTGCGACAGAGGCCAGCGGCGACTGGGATCTTGTGACCTGCTCGTGATCTTTTCGGGATCTGATCTGGCTCTTTCCGAGCCTGGAATGTCGGTGGCCCCGGGTTGAATGGGGGTATGACGAGCTCGACCGGCACGGTTCTGGATCCCGGGGTGGACCCGGTGGATCCTGTCGCTGTGCTGGCCGCGCTCGTGGACGGGCTGCAGACGACCGAGGCGACGATCACCCGCCTGCAAGCGTTGAAGGAAGCACACCTCGCCGTCGCCCCAGCGGCTCGCGGAGGACCTCGCCGCCGCGGACGGTGCGTCCGGGGTGCGGGGCGAGTCAGTGGATCTCGCCGCCCGCAGTGTTGCAGCGGAGTTGGCGGCGGTGCTGCACATGTCGGACCGGGTCGTGCAAGGGCGGATGGTGCGCGCCGCGGAGCTGATGACGAAG
>NZ_JBFRGY010000019.1:0-53273 GCF_052115565.1 Microbacterium sp. 2MCAF23 | reverse complement strand
CGCCTCGACGGCGGTCGCGGATCCGCGCGCCGCGGCGGCCGCACGCCAGCAGTCCTCCGCCGTCACCGTGCGCAGCCGGGCGGACACCCGGGCCAGGGATCGCGCCGTCATCGACAGGCTCGTGACGCCCAGCCCGACCAGCACGGGCGCGAGGGCCGGATCACCACCGGCCTCCCCGCACACGCCCACGGGCTTGCCCGCCGCACGTCCGGCCTCGCCTACCGCGCCGATGAGCCGCAGGACCGCCGGCTGCCACGGGTCGTTGAGCGCGCCGAGCGGCGCCGACAGCCGATCCGCGGCCATCGTGTACTGGGTGAGGTCGTTGGTGCCCAGGCTCACGAAGTCGACCACGGCGAACAGCTCCGCCGCCACGAGCGCGGCGGCGGGGGTCTCGATCATGATGCCCGCCCGTGCGATGCCCGCGGCCCGGCAGGCCGCCGCGAAGTCGCGGGCCTCGTCGACCGTCGCCACCATCGGCGCCATCACCTCCAGCTCCGCGCTCTCGGCAGCTCCCGCCACCGCGATCGCCGCGAGCTGGTGCGCGAGCAACGCCGGATGCGCCCGAGCGACGCGCAGCCCGCGCACGCCCAGAGCCGGGTTCTGCTCGTCCGCCGCGGTCGCGAACGGGAGCGGCTTGTCGGATCCGGCGTCGAGCGTGCGCACCACGACCTTGCGCCCCGCGAACGGTGCGAGCACGCCACGGTAGGCGGCGACCTGCTCGGCGACCGTCGGCTCTTCGGCGCGGTCGAGGAAGCAGAACTCGGTGCGGAACAGGCCGATGCCCTGCGCGCCGGCGTCGGCCGCGGCGACCGCATCGGCCGCGCCGCCGACGTTTGCCAGCAGCGGAATCGCGGTGCCGTCAGCGAGCACCCCGGTGCCGTCGAAGGCCGGCAGCGGCGGCGCCGTGGCCGCCTGCTCGTCCGCGGGCGGGTCGAGGCGCACGATCCCGGCCTCGCCGTCGACGAGCACGGTGGTCCCCGCCGCGATGCCGGTCGCGCCCGAAGCGCCAACAACCGCCGGGATGCCCAGTGCGCGGGCGAGGATCGCCGTGTGCGAGGTGGGTCCGCCCTCCTCTGTCACCAGACCCACGCAGGAGCTGCGGCCCAGGGTCGCGGTCTCCGCGGGCGCGAGATCCCGGGCGACGAGCACGAACGGATCCGGCCGATCCGGGATCCCCGGCACCTCCTGACCGGTCAGCCGCGCCACGATGCGGTCGCGCACGCTCCGCACGTCGATCGCGCGCTCGGCCATCCGTCCGCCCAGGCCGCGCAGCATCTGCTCCTGCGCGACGGCCTCGTCCCACACGGCGCGGGCCGCGGTCGCGCCGTCGGCGCGCACTCGTGCCGCGGCGCCCGCGGCAAAGTCGGGGTCGGCGGCCAGCAGCGCGGTCGCCTCGAGGATCTGCGYGACCTCGCCGTCAGCCCGGGCCGCGCGCTCCCGCAGCGCGGTCGCGATTTCGGCCGCCGCGGGCGCGATCCGCTCCGCTTCGGCGTCGCGGTCGGCGGCGGGCAGGGCCTCGGCCGTGGCGGGCTCCGCGATCGCCGCGCCGAGCTGGGCGACCGGGGCGACCGCGCGCCCCGGGCTCACCCCGAGCCCGCGCAGGGTGGATCCCGGTGCAGGTGCGCCGGGCGGCGTCCCCGCGGGCCGGTCCCTGAGCGCGGATCGCGGCGTCGAGACGGAGGGCGTCTCATCGTTCGGATCTGGAGCGCCTGTACCCGGCGCCCCTTCCCTCTCACCGAAGCCGTCCTCGAACAGCGCCGCCACGCGCTCCACGGCGACAGGATCCCCCTCCAACTGCACCTCGTCGCCAGGGCGAGCACCGAAGGCGAGCAGCCGCATCATGCTCGATGCGGGAACCGGGTCTCCGCCCGGCAGGCGCCGCAGTCGCAACTCCGCCCCGGCGGCCGCCTGCGCGATCATCGCGGCGGGACGCGCATGCACCCCTGCGGGGTTGCGCACGACGACCGTGCGCGCCCTCTCCCCCGGCCGCGAGACCGCAGGTCCCGGCACGCTCTCATCGAGCACGCTCTCATCGAGCACAGGGCCCCCCGACCCGACCGGAGCCTGCGGCTCGTCCGAAAGCTGCGCCGACTTCGCGATCAGCGCGCCGTTCGCCTCCGCCGCGACCTCGTCCAACGACGCCCCCTGCGCCGCCGTCACCGCGGCCGCGAGCAACCCCTCCACGAACGGCGCCGACGCGAGCCGCACCGGAACCTCGCTCGCGCGCAGCTCGAGGGCGAACTCGGCGCTCATCACCGCGGATCCGAGATCCATCAGCACCAGCACGCCGTCGCACGAGCTCGCGAGCTCGTCGATCGCCGCCGCGACCCGCGTCGCATCCGTGCCGAGAATCGGCACGCCGTCCGCATCCGTCCCGGCCCCCGCGGCGAGCGCGATCGGCACAGCGCCACCGGGCACCATCTGCGCCGCGAGTTCCCGGGCGGCCTCGGCGAGGCGCATGCTGTGCGAGACGGCGACGATCCCGGTGGTGCTCATCGATCCGGCCCCCGTACCCCGCGAGCGTCAGCACGCATGAGATCGATCCGTCAGTCCGCGACGGCCGCGGCGAGCGTCTCGAACAGCAGCGTCGCCGACGCGGATCCAGGATCCATGTGCCCGGCGCTGCGCTCCCCGAGATAGCTGGCCCTGCCCTTGCGCGCGACGAGGTCGATCGTGGCGTCGCGCCCGGCCGCGGCGGCGACGGCCGCCGTCGCCGCCGCCTCTCCCGCGGACTTCCCGTCGACGAGTGCCGCGTCCATCGCGTCGATCGCCGGAGCCACCGCGTCGAAGAGCGTCTTGTCGCCCGCCTCCGCTTTGCCCCGCGCGACGATGCCCTCCAGGCCCGCACGCAGACCCGCGGCCAGCGCCGACGGCTCCACGTCCGTCACCGCGCCCAGCGTCGCTCCGATCCGCAGGAAGAACGTGCCGTACAGCGGCCCGCTCGCCCCGCCCACGGTCGACACCAGCGTCATGCCGACGGTCTTGAACAGTTCGTCCGCCGTCGCGGGCGCGGCCTGGTCGACCTTCTCGACCACCGCGTTCATGCCGCGGGCCATGTTCGCGCCGTGGTCGGCGTCGCCGATCGCGGAGTCGAGTTCGGTGAGCCAGTCGCGCTGCGCGACGACGGCGTCACGGAAACGGTGCAGCCAGTCGACGAGAGCGGCGAGCGGGATGGTGTTCGACATGCAGATGTTCTCCTTCGAGCGGTTCAGGCGCCCCAGCGCAGGCCGGGGGTGACGACGGGCGCGTCCCACAGCCGGATGAGCTCGTCGTCGGCCTTGAGCAGGGTGACCGAGCACCCGGCCATGTCCAGCGACGTGATGTAGTTGCCGACGAGGTTGCGGGCGACCGTCACGCCGGCCTTCTCCAGCAGCGTCGCGACCTCGCCGTACATCAGGTACAGCTCGATGAGCGGCGACGCTCCCATGCCGTTGAGCATCACGATCGCCGGGGATCCGGTGAAATCCAGATCGGCGAGGATCGGCTCGACCAGCTGCGCCGCGATGTCCTTGGCGGGCGCGAGCGGAACGCGGTGGCGGCCGGGCTCGCCGTGGATGCCGATGCCGATCTCCATCTGATCGTCGGGCAGATCGAACGTGGGCTTGCCCGCGGCCGGCACGGTGCAGCTCGAAAGCGCCATGCCCATGGACCGCCCCTGGCCGTTCACACGCGCGGCGAGATCGGCCACAGCGGCGAGATCCTGCCCCTCTTCTGCGGCCGCCCCCACGATCTTCTCGAGCAGCACCGTGAGGCCTACACCGCGGCGGCCCGCCGTGTAGAGCGAGTCCTGCACGGCGACGTCGTCGTCCACCACGACCGAGCGCACGTCGATGCCGTCCATGGCGGCGAGCTCGGCGCCCATCTCGAAGTTCATCACGTCGCCGGTGTAGTTCTTCACGATGTGCAGCACACCCGCGCCGCGGTCGATCGCCTTCGTGGCGACCTGCATCTGATCGGGCGTGGGCGAGGTGAAGACCTCTCCGGCGCAGGCGGCGTCGAGCATGCCGGTCCCGACGAATCCGCCGTGCAGCGGCTCGTGTCCGGATCCACCGCCGCTCAGCAACGCGACCTTGCCCTCGTCCTTGCGTGTCGCGCGCAGGATCACGCGGTTCGCCAGGTCGACCTCGAGCTCCGGATGCGCGAGCGCGAGCCCGCGCATCGACTCCGCGAGCACGTCCTCCGGGGCGTTGATGAGCTTCTTCATCCTGCGACCTCCTCGTTGCAGTTCCACCAGCACCATTGCGATCCGACCAGCATTCCGCGACGGTCGGGATCCCGACGGATCCGCATCCGGGGGCGTGCCGAGACCCGAGGTCGGAACCTCTTGCGTCACGGGCGACTGCACTCCAGAATCGGAATACTTTTCGTTAATGTCGAATATGCGTTGAGGATGTCGGATTGTCAAGAGATCCGGATCCGCACCGTCGTCGCCGCTGCCGTCGAGGAGGGAACCGCACCGATGATCCAGGCGATCGATCGCGCCGCGAAGGTGCTCGAGCTGCTGCAGGGCTCCCGCCACCTCGGCATCACGGATCTCGCGACTGCCTTGCAGCTGCCGCCGTCGACCGTGCACGGCATCGTGTCGTCGCTGCGCGAGCACGGGCTCGTCGCCAAGGAGCGCGGCGGCCAGCGGTACATGCTGGGCCCGACCCTGCTGAAGCTCAGCAGCGTCTACCTCGACTCCCTCGATGTGCGGGCGCGGTCGATGCGCTGGACGCAGGAGCTCGCGCGGCGCACCGG
The DNA here is from genome assembly GCF_052115565.1 of Microbacterium sp. 2MCAF23. Lineage (NCBI taxonomy): Bacteria > Bacillati > Actinomycetota > Actinomycetes > Micrococcales > Microbacteriaceae > Microbacterium > Microbacterium sp. 2MCAF23. Next base: position 48,533 of record NZ_JBFRGY010000019.1, on the reverse strand, counting down.
CATGGCCGTGCGGCTCGGCGCCCCGCACTTCGCCGAGGTGCTCGTGATTCACCACGTGCTTCGCCCCGATGACAGCCCCCAGATGCTGGAGACCGGCGCGGCGCTGCCGGCGCACGCCTCGGCCATGGGCAAGGTGCTACTCGCGCACGACCTCGGATTCCAGCGGGCCGTGTTCTCAGGCCCGCTGCGGAGCCTGACCGGCGACACCGTCACGCATCCCGAGGTGCTCGCGGCCGGCCTTCCCGCGATCGCTGAGCACGGCATCGCAACCGAGGTCGACGAGGCCGTTCTGGGCGAGTCGTCGCTCGCCTCCCCCGTCGCCGACTCCCGCGGGGACATCGTGGCGGCGGTCGCCGTGGTGTACCCGACGGCCGACGGTCCCGCGCCCGACGCCGTGCTGCACGCGCTGCGCGACACTGCCCGCAACATCTCCCGCGAGCTCGGCGCCACGGCCTGGCCCCCGCGCATCGCACCCGCCGACGACTGAGGCCTCGCCACGGAGCCGCCCCCTTGAGCGCACGCCTCACAACCGAGTCGTCCCCCTGAGCACGGGCCATGGCTCGTGCTCAGGGGGACGACTCGGAAAATAGGAGGTCAGGCCGTGGGCGCCAGGCCCAGGTCCTCCTCGCGGACCGTGCCCTTGGCTGACCACGGGAAGTCGATCCAGCGATCGGTGTCCTTCCACGCGTAGTCGGGCTGGATGATCGTGGTGKGCTTGGTGTAGATCGTGACCGAGCGCACATCGGCGCCCTTGCTCTTGAGCAGCTCGACGGCCAGTGCGAGCGTGCGTCCGGAATCGGCGACGTCGTCGACGAGCAGCACGCGACGACCGTTCAGGTACTCCATGTCGAGCGCCGGCGGCAGCACCTCGGGAGCGTCCAGCACCGTGCCGATGCCGGTGTAGAACTCGACGTTGATCGCGCCGCAGTTCTTCGCGCCGAGGCCGTACGCGATGGCCCCGGCCGGCAGCAGCCCGCCACGTGCGATCGCGACGACCACCTCGGTCTCGAAACCCGAATCGAGGATCCGGCGGGCCAGATCCCGCGTCGCCTCGCCGAAACCGTCCCAGGTGAGCACTTCGCGCTCGATCGCCGTATCCGTCATGGATACATTCTGCCGTGCGGACGCGCCTCCCGGGAACGCGGATGCGGTCAGCTCTGCCCGAAGTCCTCGAAGATGAGCGTCGTGCGCGTGGAGCGGACCGCGGAGATCGCCTGGATGTCCTCGAGCACGATCCGGCGGAGATCTCGTGCGTCGCTCGCCCGCACGAGCAGGATCACGTCGAAGTCGCCGCCCACGAGTGCCATGTGCTCGACCTCGGGGATCCGCTGCAGCTGCTCCTGCACCTCCTGCCAGGCCGGCTGCTCGAGCGCGAGCATGACGTATGCCGATGCATGGTGGCCGAGCAGCACCGGATCCGTGCGCACGGTGTACCCGGTGATGACCCCGGCGTCGGTCAGCCGTTTGATGCGCGCATGCGCGCCCGCCCGCGAGATGTGCACGGACTCGGCGATCGCCGTCATGGACACGCGCGCATCGCGGCGCAGCTCACCCAGGATCGCCCGGTCGATGTCATCCAGCTCCGCCATGCGCGCGCCTTCCCTGCTTCTCATCACTGACACTCTGCATCATTCTGGTGCCTCTGCTCTGCAATCGTCCAGATTCGCCGCGATCCTGTTGGACGACTGCATCTGCCGACGCACACTGGAGACATCACGTTCGGCAAGGAAGGCGGACCCGATGCAGCACACCATGCCTGCCACGAGCCACGCGCAGAACGCGGATCCCCGCGATCTGCTCCCCCACGATGAACCGGTGCGGCTCATCGACGAGAGCGGATCCTCGCGCGTCGACGACGGCTATCCGATGCCCGCGGACGAGGTGCTCGGCCGGGCCTACCGCGGCCTCGTCGAGGGACGCCGCATCAACGATCAGGCGAACGCGCTGGTCCGCCAGGGGCGTCTCGCGGTCTACCCCTCCTCGCACGGCCAGGAGGCCTGCCAGATCGCGGCGTCGCTCGTGCTCGGCGCGCAGGACTGGCTGTTCCCGACCTACCGCGACTCGGTCGCGGTGATCGCCCGGGGCGTCTCCCCCGACGACGCCATGGTGCTGCTGAAGGGCGACTGGCACTCCGGCTACGACCCGCACGAGCACCACGTGGCCCCGCAGACCACGCCGCTGGCGACGCAGCTGCTGCACGCGGTCGGCTTCGCGCAGGCCGCGAAGCACCGCGGCGAGGACACCGTCGTGCTCGCGATGTGCGGTGACGGGTCCACGAGCGAGGGCGACTTCCACGAGGCGCTGAACTTCGCCGCCGTGTTCCATGTGCCCGTCGTCTTCTTCGTGCAGAACAACGAGTTCGCGATCTCCGTGCCGCTGAGCCGGCAGACCGCCGCCCCCTCGCTCGCGCACAAGGCGGTCGGCTACGGCATGCCCGGGCAGCGCGTGGACGGCAACGACGTGGCGGCCCTCATCGCCGTGCTCGGCGAGGCCGTGGATCGCGCCCGTGCCGGCGGTGGACCGACCCTCGTCGAGGCCCACACCTACCGGATGCAGGCGCACACGAACGCCGACGACGACACCCGCTACCGCGAGCGCGCCGAGGTGCAGGCCTGGGTCGCGAAGGATCCGCTGACCCGCCTGCGCGCGCACCTCAGCGCACGCGGCCTGCTCGACGAGGCCCGCGAGCAGGAGCTCGCCGAGGGCGCCGAGACCATCGCGGCGGCCCTCCGCGATGCACTGAACGCCGACCCCGAGCTCGACCCCGAGGACCTGTTCCGCTTCGTCCGCAGCACCCGTTCGCCACAGCTGCAGGAGCAGTGGCATCAGCTGCGCGACGAGCTGGAGCGCTCCGGATCCGCCGAAGGAGGCACCCTATGACCATCGCGCACGAGGGCGTCCGCGTGGACGCCGCCACCCCCGAGAACCAGACGGTTCCGACCGTCCAGACGATGACGATGGCGGCGGCGCTCAACCGCGCCCTCGCCGACGCCATCGAGGCCGACCCCGACGTCGTCCTCTTCGGCGAGGACGTGGGCGCGCTCGGAGGAGTCTTCCGGATCACCGACGGACTCACCGAGCGCTACGGCGAGGACCGCTGCTTCGACACGCCGCTCGCGGAGTCGGGCATCATCGGCACCGCAGTGGGCATGGCCATGAACGGCATGCGACCGGTCGTCGAGATGCAGTTCGACGCCTTCGCGCTGCCCGCGTTCGAGCAGGTCGTCAGCCACGTCGCGAAGATGGCCAACCGCACCCGTGGCGCGCTGCCCATGCCGATGGTGATCCGGATCCCCACCGGCGGCGGCATCGGCGGCGTCGAGCACCACTGCGACTCGTCCGAGGCCTACTACGCGCACACTCCGGGGCTCACGGTGGTGTGCCCGTCGACCCCGCAGGACGCGTACTCCCTGCTGCGCGCGGCGATCGCGTCGCCGGATCCGGTGGTCTTCCTCGAACCGAAGAAGCTGTACTGGACGAAGGGCGAGGTCGACACCTCGATCGTCGGGGAGATCGGATCCGCCCGGGTCGCTCGCGAGGGCACGGACGTGACCCTCATCTCCTACGGCTCCTCGGTGGCGACGTGCCTCGAGGCCGCCGAGATCGCCGCCGCGGAAGGCCGCAGCGTGCAGGTCATCGACGTGCGCACGCTGACGCCGATCGACGACGCCACGATCACCGCTGCCGTGCGCTCGACCGGCCGCGCTGTGGTCGTCGCCGAGGCGCCGGGTTACGCGAGCGTGGCCAGCGAGATCCAGTCCCGGGTGTTCGAGCGCTGCTTCGAGTTCCTCGAGGCGGCCGTGCGCAAGGTCACCGGCTTCGACACCCCGTTCGCCCCGCCGAAGTTCGAGCACTGGTATCTGCCCGACGCCGACCGGGTGCTCGATGCGATCGACACCCTGCACTGGCTCGACGAGCAGGGAGAAGAAGTATGACCACCGCGACGACGAAGGTGTTCCGCCTGCCCGACCTGGGCGAGGGCCTCACCGAGGCCGGCCTCGTGCAGTGGCTCGTGCAGGTCGGCGACACCATCCGCACCGACCAGCCCATCGCCGAGGTCGAGACCGCGAAGAGCGTGGTCGAGCTGCCGTCGCCCTACGCCGGCGTGGTCGTCGCGCTGCATGGCGAACCCGGCGAGACGATCGACGTCGGCGCCCCGGTGCTCGAGGTCGCCGATCCCGATGCCGCTGCAGCAGCGCCCGGCACCGCGGGCGGCGCTGCCGGCGGAGATGTCGAGAAGGAGGCGTATCGGTCCGAGGAGCGCGCCGGATCCGGATCCGGCAATGTGCTGATCGGTTACGGCACGACCGAACGCGCGGGGTCGGGACGACGCCGCGCGCGCCGCACGGCGGGGCCCGTGCGCGGAGACGGCTCCCCCGCGGGGCGTCCGAGCGTGCCTTTGGACGTTGAGCGAGCACCGGCGGAGCCGGTGTTCGTTGAGCGAGCCGAAGGCGAGTCGAAACGCAGAGACGAGACGCCGCGCGCTGACGATACGGCTGAGTCCGTCGGCCCGGTCGCCGTGCGCTCGCCCCTCGTCCGCCGCCTCGCGCGCGACCTCGGTCTCGACGTGCGCCGGGTCACTCCGACCGGATCCGACGGCGCCGTCACCCGAGCCGACGTGCTGCGCGCCGCCGTGGACCAGGCCGTGGACGGCATGTCCCTGCACGCGCTCGGCGCCTCGGCAGGCGCGACCCTGTCGAGCACCGCCTCTCCCTCGCTCACTGGTCTCGAATTGCGGTCACCGGATGCGAATGACCGCAATGTGCGACCACTGAGCGGGGAGATCGTCGACGGGCTCGCCGTCGCCTCCCGCGAGCGCATGTCGCCGCTGCGCAAGGCGGTGAGCGCGAAGCTCACCCGCAGCCGGTCCGAGATCCCCGAGGCCACGGTCTGGGTGGACGTCGACGTCACCGAGCTCTGGACGCTCCGCGCCGCCATGGCGCCGGAAGGCGGCAAGGCCCCGTCGCTCACGGCTCTCGTGGCACGGTTCGTGCTGATCGCCCTCGCCGAGCATCCGCTGCTGGCATCGCGGCTCAGCGACGACGCGAGCGAGATCCTCTCGTTCGACGGCGTGAACCTCGGGGTCGCCGCCGACACCGACCGTGGCCTCATGGTGCCGGTGATCCCGCGTGCGCACGAGCTCAACGTCGACGAGCTCGACGCGGCGCTGCGCGAGCTCGCCACGACCGCACGAGCCGGATCCATGCCGCCCGAGCGCCTGCGCGGATCGACCTTCACGCTGAACAATTACGGCGGCCTTGGCGTGGACGGATCCGCGGCGATCATCAACCACCCCGATGTCGCGATCCTCGGCATCGGCCGGATGATCGAGCGCCCGTGGGTCGTCGACGGCGCAATCGTTGCGCGGCGCATCGCGCAGCTCTCGCTGGTGTTCGACCACCGCGTGTGCGACGGCGGTTACGCCGCCTCGTTCCTGCGCCGGGTGATGGAGCTGCTGGAGCACCCGGCGCGCGCCTTCGGCCGGGTGCGCTGACCCCGCGGATCACCCCCGCAGCGCGAGCACGAACGGCAGGACGTCGGTCGCGCCCGCCCGACGGAGCAGGCGGGCGGCGACGGTGAGCGTCCATCGGCTGTCAGCCTGATCGTCCACGAGCAGCACGGGGCCCGCGGGCATGGCGAGAGCATCGGTCGAGAAGCGGTCCCAGACCCCCGCGAGGCGGAACGCGCTGTTGCCCCCTGGCCCGCCGGTCGGGCCTGCTCCGACCATGTCGAGCTCGCCCAGATACGGCAGCCGGCCGATCTCGGCGAGGCTCCGCGCGAGCGACCCGACCAGAAGCGGCCGGGACCGCGACGGCATCGAGACCACCGCGACCGGACGCTCGGCCCACCCCCAGCCGGCGAGCACCCGCACGCAGGCGTCGCGGAGCCGATCGGGAACCGGGCCGTCGGGGGCGCCGGCGGCGAAGAGCTCGCGCAGCGCACCGCCCCAGCCGAGGTCCGTGAGACGCGCGAGCGCGCGCCCTTCCCCCGCCTGCTCCTCCACGGCGATGCGCCCCTTCACGGGGACCCCGAGCCGGTCGGCGCCCGTCGGCCAGGCCCGGCGCGGCTCGATCGGCACGCCCACCCGGTCCAGCGACGCCGTGGCCGCGACGCTGGCCTCGGTGCCGATCCCGGTCGGAAACCAGACGCCGGCGCAGTTGTCGCATCGCCCGCACGGCTCGGCCGTGTCGTCATCGAGGGTGCGCTGCAGGAACTCCATGCGGCAGTCGGAACCCTGCTCGTACTCCACCATGTGCTGCTGCTCCGCGCGGCGCTCGGCGGCGATCCGGTCGTACCGCTCGGCGTCGTAGCCCCAGGGCTCGCCCGTGGCGATCCAGCCGCCCTGCACGCGGCGCACCGCGCCGTCGACGTCGAGCACCTTGAGCAGCAGCTCGAGCGGTGTGCGCCGGATGTCGACCATCGCCTCGAGCACGGGGGTCGACACCGGCACGTCCCCCAGCGCGGCGATCACCCGCTCGGCCCGCTCCCGGTCCGGCATCGAGGCCGTCGCGAAGTAGTGCCAGATGTCGCGGTCCTCGACCCCCGGCAGCAGCAGCACGTCGGCGCTCTCGCTTGCGCGCCCCGCGCGGCCCACCTGCTGGTAGTACGCGACCGGTGACGACGGGGCGCCCAGATGCAGCACGAACCCGAGATCGGGCTTGTCGAATCCCATCCCCAGCGCGCTCGTCGCGACCAGCGCCTTCACCTCGTTGCGCTTGAGCATCGCCTCCGACTCGGCACGCTCGTCCGGATCCGTCTGGCCCGTGTAGGCGCGCACCTCGTGTCCGCGATCGCGCAGCAGACGCGCCGTGTCGACGGCTGCGGCGACCGTCAGCGTGTAGATGATGCCGGATCCGGGCAGCTCGTCCAGATGGCTGAGCAGCCAGGCCAGCCGGCTGGGCGCATCGGGCAGGCGCAGCACGCCGAGCCGCAGAGAGGAGCGGGCGAGCGGACCCCGGATCGTGAGCACCTCGGATCCGCCTCCAGCCTCCGCAGCGCCGAGCTGCTCGGCGACATCGGCCACCACCCGGCTGTTCGCGGTCGCGGTCGTGGCGAGCACGGGCACGTCGGCGGGCATCTGCGCGATGAGCTCGCGCAGCCGCCGGTAGTCCGGGCGGAAGTCGTGCCCCCAGTCGCTGATGCAGTGCGCCTCGTCGACCACGAGCATGCCGATCCGGCGTACGAGGGCGGGCAGCTGCTGCTCGCGGAACGAGGGGTTGTTGAGCCGCTCGGGCGAGACCAGGAGCACGTCGACCTCGTCGCGGTCCAGCTGCGCGAGCACGTCGGCCCACTCATGCGCGTTCGTCGAGTTGATCGCGACCGCGCGCACGCCCGCGCGCTCCGCGGCGGCGATCTGGTCGCGCATGAGCGCCAGCAGCGGCGAGACCAGCACGGTGGGGCCCGCGCCCTCGTGCCGCAGCAGCAGGGTCGCGACGAAGTAGACGGCCGACTTGCCCCACCCGGTCCGCTGCACCACCAGCGCCCGCCGCCGGTCAGCGACCAGCGCCTCGATCGCCTCGTACTGCCCATCGTGGAACTCGGCGTCGGGTCGGCCGACGAGGGCCCGCAAGGCGGTGAGGGCGGCCGCGTGCGTCTCGGGTGAAGCGCCGTGCTGCGTCATGCCTCCAGCCTGCCGCACTCCTCCGACATGCGCTCGCCCGCCCTCCCCCGCGCGCGGCTACGCTCAGAAGATGAGCACACCGGCGGGACCAATGACCGGTCCCTGCGCCGCGATCGCCCCGAGGACCGCTTCGTGATCACGCGGGACCTCGCGCTCGCGCTGCGCGACGCCGGCCTGGCGTGGCACCCCGCGGAGGGCGACCGCTTCCAGCTCGTTCTGCCGGATGAGGTGGAGCTGGAGATCGAGGCCGACGTCTTCACCGTCAGCATCATGACCATCGAGGCCCGGCGCACCCCGACCGGCACGATCCTCGCATTCAACGGCACCACCGAATGGGCGCTCGACGCGGTGACGGTCACCGAAGCGGTCTGGCTGCCGCGTGAGGATCAGCTACGGGATCTGCTGCGCGGCACATTCCGCCGCCTGGTGCGGCTCGACGACGCGTTCCAGGTCGAGATCGAGATCGCCGGGCAGCCGCTGCTCTTCGAGCATCCGGATCCGTCCGAGGCGTACGGGCGGGCGCTGCTCGCCCTCATCCAGCGCTCGCGCTGATGCCGCGCAGGTCGGGTCGGGCACACCCAGCGCGATGTCCGACCCCAGTGCGACAATGCCGTCATGAAGCTCAGCGAGCTCGTCGCCGCGGCCGGCCAGACCGCTGCCACCTCATCACGCCTGGCCAAGATCGATGTGCTGGCGCGGCTGCTGCAGAGTGCCGAGCCCGGGGAGCTCGCACCCGTCGTCGGCCTGCTGCTGGCCTCACCCAGACAGGGCCGGCTCGGCGTCGGCTGGCGCGGTATCACCGCCATCGACGTGCCGCACGCCGCCGAATCGGCGCTCACGATCGACGACGTCGACCGCGCGCTCGACGAACTCGCCGCCGTCACGGGATCGGGATCCGCCGCTGTTCGCTCCGCCGCGCTCGAGGGGCTCGCGGGACGCGCCACGGCCGCGGAATGGGACTTCCTCGCCCGGGCGATGCTCGGCGAGCTGCGCACCGGCGCGCTCGCGGGCGTGGTGCTCGACGCGATCGCCCGCGCCTCCGACCGCCCTGCCGCAGCGGTGCGACGAGCCGCGATGCTCTCCGGCGACCTCGGCGCGACCGCGCTCATCGCCCTGACCGGCACGGCGGAAGACCTGGATGCGGTGGGTCTGGCCGTGGGCCGCCCCGTGCTGCCGATGCTTGCAGCGAGCGCTGCGACGCCGAGCGCGGCGCTGGAGATCACCGGCGAAGCATCCGTCGAGTACAAGCTCGACGGCGCGCGGATCCAGGTGCACCGCCACGGTGACGACGTCCGCATCTTCACGCGCAGCCTCGCCGACGTGACGCACCGCCTCCCCGAGATCGTCGAGATCGTGCGCGCGCTACCCGCCCACGACGTCATCCTCGACGGCGAGACCCTGTCGCTCGACGAGGACGGCGGCCCGCGCCCGTTCCAGCAGACTATGTCCCGCTTCGGCGCCGACGTCGCACGCGAGCTCGTGCTGCGGCCGTGGTTCTTCGACGTGCTGCGCGTCGACGGCCGCGACCTCCTCGACGAGCCGCTCACCGTGCGCCTCGAAGAGCTCGAGCGCGTCGCCGGCGCCTGGCGCATGCCGGGCATCGTCACCGCCGATCCCGAGGAGGCCGAGCGCCTGTCCCGGGAGGCGCTGGCAGCCGGGCACGAGGGCGTGGTCGTCAAGGCCATCGGATCCGCCTACTCCGCAGGGCGCCGCGGCAAGTCCTGGGTGAAGGTCAAACCCGTGCTCACCTACGACCTCGTCGTGCTCGGTGCGGAATGGGGATCCGGCCGCCGCCGCGGCTGGCTCTCGAACCTGCACCTCGGGGCCAGGGATCCGGACGGCGATTTCGGCGAGCCCGGCGGCTTCGTCATGGTCGGCAAGACGTTCAAGGGCCTCACCGACGAGTTGCTGCGCTGGCAGACGGAGACGTTCCCCGGCTACGAGACGCGGCGCACGGCATCCACCGTGTTCGTCCGCCCCGAGATCGTCGTCGAGATCGCGATCGACGGCGTGCAGCATTCGCCGCGCTATCCCGGCGGGATCGCGCTGCGCTTCGCCCGGGTCAAGCATTACCGCCCCGACAAGACCGCGGCCGACGCGGACACGATCCAGACACTCCGCGCCCTGCTTCGGGAGTAGGCGCTCCGCGGCAGCTGCCGCCGATGGCTACACTGGGAGGGTCCGGCGCATGCGCGAACCGCTGCCGCGCCGGTGCTCGAAAAAGGGGCACGAAGCCCGCAGTGCGACGACGCGCTCCGGCGAGACACATACGGATCCTCGTTCCGTTGTCGTCTCGAAAGGCCTTCAGCATGCCCACCGTCTCCGCGCACGTCGCCCTCACCCTCGCCCAGCACATCGACGCCGTCTTCGGCGTCATGGGCAACGGCAATGCCTACTTCCTCGACGCGATCGAGCAGCAGACCGACGCCTCGTTCACCGCCGTCCGTCACGAGCAGGGTGCCGTGGTCGCCGCCGACGCGCACTTCCGGGCCTCCGGCCGCATCGCCGCCGCCACCAGCACCTACGGGGCCGGCTTCACGAACACGCTCACGGCCCTCGCCGAATCGGTGCAGGCGCACATCCCCTTGGTCCTGGTCGTCGGCGACGAGCCCACGAGCGGGCCGCGCCCCTGGGACGTCGACCAGATCGCGCTGGCGTCGGGCGTCGGCGCCCGCACCTACACCGTGGGCCGGGCCGACGCCGCCGCCACCACGGTCATCGCCATCGAGCACGCCCTCACCTACCGGGTGCCCGTCGTGCTGGCCATCCCCTACGACGTCGCCGCGCTCGAGGCCGGCGAGGTGCCCGCCGCTCCGGCTCCGCGTGTGCCCGCGCCGCTCGCTCCCAAGGGGGAGTTCGCCGAGGGCATGCTCGACCGGATCGCCGAGGCGTTGCGCTCCGCGAAGCGTCCGTTCCTGCTCGCCGGGCGCGGTGCCTGGCTGGCCGGCGCCGGCGAGGCCCTGACCGCGCTCGCCGACGCGACGGGCGCGCTGACCGCCTCGTCCGCGCTCGGCCGCGGAGTCTTCGGCGACCAGCGCTACGACCTGGGCGTGACCGGCGGATTCGGCGCCGAGGGCGCGATGGAGCTCGTCCGCACCGCCGACGTCGCCGTCGTGTTCGGGGCGTCGCTGAATCAGTTCACGATGCGGTTCGGCGCGCTGTTCGCACCCGGCACGCAGGTGTTCCAGATCGACGTGGCCCCGGCCGCGACCCACGCGCACGTGGGCGGCTTCGTCCGCGCGGACGCGCGGCTCGCCGCCGAGGCACTCGTCGCCCGGCTGCAGGGCGCGACGGGCTCAGACTGGCGCGAGAGCGTCGACGTGGCCACCGCCCGCGCGTACGAGCCCGGTGACGTGGCCGCGCCCGACGGCCGGCTCGACCCACGCTCCGCCGCCCGCCGCATCGCCGAGCTGCTGCCCGAGGATCGGGTGGTGGTCTCGGACGGCGGGCACTTCATCGGCTGGGCCAACATGTACTGGCCGGTGGCATCACCCGACCGGATGATGATGATCGGCACCGCGTTCCAGGCGATCGGACAGGGCTGGCCCAGCGTCGTCGGCGCGACCCGGGCGCGCCCCGAGTCGACCGTGGTGCTCACCTCGGGTGACGGCGGCGGGCTCATGGCGATCGCCGATCTGGAGTCGGCCGTGCGCTCGGCCGGCGGCCGCGGTGTGGCCGTGATCTGGAACGACGCGGCCTACGGCGCCGAGGTCAACCTGTACGGGCTCAAGGGTCTGGCGCGCGAGCCCATGCTCATCCCCCAGGTCGACTTCGCCGCGTTCGCCGCGGCCGTGGGCGCGGAGGGCGTCGCCGTGCACACTCTCGCCGACCTCGACCGGCTCGCCACCTGGGGCGCCGAGGATCCGGCCACGCGCCCGTTCCTCGTGCTCGACCTGCGCATCTCGGGCGACGTGATCGCGCCGTACCAGGAGGAGATCATCCGCGTGAACTCCTGAGCGGAGGGCGCCCGGCCCTGCTCAGCGACGCCAGGGCATGTGCTGCAGCGTCCAGGTGTTGCCGTCGGGATCCTCGAATCCCGCGTAGAGCACGCCGCCCAGGTCCACGACGGGAGCGACATCGACGCCGCGGCCGATCAGCTCGGCACGCGCAGCCTCGATGTCCGCCACCACGAGGTGCAGACCGCGCAGCGAGCCCGGGTCCATCCGCTGATCCGGCAGGCCTTCGGTCAGCGTGATCGAGCAGTAGGAACCGGGCGGCGTCAGCTGCACGATGCGGACGCCCTCCTGCGGGCAGACGTCCACGTCCGCGGTGAAGCCGAGCTGCTCGGCGTAGAAGGCCTTGGCCCGGTCGATGTCCGTCACCGGCACGAGGACCAGCTCCAGCATCATCGAACCCGGCAGCACCTCGGGCACAGGGTTGTCCGTCATCGTCACGACCTCTCCACAGCGCTGCGGCGCGCGCAGAGCCGACGTTACCGGCGGGTGCCGGGCGACGCCAGAGGCGACAGGGATCCGTATCTTCTCGGGATCCGGATCCCTGCCGCTGGTGATCATCACGCCTCCAGGAAGGCGCCCTCCAGGAACGACGCGAGTTCGTCCACGCCGCCGAGCGGCAGGATCGCGGCGACGTACTGGTCGGGCCGCACCACGATCACGACGCCGTCGCGTGACAGCTCCCGCTCGACGAAGATGTCGCCCTTCGACCAGTGTGAAGGCGCAGCGGCGTAGAGCTTCTCCCAGTCGGTGAGGCCGAGCGGGCCGGTCTTCGGCTGGAAGAGCGCGGGCGCGGTCGTGACGTCGAGGTCCTCGTACGACTGCTGGTAGATCGCCTTCACGTCGAAGACCGCGTCCACATCTCCCGCGGCCGGCGTGAACCGCGCCAGCACCGGTGCCACCGCCTCGGCCCAGGCATCGAGCCCGGACCCGGTCGCGTCGCCGAACGCGTACACGCGCCAGCGGCCGTCCGCCTTCGCGTGGTGGCCGAGGTGCACGACGTTGCCGTCGGAGACCCGTACGACCTCCGCGCTCTTGAACCGCTTGCCGAGCGGGAACCCGGCGGCGAGAGCCTGGTGCGCATCGGATCCGATGATCATCGACGAGCCGTACTGCGTCATGAAGCCGGACGGGAACTCGGCCGTTCCCAGGTAGAACGTCGCCAGCTCCTGCGGATCCGAGATCTCCTCGGGCTTGCGCGCCATGAGCGAGGACCACTCGCGGTCGAAGTCGATGAGCTGCTGCGCCACCGGCTTGCGCTCGGCGCCGTAGGTCGACAGCAGCGCCGCCGGCGCGCGGCCGGTGAGCACCGAGCCGAGCTTCCAGCCGAGGTTGAAGCCGTCCTGCATCGACACGTTCATCCCCTGCCCGGCCTTGGCGCTGTGGGTGTGGCACGCGTCGCCGGTGAGGAAGACGCGCGGCGTGGCGGCGGAGCCCGGATCCACGTCGTCGAAGCCGTCGGTGATGCGATGGCCGACCTCGTAGACGCTGTGCCAGGCGACCTGCTTCACGTCGATCGAGTAGGGGTGCAGGATCTCGTTCGCCTTGCCGATGATCGCCTCGATGGGGGTCGCGCGCACGGCGTGATTGTCATCGGCCGCGACCTCGCCGAGGTCGATGTACATCCGGCTCAGGTAGCCGCCCTCGCGCGGGATGTGCAGGATGTTGCCGGCCTCGGCGTTGATCGCGCACTTGGTGCGCCAGTCCGGGAAATCGGTGTTCACGAGCACGTCCATGACGCCCCAGGCATGCGCGGCCATCGCCCCCACGTGCGTGCGTCCGATGGCCTCGCGCACTCCGCTGCGCGCGCCGTCGCAGCCTGCCACGTACTTCGCCCGGATCGTGCGCTCTTCGCCCTCGCGCGCCCCGGCGACGTATCGCACCTGCACCTCGACCGGGTACTCGCCCTCCTCGTGGACGGTGAGGCCGAGGAACTGCACTCCGTAGTCCGGCACGATGCGGCCGGGTCCGTCGGCGGCGGCCTCGGCGAAGTAGTCCAGCACGCGCGCCTGATTCACGATCAGGTGCGGGAACTCGCAGATGTCGAGGCCGTAGTCCGCGGTGCGCGCGGTGCGGACGATGTTCTGCGGGTTCTCCGGATCCGGGCCCCAGAAGTTCATCCAGCCGATGTTGTAGGCCTCGGCCACGATGCGCTCGGCGAAGCCGAACGCCTGGAACGTCTCGACGCTGCGCGGCTGGATGCCGTCGGCCTGGCCGAGCACGAGCCGTCCGTCGCGGCGCTCGATGATGCGCGTCGTGACGTCCGGATACTGCGACATCTGCGCGGCGAGGAGCATGCCCGCGGGACCGGATCCGACGATGAGCACGTCGATCTCGTCGGGAAGATCGGCGGGGCGGTCGATGCCCGTGCCGGCGGCGGGGAGCACCCGCGGGTCGTGGGACACATATCCGTGGTGGTGGAACTGCATCGTCGTCGATTCCTTCCTGACGGCGCCGTCGGGCTCGGTTCTGCGTGACTGCGAGGCTCTTGTGCTTCGCGACGCCTTGTTCTATATTCGAACACGAAGTTCTACTATTGAACACAATCTATCCGAGGTCGCGTCAGCGATCAAGACGGCGAGGAGTATTCGTGGCCGACGCACCCGCTTCGCAGACCCTCAGCCGCGGCATCCGGATCCTGGAGGTCCTCGCCGATGCGCGCGGAGCGCTCTCGATCGACGAGATCGCCGGCGCACTCGGCGTGCACCGCTCGATCGCCTACCGGCTGCTGCGCACGCTCGAGGATCACGGACTCGTCTCCCGAGACGCCTCGGGGCTCGTGTCCCTCGGCGCGCGCATGGCCGCTCTCGCCGCCGGCGTCGCGAACGATCTGCAGGCGGAGGCCCTCCCCGAGCTCACCGCCGTGGCCAACGAACTCGGCATGACCTGCTTCCTCGCAGTGCTCGACGGCGAGGAGTGCATCACGCTGGTGAGCGTCGAACCGCGGCATGCCGTGGCCAGTGTCGCCCAGCGTCCCGGGGCGCGGCACTCGGTGAAGGTCGGCGCTCCGGGCAAGGCGATCCTCGCGCAGCTGGCGGAGGCGGAATGGCCCTCGGACGCTTCTTCGGCGCTGCGCTCGGAGGCTGCGGGCGTGCGCACCGCGGGCTTCGCGACGAGCCACGACGAGGTGATCCCGACCGTGCAGTCCGTGGCCGTGCCGCTGGCCCTGCGCGGGCAGCGCCCGGCGGCGATCGCCGTGGTGCACGTCGCCACGGACCGCACCGACGCAGAGATCGCGGCACGCCTGCAGCGCTCGGCGACGACGATCCGAGAGGCCCTCGGGGCCTGACCGCGACGCGGCGCCTGAACTCCCCTGCACCGCATCACCTCAGGACGGATGCACTTCTGGAGGACGTTCCCGACGGAATCGTCCTCCAGAGCTGCAATCATCCTGTGGAGTCGCGGCCGGCCTCAGGCCTTGGACAGCCCGTAGATCGGGCTCACCGACTGCTCGGCCTCGTGATCGGGCCCGAGCGGGATGCCGCTGCGGTCGCGCAGCAGCAGCGTCGCGATGAGGCCGATCACGGTCATCCCGGCGAGGTACCAGGTGACCGCCTGCGTCGAGCCGGTCGCCTGCACGATCGCGGTCGCGATGGTCGGCGCGAAGGCGCCCCCGGCGATGGCCCCGATCGCGTACGAGATGGAGACGCCCGAGAACCGGATCGATGCCGGGAACAGCTCGGTGTAGAGCGCCGCCTGCGGGCCGTATGTGAAGCCGAGACCGATCGTGAGGATGGCGAGCGCCGCGAACAGCAGCCCGATCTGACCCGTGTTCACCAGCGGGAACAGCGTGAACACACCGATGAGCTGCAGGATCCATCCGACGATGTAGGTGGTCCGGCGACCGATCCGATCCGAGATCCATCCGGCAACCAGGGTCGACAGCAGCCAGGTGACGGCGGATCCGGCCACCGCCCAGAGCACGGGCCCGCGATCGAGCTTGAGCGCGCCCTCCGGGTTGGTCGCATACCCCTGGATGTATCCGCCGGTGGTCATGTAGCCGACCGCGTTGTTGCCGGCGAAGACGAGCGCGGCGATGATCACGAGCAGCAGATGCTTGCGGAACAGCTGCACGATCGGCATGCTCGCGGCCTCCTTGCGCTCGGCGAGCTCGGTGAACACGGGGCTCTCCTCGACCCGGCGGCGCACGTAGTAGCCGACCACGATCAGTACGACGCTGAGCAGGAACGGAATCCGCCAGCCCCAGGACAGGAACTGGTCGCCCGGCGCGACCAGCGCCATGATCGCCATCACACCGGAGGCGATCAGCAGCCCCAGCGGCACGCCGATCTGCGGCGCGGCGCCGAAGATGCCGCGCTTGGCCTTGGGCGCGTGCTCGACGGCCATCAGCACCGCACCGCCCCATTCACCACCGGCCGAGATCCCCTGCAGGATGCGCAGCAGCACCAGCAGGATCGGAGCCGCGACGCCGATCGCGTTCGCATCGGGCAGCACGCCGATCAGCGCTGTCGCCGCACCCATCAGGATCAGCGTCCACATCAGCACCGCTTTGCGGCCGAACTTGTCGCCGAAGTGGCCAGCCAGGAAGGCGCCGAGGGGTCGGAACAGGAAGCTCACGCCGACCGTCGCGAACCCGATCAGGGCGCTGTTGGCGCCGAGGTCCTTGAAAAAGAGCTGGCCGAACACGAGCCCCACCGCGGTGGCGTAGATGAAGAAGTCGTACCACTCGACCGTGGTGCCGATGACGGTGGCGAAGACCACCCTGCGCCGGTCTGCGGATGAGGCGATCGTGCCGGTGGGCGTGAAACCCGGGGAGGATTCTGCGGACATGCTGTCTCCTTTGCGTGGGACGTCGTCGTCTTGGCCGACATCGTCGTCGTGCCCGACGCGGGATCCAGGATCCTGCGGACGGATCCGGATCCCATGCTTGCCGGGCTCGACACGATGATATACGATTTCGAATACGACGCCAAGGGTCCCCCTGGCACCCACCGCGCGAGGAGGCGCCCATGTCCGCACCGATCGACCGGCCCGGCAAGATCATCGCGATCCACCTCAACTACCGCTCCCGTGCCGACCAGCGCGGCCGCACCCCCGCGACCCCCTCCTACTTCTTCAAGCCGTCCTCCTCCGTCGCCGGCACGGGCGGCGTCGTGGAGCGTCCCGCCGGCACCGAGCTGCTCGCCTTCGAGGGCGAGATCGCGCTCATCATCGGCACCGCCGCTCACCGGGTGAGCGTGCAGGACGCGTGGTCGCACGTGGCCTGGGTGACCGCGTCGAACGACCTCGGCCTGTACGACCTGCGCGCCAACGACAAGGGCTCGAACGTCCGCTCCAAGGGGGGCGACGGGTACACCCCGATCGGCCCCGACCTCATCCCCGCGTCCGAGGTCGACCCCGCCGAGCTGCGCGTGCGCGCCTGGGTGAACGGCGACCTGCGCCAGGACGACGAGACCAGCGGACTGCTGTTCCCGCTCCCGCAGCTGATCGCCGATCTCTCCCAGCACTTCACGCTCGAGCCCGGCGACGTCATCCTCACCGGCACCCCTGCCGGATCCAGCGTGATCGTCCCCGGCGACGTGGTCGTCGTCGAGGTCGACGCTCCGCACTCCTCCAAGACGCTCACCTCCGGCGGGCTGCGCACCACCGTCACCCAGGGCACCGTCGCCTTCGACGGCGCGCTCGGATCCCTCCCCGCCGTGGACGACCTGCAGCGCGCCGAGGCCTGGGGGTCGCGCGAGAGCGCGGGGCTCTCCCCCGCGGGGTCGTTGAGCGAGGACGGCGAAGCCGACCGAGACGAAACGCCGCACCCCGCAAACGACGTTTCGTCTCGCTCCGCCTCCGGCGATGCTCGCGCAACGACCGCGCTGAGCGACGAGCTGCGTGCCAAGCTCACCGCTGCCCCGACCGCAGGGCTCAGCGCCCAGCTGCGCAAGCGCGGCCTGCACGCCTGCTTCATCGACGGCGTCTCAGCCAACCTGCCCGGCACCAAGATCGTGGGCACCGCGAAGACGCTGCGCTTCGTCCCCGCCCGTGAGGACCTCTTCACCAGTCACGGCGGGGGCTACAACGCACAGAAGCGCTGCTTCGACGCCGTGGAGGAGGGCGAGATCATCGTCATCGAGGCCCGCGGCGACGCCACCACGGGCACGCTCGGCGACATCCTCGCCCTGCGCGCCAGGGCCCGCCGCGCCGCCGGTGTGGTCACCGACGGCGGCGTGCGCGACTTCGCGGCGGTCGCAGAGATCGGCCTGCCCGTGTTCTCGCAAGGCGCGCACCCCTCCGTGCTCGGCCGCAAGCACGTGCCGTGGGACGTCGACGTGACGATCGCCTGCGGCGGTGCCACGGTGCAGCCGGGTGACATCATCGTCGGCGACAGCGACGGCGTGATCGTGATCCCGCCCTCCCTCGTCGAGGAGGTCGTGGATGCGACCCTCGCCCAGGAGGACGAGGACGCCTGGATCGCCGAGCAGGTCGAGGCCGGCCACCCGGTTGACGGGCTGTTCCCGATGAACGCCGCCTGGCGCGCGAAGTACGAGGCCGCGTGCTCGGGCACTCAGGGGTCTGCGGGCGCCTGATGAGCGACATCCTCACGGAGAGCAAGTCGGAGCAGGCCTACGCCTGGATCCGCGCGCGCATCGCCTCGCACGCATTCGGCCCCGGGTTCCGCCTGGTGCTGGGCACGATCGCCGATGAGCTGGGCATGAGCGTCGTGCCGGTGCGCGAGGCGATCCGCCGGCTCGAGGCGGAGGGCCTGGTCACTTTCGAGCGCAACGTCGGCGCGCGGGTTTCGCTCATCGACGAGAGCGAGTACGCGCACACCATGCAGACCCTGGGCCTCGTCGAGGGCGCTGCCACCGCGCTGTCCGCCCCGTTCCTCGACGCCGACGCCCTCGAACGCGCCGCCGACGTCAACGCTCGGATGACCCGGCTGCTGGACAGCTTCGACGCGCACCGGTTCACCGAGCTGAACCGGCAGTTCCACTCGGTGCTGTACGAGCCGTGTCCGAACCCGCACATCCTCGATCTCGTGCACCGGGGCTGGGCGCGCCTCAGCGGGATCCGCGACTCCACGTTCGCCTTCGTCCCCGGCCGCGCCGGGCACTCCGTCGAAGAGCACATGCAGATCCTCCACCTGATCCGCACCGGCGCCGATCCCCTCGAGATCGAGCTCGCCGCACGCAACCACCGCTGGCGGACGCTGGACGCGTTCCTCGCCGCCCGGCACCCCGCTGACCCGCACGAGACCACCCAGAACGAAACCAGCCAGACCCACCCGGAAGGACGATGATGACCGACGTTCACACCCCCGCTGATCTGCCCACGAAGCTGCAGCACTACATCGACGGCGAGTTCGTCGACTCGATCGAAGGCGGCACGTTCGACGTGCTCGACCCCGTGTCGAACCAGACGTACGTGCAGGCTGCGTCCGGCACCGAGGCGGATGTCGACCGTGCGGTCGCCGCCGCCAAGCGCGCTTTCGACGAGGGCCCGTGGCCGCGCATGCTCCCCCGCGAGCGTTCGCGCGTGCTGCACCGCATCGCCGACATCGTGGAGTCGCGCGACGCCCGCCTCGCCGAGCTCGAGGCCTTCGACTCCGGTCTGCCGATCACGCAGGCACTCGGCCAGGCTCGCCGCGCCGCCGAGAACTTCCGCTTCTTCGCCGATCTGATCGTCGCCCAGGTGGACAACGCGTTCAAGGTCCCCGGCCGCCAGATGAACTACGTGAACCGCAAGCCGATCGGCGTCGCGGGTCTCATCACGCCGTGGAACGTGCCGTTCATGCAGGAGTCCTGGAAGCTCGCCCCGGCGATCGCGACCGGCAACACGGTCGTCATGAAGCCCGCCAGCTACACCCCGCTCTCCGCGGTGCTGTGGCCCGAGATCTTCCGCGAGGCGGGCCTGCCCGACGGCGTGTTCAACCTGATCTTCGGATCCGGCGGCGTGGCGGGCGACCACCTCGTGCGCCACCCCGACGTGCCGATCATCTCGTTCACCGGCGACAGCTCCACCGGCGCGACGATCTCGACCGCCGCGGCCCCGCAGTTCAAGAGCCTGTCGCTCGAGCTGGGCGGCAAGAGCCCGGCGGTCGTGTTCGCCGACGCCGACCTCGAGGCGGCTCTCGACGCCACCGTGTTCGGCGTGTTCAGCCTGAACGGCGAGCGCTGCACGGCCGGATCCCGCGTGCTCGTCGAGCGCAGCATCTACGACGACTTCGTCGCGAAGTTCGCCCAGCGCGCGAAGAACATCGTCGTCGGCCTGCCCGGCGACCCCTCGACCGAGGTCGGCGCGCTCGTGCACCCGAACCACTTCGAGAAGGTCATGAGCTACATCGAGATCGGCAAGGGCGAGGGACGCCTGCTCGCCGGCGGCGGACGCCCCGAAGGGTTCCCGACGGGCAACTACGTCGCCCCGACGGTGTTCGCCGATGTCGCCCCCGAGGCGCGGATCTTCCAGGAGGAGATCTTCGGCCCGGTCGTCGCGATCACCCCGTTCGACACCGAGGAGGAGGCGCTCGCGCTCGCGAACGACACCAAGTACGGTCTCGCCGCGTACGTCTGGACCTCGGATCTGCGCCGTGCGCACAACTTCGCGCAGGCGATCGAGTCGGGCATGGTCTGGCTGAACTCGAACAACGTGCGCGACCTGCGCACCCCGTTCGGCGGCGTGAAGGCGTCGGGCCTGGGGCGCGAGGGCGGCTACCGCTCGGTCGACTTCTACACCACGCAGCAGTCCGTGCAGATCACGCTCGGCACCGCGCACACGCCCGCCTTCGGCAAGCAGCTTCCGCCCGTCGAGCAGGACCTCGACGACCCGGACCCCCGCTGATCCGGACCGGCCACCGACTGATCCCGACCGGCCGCCGACCGATCCCGACTGGCCGCTGAGCCTGTCGAAGCGCCGATCCGAGCCGGATCCCTTCGACAGGCTCAGGGACCCCCGCCGAGCAGGATCTCGACGACCCGGATCCCGAACCTCTCATCACGCAAGGACGCTGACATGACCAATCGTGCAGACATGACGCTCACCTCCTCGGGCTTCTTCACCAGCCAGGAGGCGCCCATCACGACCGACAACCCGGTCGCCACCCCCTCCTCCCCGCCGCCGGACGTGCTCCGCTGCGCGTACATGGAACTCGTCGTCACCGACCTGGCCGCGTCGCGGGTGTTCTACGTCGACGTGCTCGGGCTGTACGTGACCGAAGAGGACGACGAGGCGATCTACCTCCGCTCCACGGAGGAGTTCATCCACCACAACCTCGTGCTGCGCAAGGGCCCGGTCGCGGCGGTCGCCGCCTTCTCCTACCGTGTGCGGACGCCCGAGGACCTCGACCTCGCCGTCGCGTTCTACACCGAGCTCGGCTGCGACGTGCGCCGCAACCCGTCCGGCTTCGTGAAGGGCATCGGCGACTCGGTGCGGGTCGTGGATCCGCTGGGCTTCCCGTACGAGTTCTTCTACCAGACCGACCACGTCGAGCGGATGAGCTGGCGCTACGACCTGCACATCCCCGGCGAGCTCGTGCGCCTGGACCACTTCAATCAGGTCACGCCCGACGTGCCGCGCGCCGTGAAGTACATGCAGGACCTCGGCTTCCGCGTCACGGAGGACATTCAGGACGACGCGGGCACGGTCTACGCCGCGTGGATGCGCCGCAAGCCCACCGTGCACGACACCGCCATGACCGGCGGTGACGGCCCGCGGATGCACCACGTGTGCTTCGCGACGCACGAGAAGCACAACATCCTCGCGATCTGCGACAAGCTCGGGGCGCTGCGCCGCTCCGACGCGATCGAGCGCGGTCCCGGCCGTCACGGCGTGTCGAACGCGTTCTACCTGTACCTGCGCGACCCCGACGGCCACCGCGTCGAGGTCTACACGCAGGACTACTACACGGGCGACCCGGACAACCCGGTCATCACATGGGACGTGCACGACAACCAGCGCCGCGACTGGTGGGGCAATCCCGTCGTGCCGTCCTGGTACACCGACGCATCGCTCGTGCTCGACCTGGACGGCAACCCGCAGCCGGTCGTCGCCCGCACCGACTCCAGCGAGATGGCCGTCACGATCGGCGCCGACGGGTTCAGCTACACCCGTCCCGCCGACGAGGAGGCCATGCCGGAGTGGAAGCAGGGCGAATACAAGCTCGGCCATCAGCTATGAGCCTGCCCGAATCCACCATCGCCGCGCTCGCTGCAGAGCTCGCCGAGGCCGACCGCACGCACGGCGTGATCCCGCGCATCACGGCACGCCATCCCGAGGCGACCGTCGAGGACTCGTATGCGATCCAGGGCGTCTGGCGCGACGCGCAGGTGGCCGCGGGTCGCAGGCTCGTGGGGCGCAAGATCGGCCTCACCTCGAAGGCCATGCAGCAGGCCACCGGCATCACGGAGCCCGACTACGGCGTCATGTTCGACGACACCGTGTACCCGTCCGGATCCGAGATCCCCGTCGATCACTTCTCGAATGTGCGCATCGAGGTCGAGCTGGCCTTCGTGCTCAAGGAGCCGCTGTCCGGCCCCGACTGCACACTCGAGGACGCCCTCGCCGCGATCGACTACGCCGTGCCCGCGCTCGAGGTGCTGAACTCGCACATCGAGCTCGAAGGACGCACGATCGTCGACACGATCAGCGACAACGCCGCCTACGGCGCCATGGTGCTCGGAACCGTGCACAAGCGCCCCGACGAGATCGACCTGCGCTGGGTGCCCGGCGTGCTCTCGCGCAACGGCGAGATCGAGGAGACCGGCGTCGCCGCCGGAGTCCTGGGCCACCCCGCCACCGGCGTCGCCTGGCTGGCGAACAAGTTCCACCAGCACGGCGCGCGTCTGGAGGCAGGAGAGGTCATCCTGGCAGGATCGTTCACGCGCCCGATGTGGGTGGCGCGCGGCGACGAGGTGCTGTGCGATTACGGACCGATGGGAACGATCGAATGCCGCTTCGTCTGAATCCGACCTTCCGCGAAGTCCTCGCCTCCTCGGACCGCGCACTGATCGGCATGTGGGCGTGCACCGGCAGTCCTCTCGTCACCGAGATCGCCGCCGGATCCGGACTGGACTGGCTGCTGATCGACGGAGAGCACTCGGCCAACACGCTCGACTCGCTCCAGACGCAGCTGCAGGCTGCTGCCGCCTACCCGATCACGCCTCTCGTGCGCGTGCCGTGGAACGACCCGGTGATCATCAAGCAGGTGCTCGACCTGGGCGCGCAGAACATCATCGTCCCCATGGTCTCCTCCGCCGATGAGGCCCGCGCCGCGGTCGCGGCCACCAGGTATCCGCCCGCGGGCGTCCGCGGCGTCGGATCCGCCCTGGCCCGCAGCGCCCGCTGGAACCGCGTGGCGGGCTACCTCGGCGACGCAGCGCAACACGTGTCCCTGACCGTGCAGATCGAGACCACGGCGGGTGTGGACGCGGCCGCCGAGATCGCCGCCGTCGACGGCGTGGACGCCGTGTTCGTCGGCCCCTCGGATCTGGCCGCGTCGATGGGGCTGCTCGGACAGCAGACGCACCCCGACGTGGTCGCCGCGGTCGAGCACGTGTTCCGTGCGGTGGCCGCAGCCGGAAAGCCGGTCGGGGTGAACGCGTTCGACCCGGTCGCCGCCGATGCATACATCGCCGCGGGTGCCGCGTTCGTCGCCGTCGGGGCGGACGTGGCTCTGCTCGCCCGCGCCTCCGAGGCCCTCGCGACCCGCTTCCTCCCGGCCGCGGAGGCGGGCCCCGCCGCCAGCTACTGACCCGATCCGTTTCAAAGCGCGCAAATGGCTCCATCCGAGCCCGATGTGGAACCATTTGCGCGCTTTGAAACGGGAAGGGGAACCTGCCAGGCTGGGGCCCGCTCAGGGCGCCGCGGACTGAGCGGGCCACGGCTCCTCCCCCGGTCCGGCCGTCTGCACGCCCCAGGCCGCCATGCCGCCGGCGAGGTTGCGCAGCGGGGTGTCCTCTGGGGCGGTCGCTCGCAGCGCATCGATCGCACGGGCCGAGCGGATCCCGGACTGACAGGTGACGACGATGTCGCGTCCGTCCGCGGCGGCCTCGCCCAGCCCCGCGGCGAGCGCAGGCCAGCCGTCGGCGAGGATACGGTCGAGCGGCACGTGCACGGATCCCGGGATCGACGCCGCCGCCCGCTCCGTGGACGTGCGCACGTCGACCACGACGAGACCGCCCGCCCCGGCGCGCAGGCGCACGGCCACCTCGCCCGCGGAGATGTCATGGAGGCGATCCTCCGGCAGCGCCGCCGCCGCGCGACACGCATCGGCGACCGCCTCGAGCCCGGTCGCTCGCGGGCGGTCCGGATCCGCCGCGAAACGCAGCTCGTCCCATCTCGCGGTGAGCGCGTCGTACCGGGCGAGCCGTCCGACGAGCGGCTCGCCGATCCCGCAGACGAGCTTGAGGGCCTCCACGGCCATCGCCGATCCGACCACGCCGCAGAGCGCACCGAACACGCCTCCGGTCGCGCAGTCGAGGGACTCGTCATCGGGAAGCTCGGGGAACAGATCCCGGAGCATCGGCCCGCGACCGGGCCAGAACACGCTCATCTGGCCGGCGAAGCGCAGGATCCCGGCCCACACCACGGGGGTGCCGGTGAGCTCCGCCGCGTCGTTGCAGAGGTACCGGGTGGCGAAGTTGTCGCTGCCGTCGAGCACGAGATCGTGCGCCGCGAAGAGCGCGAGCACATTGTCCGGACCGAGCCGTTCGACCCGTGCGACCACCTGCACCACGGCGTCCCGAGCCGCCACGGCTTCCCGCACCGATTCGGCCTTGGGACGACCGACATCGCTCTCGGTGTGCAGCACCTGCCGCTGCAGGTTCGTGCGCTCCACCCGGTCGTCGTCGACCACGGTGATCCGGCCGATGCCGGCCGCGGCGAGGTACTGGATCGCGGGGGCGCCCAATCCGCCGGCGCCGATCACCAGCACGCGGGCGGCGGCGATGCGGCGCTGCCCTTCCACGCCGACCCCCGGGAGGGCGAGGTGCCGGGCGAACCGCGCGGCCCGCGCCGGAGGCAATTCGGGGCCTGGCTCCACCAGGGGTGGCAGCGCAGCCGGCCCAACCGCATCAGCCGACCCGACCACATCGTCCGCGACGGCGGCGCCGACGGCGGCCGGCGTCACAGGTCCGCCTCCGACGGGCGGCGTGCGATGAGCCCCTCGGCGCCGGACGAGGCGAGGGCGAGCGGTCGCTTCGGGATCCGCCCCGCCGCGCGCGCCAGCCGCCCCGCCTCGACGGCGGCGCGCATCGCCCTCGCCATCGCCACGGGGTCGTGCGCGCGGGTGACGGCGCTCGCGAGCAGCACCGCGTCCACGCCGAGCTCCATGGCCAACGCGGCGTCCGACGCGGTGCCGACCCCGGCGTCGAGCACGATCGGCACCCCCGCGCGGTCCACGATCGTCGCGATGTTGTGCGGGTTCAGGATGCCCAGACCGCTGCCGATCGGCGACCCGGCGGGCATCACCGCGGCGACGCCCACGTCCTCCAGACGGCGAGCCAGTGCGGGGTCGTCGTTCGTGTAGGCGAACACGCGGAAACCATCGGCGGTGAGCTCCTCCGCGGCCCGGAACAGCGCCACCGGATCCGGCAGCAGCGTCTCCTTGTCGGCGATCACCTCGAGCTTGACCCAATCGGTCTCGAGCGCGTCGCGGGCCAGCTGCGCGGTCAGCACGGCGTCGCGGGCGGTGTAGCAGCCGGCGGTGTTCGGCAGGGCGCGCACGCCCAGCCGCTCCAGCAGCGCGAACACGGAGTCGCGTCCCTCCAGGGAGAACCGGCGGATCGCGACGGTGGTGATCTCGGTGCCCGAGGCCAGGAGCGCCTGCTCCAGCAGTGCGAGGCTGGTCGCGCCTCCCGTCCCCATGATGAGACGGGAGGAGAACCGCTCCCCCGCGACGAGGAACGGATCCGTCTCCGCGGGCAGGTCCGCAGCGAGGTCGGGACGCGCGCGGGTGGTGTCGATCGCGGTCATGACGGTCAGCCGCCCTGCACCGCGGTGACGACCTCGACCTCGTCGCCATCGGCGAGAGTGCGCACGGACCAGCCGGTGCGAGGCACGACGGAGCCGGCGATCGCCGCGGCGACGCCGAGGCGTCCGCCGTCGGCGCGCGTGCCGTCGGCGCGGAGCTCGCGCCCGGTGACCTGCGCCACCAGGTCGAGCAGAGACGATCCGGCCGCGACGGCACGCGGGGCGCCGTTCAGCCGGATCGTGGGGGCAATGGAGGTGTCGGTCATCATCGGCCTTTCTTCGGAGGATGCGCGATACGCGGGAGGGGACCTGCAGAGGCACCGGCGAGGCGCGGGGCGTCGAGTGCACGGCGAGGTCCGGGCGCACGACGGACGAGGTGTTCAGGCGACGCTGAGAGCAGAGGCGACGGTGGCATCCGCCACGCCGGTGCCGCCGAAGCGGAACGGATCCAGCGCCGCCGAGAAGGCCGGGGCGACATCTCGCCCTTCGACCAGGTCCGAACCGAGCTCAGCGGCCAACGGCGTCAGCAGCACGCCATGCCGGTCGAACCCGGTGGCGACGACCAGCCCTGGCGCCACACGGCCGAGCAGCGGCACGGCGTCGGGGCTGCCGGGGCGAGCCCGGGCGAGCACCTCGACGACCTCGCACTCCGCGATGCCGGGCAGGATCCGCTCCGCGTCGCGCAGCAGCGCGAGCACTCCACCGGCCTGCACGCCCTCGACGCCGCCCTCGCGCACGGTGGCGCCGAGCACGAGCTCGCCGTCCTCGCGCGGCACGAGGTACACGGCGGAGCCCCGGACCAGTCCGCGGACCGTGTGCGTGAGCAGCGGGCGGATCGCATCCGGCACCCGCAGGCGCAGGATGTCACCCCATACGGGCCGCAGCGGCAGCCGCGGCACTCCGTCGATCAGCGTCGCACCCAGGCCGGCGGCCACGAGCACCTCGTCGGCAACCGCGCGTTCGCCGGATGCCGACCGGATCCCGGTCGCACGTCCGGAGCCGGGCTCGCGTTCGACGGCGGCCACCGCGTCCAGGCGCACCCGCGAGCCGAGCTCGGCGAGCAGCGCGGCAGTGACCAGGCGCGGGTCGACCTGATGATCCTCGGAGACGAGCAGTCCCCCGGACACGGCGGGGGCGAACGCGGGCTCGAGCTCCCGCGCCTCCGATCCGGTGATCCTCCGCACGGCGCCTCCGCGCAGCGTGGCGAGTTCGGCGAGCGTCGCCCGGTCAGCGGCGTCGACGCCGACCGCCAGTGTGGCGGTGCGGCGGTGGCCTGTGCCGAGCCCGGTGCGCTCCTCGAGGGCGGCGACGAAGGCCGGGTACCGCGCCGCCGCCTCTGCCAGCAGCGGATGCAGGGCGTCCTGACCCCAGGCGAGCTCGGTGGTCGGAGCGAGCATCCCGGCGGCGGCGCGGCTCGCCCCCGCCGCCGGGGCAGGGTCGAACACGGTCACCTCGTGCCCGCGTCGAAGCAGTTCGGAAGCGCTGGCGAGGCCGATGATCCCGGCGCCGACGACGATGATGCGCATGGCTGTGCCCTTTCCTACGACGGTATGACCCGTATCAGGTTCAGCGGTCGGCATGTGGCCCTCTCAGCCCCTCTGGGCTCCCGCGGACCCCTCCACCCTAGGGGGTCGTGACGACGGTGATGCACCGATGCCGCCTCCGTGACGGCGCGACTGGCGCATTCATAGGCCTGCGCGGCAGGATGAGGGCATGACGTTCCCCGCCCTCGCGCCCCTCGCCGACCGCGCCGCGCTGTTCGCCGCCCTCCGCCAGGACCAGCTGGTCACCGCGACCGCCGCCCTGGGCGAGCACCGCTGGGACGTCGACCTTGCAGCGGGCACCCTCACCTTCACGTCGGAGACCGATCCGAGCCGCCAGCTCGTCGCGCGGGCATCGCTCGTCGCCACGATCGCCCCGGGACCCCGTTCGCTGATGTGGGCCTGGGCGCACCCGCAGGGCGGATCCGATCCGTCCGTCGCCGGCCTCCGCGACTACGGCACGACCTATTCGATCGATGCGCTGTCCAATCCGGAGCTGCCGTTCCCGGCCGAGATCGACGCGGACCTGGACGGCTGGATCGCCGGCGTCGCGCATCAGGTCGGCGCGATCGCCGAGGAGATCACCGGACGCTCGCCGTACTACTCCGCCCCGGTCGGCAGCGGCACGCGCGCCGTGTTCCTGCTGGACGCAGCCCTTCCGCCGCTCACGGTCGCCGACGCCGTCGTCGCCCTGCCTCGGATCCTGTCCGAGCTGACGCTCTCCGACGCGCGCTCCTCCGTGTGGGATCTGGCCCGGCTCGCCGGCTGGAACATGCAGTGGGCCGATGAGGCGTATTCGGCCGCGGTCGTCAGCGATGCGAGCGGCAGCGCCACGTTCCGCTTCGACGAGTACGCCCGGATCGCGAGCATCGAGTCGCAGCTCGGGCAGGCCCCACAGGCCTGATCCGGAAGCTGCGAAGCACCCGGAGATGCGCTCGGCCTCGCGCGTCGCGGTGGCCCTCGCCGTCACCGTCGCCGCGCTGCTGCTGTCCGCCGGCCCGGCCTGGGCGCATGTGACAACGGTCGCGTACGCCGACCTCACCGCGACCGGCCCGAGCGATGTCCGGGTCGAGTTCGACCTCCAGCACGAGCTGCTCAGCGCGTCCGCCGCCAAGGCGCAGGACGACCCTGCGCTCTTCGCCACTGCCATCGAGCACCCTCGGCCGGGCGCGGAGAACCAGGTGCTCGCCGACCACGCCGCCGCCATCCTCGCGTACACCACGAAACGATTCACCGTTGCGGTCGACGGCGGCTCGGTCTGTGCACCGCATCCTGACGGCCCCGCGGTGTTCCACACCAGGGACGCGACCGATTACGCCCGTTTCGGGATCCGCTATGCGTGCGCGGCCGGCCACGGCGGCGCGTTGGTCGTGCACAGCACGCTGTTCCCCGACGCCGAGGGCATGGTCAGGGACACCAAGACGATCGTGACGTACGCGATCGACGGCCGCAGCGGCAGCGCCGCCCTCGACGCCGCGCACCCGCAGTTCTCGACGGCGCAGCCCTGGACCGCGCGCTTCGCCGAGTTCTTCCTGCTCGGCGCCGAGCACCTGCTGACCGGGATCGACCACATCCTGTTCCTCATCGCGCTCATCATCAGCTCGCGCCGGCTGCGCGACGTGGTCCTCGCCGCGACCTGCTTCACCCTCGCGCACTCGATCACGTTGCTGCTCGCCGCGCTCGGGCTCGTGCACATCGGTGCGAATCTGGTCGAGCCCGCCATCGCGCTGTCGATCGCCGCCGTCGCGGGCTGGCATCTCTGGGAGGAGCGGCTCCGACGCGCGGCGCGACGACGAGGCGAGCCGGCGCCGCCGCCGTCCCGCTCGGCCTCGCTCGTGCGACTCGGGATCGTGTTCGGTTTCGGCCTCGTGCACGGGCTCGGCTTCGCGACCGCGCTGAAGATCGACGAGCCGTGGTCCTGGACGCTGCTGTGGTCGCTGCTCGTGTTCAACCTGGGCATCGAGGCGGTGCAGCTGGCCGTCATCCTCGTGGTCTTCCCGCCGCTCCTGCTGCTGCGCCGCCGCATGCCCCGCACGGCGACCGTGCTGGGCATCGTCGTCACCGCCGTGGTGCTCCTGTTCGGCCTGCTCTGGTTCGCGATGCGGGTCCTCGGCCTGCCGGGAACCCCCTGAGCCCACCCCTGCCCATCCGACCCGCGCAGCGGCCCGGACCGGATTCCGTGACAGTCTGGACGCATGAGGAATCTGATCGTGCGGTTCGCGTCGCTCTACGTCTTCAACGTGGTCGTGCTGCTCGTCATCGGGGGGCTGACACCCGCCCGAGTCGGCCTGCATGCGCTCTGGGCATCGGTGATCCTGACCCTGGCGGCGCTCTTCCTCAAGCCGCTGCTGCAGAGGGTCGCATCGTCGATGTCTGCCGGCGGCACCAAGATCGTGCAGTACCTGGCCGTGTTCGTGGTCGAGTTCGTCATCTGGCTGCTCACCGTCTGGCTGAGCGGCGTGCGCGCAGGCAACGTCTGGGGCTGGATCCTGCCGCCGCTGATCCTTCTGGTCGGCTGGGTGGTCTACGACCAGGTCGACGATGCGCTGACACGCAAGACCGGCGAGCTGTATGACGCCGCCGGGGCGAAGATCGCCGGATCCCGCTCCGCATCCGCGTCCGAGACGGCATCGGCTCCCTCCGCCGCGTCCTCCCCGGCGACCGCGGCGGCACGCGAGGAGCTCGAGGACGGCCTCACGCCCGAGCAACGCCGCATGTTCGACGAGCTCGGCTGAGCCCGCGACCCGCAGACGGAACGGGCGGATCCGGCCTGTCGTCGGATCCGCCCGTTCTTCGTCGGTGCGCGTGCGCCGGAGCGTTCAGCCCGCTGCGCTGGTGCGTTCAGCCCGCGGCGCGCTCCGCCGCCTCGACCACGTTCGTCATGAGCAGGGCGACCGTCATCGGGCCGACCCCGCCGGGGTTCGGCGAGATCCAGCCGGCCACCTCGGCGACCCCGGGCTCCACGTCTCCGTAGACCCTGTTCTTGCCGGTCTCCGGATCCGTCTCGCGCGTCACGCCCACGTCGAGCACCGCGGCGCCCGGCTTGACGTCTTCCGCCCGGATGAGGTGCTTGACTCCGGCGCCCGCGACGATGACGTCCGCCTCGCGCAGGTACGGCGACATGTCCGGCGTACCCGTGTGCACCTGGGTGACGGTGGCGTTGATGTCGCGGCGCGTGAGCAGCAGGCCCATCGGACGCCCGATCGTGACGCCACGGCCGACGACCACCACGTGCTTGCCCTTGAGGTCGTAGTCGTTGCGCAGCAGCAGCTCGATCACGCCGCGCGGCGTGCACGGCAGCGGCGTGCGGATGGGCGCGTTCACGTTGAGCACCAGCCGGCCGAGGTTCGTCGGGTGCAGCCCGTCGGCGTCCTTGGCCGGGTCGATCCGCTCGAGGATCGCGTCGGTGTCGAGGTGCTTCGGCAGGGGCAGCTGCACGATGTAGCCGTGGCAGGACGGATCCGCGTTGAGCTCATCGATGACGGCCTCGACCTCGGCCTGCGTGGCGTCGGCGGGCAGCTCGCGTTGGATCGAGTTCATCCCGATCGCCTCGGACTGCTTGTGCTTCATCCCCACGTACAGCTGCGAGGCCGGGTCGGCCCCGACCAGCACCGTGCCGATGCCGGGAACGATGCCCCGCTCCGCGAGCGCGGCGACCCGCTCGGCGAGCTCCGCCTTGATCTCGGCCGAGGCCGCCTTGCCGTCGAGGATCCGAGCCGTCACTGCACGAGGTCCGGGTAGAGCGGGAAGGCGCCGGCGAGCGCGTCCACGCGGGCGCGCAGCGACTCGACGTCGGCGCCGGGCTGCAGCGCG
The DNA here is from genome assembly GCF_052115565.1 of Microbacterium sp. 2MCAF23. NCBI lineage: Bacteria > Bacillati > Actinomycetota > Actinomycetes > Micrococcales > Microbacteriaceae > Microbacterium > Microbacterium sp. 2MCAF23. The sequence goes on along the minus strand of NZ_JBFRGY010000019.1, from coordinate 17,688 downwards.
AGCGCGATCACGTCGGCGACCTCGGTGAACTCGGCGTCGCCGAAGCCGCGGGTCGCGAGCGCGGGCGTACCGATGCGCAGGCCCGAAGTGACCATCGGCGGACGCGGGTCGTTCGGGACGGCGTTGCGGTTCACCGTGATGTGGATGTCGTGCAGCAGATCCTCGGCCTGCTTGCCGTCGATCTCGGCGTCGCGCAGGTCGACCAGCACCAGGTGCACGTCAGTTCCACCGGAGCGGACAGCGATGCCCGCGTCCTTCACGTCCTGCTGCGAGAGGCGGTCGGCGATGATCGCCGCGCCCCGCAGCACGCGCTCCTGGCGCTCCTTGAACTCCGGGGTGCCGGCGATCTTGAACGCGGTCGCCTTGGCGGCGATCACGTGCATGAGCGGACCGCCCTGCTGGCCCGGGAAGACGGCGGAGTTGATCTTCTTCGCGATGTCCGCGTCGTTCGTGAGGATGAAGCCCGAGCGGGGGCCGCCGATGGTCTTGTGCACGGTCGAGGAGACGACGTGCGCATGCGGCACCGGGTTCGGGTGCAGGCCCGCGGCGACGAGTCCGGCGAAGTGCGCCATGTCCACCCAGAGCAGCGCGCCCACCTCGTCGGCGATCTCGCGGAATGCGGCGAAGTCGAGGGTACGCGGGTAGGCCGACCAGCCCGCGATGATGACCTTGGGCTTGTGCTCGATGGCGAGACGGCGCACCTCGTCCATGTCGATGGTCGAGGTCTCGGGGTTCACGCCGTAGGCGACGATGTCGTAGAGACGCCCGGAGAAGTTGATCTTCATGCCGTGCGTGAGGTGGCCGCCCTGGTCCAGGGACAGGCCGAGCAGGGTGTCGCCGGGGCGGGCGATCGCGTGCAGCACGGCGGCGTTCGCGGTCGCACCGGAGTGCGGCTGGACGTTGGCGAACTCGGCGCCGAACAGCTCCTTCGCGCGGGCGATCGCGAGCTCCTCGGCGACGTCGACCTCCTCGCAGCCGCCGTAGTAGCGGCGGCCTGGGTAGCCCTCGGCATACTTGTTGGTGAGGACGGATCCCTGCGACTGCAGGACGGAGACGGGGACGAAGTTCTCCGAGGCGATCATCTCGAGGAAGGTCTGCTGACGCTTCAGCTCACGGTCGAGGACCTGGGCGATCTCGGGGTCCACCTCGGAAAGAGGCGCATTGAAGAAACGGTCGGTCATGGCATGCTCCTTTGACGGTTGCGAAGAGAGGGGTGCTCATCGGCCCAGGCGCGCGGTCGAATCCATGACGGTCGCTCCCCGGTGGTGACCCACCCAGACGCCAGTCGCGACATCGACGAGCCTACCGGATCGGGATGAGGATCCGGAGGGCGATGACGTCGCCCGTCCGTGCGGCACGCCGTGCGCACGGTAAGTTTTGTTCATGGTCCTGCATGATGCACCGTCGCTCATCCCGTTCCCCTCCTCGGTGCGACTCGGCGAAGGATCCGTCCCGCTCGGATCCGTGCGCCTCGACGGTGATCCCGAAGCGGTCGCGCTTCTGCGCGCCGAACTCGGCGCACTCCTCGGGGCCGATGCGGTGGACGACAGCGGCGGCACGCGGATCACGCTCGAGATCGACCCCGCCCAAGGCTCCGCGGAGGGCTACACGCTCGATGCCGGCGCCGACGTGATCCGCGTCACGGGGCACGACGCCGCCGGTCTCTTCTACGGCACCCGCACCCTCCTGCAGCTGCTGCGCCGCGGCGAGCGCGCCGGCTGGTCCATGCCGGAGATCCGCGTCGAAGACGCCCCGCGCTTCCGTTACCGCGGCGTCATGCTCGACGTCGCGCGCCACTTCTTCTCGGTCGCCGACGTCGAGCGCTGGATCGACGGCGCGGCCTCGCTCAAGTACAACCACCTCCACCTGCACCTCACCGACGACCAGGGCTGGCGCATCGAGATCGAGTCCTGGCCGCTGCTCGCCGAGCGCGGCGGAGCCAGCGAGGTCGGCGGAGGCGCCGGCGGGTTCTACACCCAGCACCAGTACCGCGAGATCGTCGCCTACGCTGCGGCGCGCCACATGATCGTGGTGCCGGAGATCGACCTGCCGGGGCACACCCACGCCGTCGGGGTCGCCTATCCGGAGCTGGTCGCGCTGCCCTCCCTCAGCGACAAGACGATCACCGAATCGACCGCGCTGAGCCAGTCCCTCCCGGTACACGGCGAGCCCTACACCGGCTGGGCGGTCGGGCATTCCTCGGTGCAGATCCACGACGAGAGCACGTACGCCTTCATCACCGACGTGCTCACCGAAGTCGCCGCCCTCACGCCCGGACCGTACCTGCACATCGGCGGCGATGAGTGCCTCGGAACCTCATCCGAGGACTTCGCGCTGTTCTTCGAGCGGGTCAGCCGGATCGCCGCGGCCACGGGCAAGACCCCCATCGCCTGGCACGAGGCCGGCGCCGTCGACGACCTCGCCGAGGGCATGCTCGGGCAGTACTGGGCCGGCGCCACCCCGGAGGGCGCGCACGGAGAGCATGCCGCGCACTTCGTGCAGCGCGGCGGCGCTCTGATCCTGTCCCCCTCCGATCGGGCGTACCTCGACATGAAGCCGCACGCCGGCTTCCCGCTCGGCCTCGCCTGGGCCGGTGTGGTGCCGTTGCGCACCGCCTACGACTGGGAGCCGACCGCGGTCATCGACGATGTGCCCGCCGGCGCGATCCTCGGCGTCGAGGCGCCGCTGTGGACCGAGACCGTGTCGAGCCTGGCCGATGCCGACCGCCTCGCCTTCCCGCGCATCGCCGCGCAGGCGGAGATCGGATGGTCGGCGCAGAATGGACCCGAGCGATCCTGGCCCTCGTTCCGGGCCAGGGTCGCGCGGCTGATCCCCGTGTGGGAGTCTTCGGGCATCGCCGTCGACCGCACCGCGCTGGACGACGAGACCACTCCGGAGCCGGACGGCATCCCGCAGCCCGTCACCGCCGCATCCGCCCCGAGCTTCGAGGAGACCGCATGACCGCCCGCACCGAGAGCTCCGCACAGGGATCCCTCGTCATCCACTCCGCCCGTATCGTCTCCGGCGGATCGATCGTCGAGGACGGCTGGGTGCGGTTCGAGGACGGGTCCGTCGCAGCGCGCGGCACCGGATCCGACTGGGTGCCGGCGGACATCGTCGTGGACGCACGCGAGACGGCGGGCCACGGCGCGATTCTCACCCCCGGCTTCGTCGACATCCACGGGCACGGCGGCGCGAACGCGGCCTTCGACGACGGCGTGGACGCGATCCGCACCGCCCGCGCGATGCACCGCACGCACGGCACGACGCGCGCCGTCGTCTCGCTGATCACCGCGACCCTCGACGAGCTGGGCGCCCGTGTCGGCATGGTCGCCGACCTCATGCGGACCGACCACGATCTGCTCGGTTCGCATCTGGAGGGCCCGTTCCTCGACCCCGGGCACATGGGCGCCCACGACCCGGCGCTGCTGCGTGCTCCTGCCGCGGCCGACGTGCAGCGTCTGCTCGACGCCGGCCGCGGCACGGTCCGCCAGGTCACTCTGGCTCCCGAGCTCGAGGGCGGCCTGGAGGCGATCCGCCTCGTCGTCGCCGCGGGCGCCGCGGCCGCGGTGGGCCACACCGACGCCGACGACGACACGATGCGCGCCGCGTTCGACGCCGGGGCGACGATCCTCACGCACGCCTTCAACGCCATGCGTCCGGTGCACCACCGCGACCCCGGGCCGGTGCTCACCGCCGCGCACGACGAGCGCGTCACGCTGGAGGCGATCGCGGACAACATCCACCTGCACCCGCACATCATCAAGCTCGTGTTCGACGAGGCACCGGGACGGGTCGCGCTGGTCACGGATGCGATGGCTGCGGCCGGATCCGCGGACGGCGACTACATGCTGGGCTCGCTGCACGTCACCGTGCTCGACGGCGTGGCGAGGGTGGACAGCGGCTCGATCGCCGGCTCCACGCTCACGCAGGACGTGGCGCTGCGCCGTGCCGTGGAGGCCGGCGTGCCGCTCGCCGACGCTGTGCTCGCGCTGACCCGCACGCCCGCGCGTGCCATCGGGGTCGGCGCGTACGTCGGCGAACTCGAGCCTGGGTGCCTAGGCGACGCCGTCCTGCTCAGTGCCGACCTGGATGTTGCGCGGGTCTGGACGGGTGCGGCTCTGATCCGCTGATCGGCGCGACGGGACTCAGTCGGGGCCGGGGGCCTGCCGCTCCCCAGCGGAGGCCCCCGTACCCTCAGTTCCCCAGATCCCCTGAACCCGAATCAGAGGGTCCCCGTATCAGAGCAGGTCGGCCCGGAACTCCTCCCCCGAGGTGCCGGGCCGACCTTGCCGGCGGATCCCCACCCGCCGGAGCCTGTGCTCGCCGCCCCCCGGTGGCCCACGCAGACTGTCTCTGACAGGGAGATGGGGTTCCTCGCGATCCATTACGCGAGTTCGCAGAAAATCATCGGGAAAGTTCTGACACTCCGTCTCAGCCCCGACGACACCACGTCCTGCGTGTTCAGATCCTGCACGCCTACCCCGATTTCGTTCGTACCCTGGCGTGTTCACAGCCAGAGGGTGAAGAATAGGTGGTCCGCGTGATGAGCAATTGGGACGCTCTCTTCTCATGAGCCTGTCCCGACTGAGAACCGAGAAATGACCGACCACCACACCAGTGCATCGATGGATAGCGCCGAATCGGCGCGCAGCGACGCCGACCTCGTGCTGCGCACCCGCTCCGGCGACCCCGACGCCTACGCAGAGTTGTGGCGCCGTCACTACGCATCGGGCATGACGGTGGCGCGGTCGATCACGAGCACCTTCGACGCCGACGACCTCGTACAGGAGTCCTTCGCGCGGATCTACCAGACCATCCGGAAGGGCGGTGGTCCCACGGGGTCGTTCCGCGCCTATCTGTTCACCAGCATCCGCAACACCGCGGCCGGATGGGGCCGCGCCCGCCGCGAAGCCCCCATCGATGAGCTCGACACCGTCGCGGATCCCTCCTCGACCGAGCAGGCCGCGAACGACGCCCTCGACCACAGCCTCTCCGCCAAGGCCTTCCGCAGCCTCCCTTCGCGCTGGCAGGAGGTGCTCTGGTACTCCGAGATCGAGCAGATGAAGCCGGCCGAGATCGCGCCACTGATCGGAATGACTGCCGGGGCAACGGCGCAGCTCGCGTTCCGTGCCCGCGAGGGTTTGCGAGAGGCATGGATCCAGGCGCATCTGAGCACGGCAGAACCCGGATCCGTCTGCGAATGGACGATCGAGCGTCTGGGCGCATACTCGCGCGGCAACCTCGGCGCCCGTGATCGCAACAAGCTGGAGAAGCATCTCGGCGAGTGCGCTCGCTGCCTGATCGTCGCTGCAGAGGCCAAGGAGGTCTCGCACCGGCTGGCGTTCGTACTGCTGCCCCTGGTCTTGGGCATCAGCGGATCGGGCGCCTACCTCGCGATGCTGCAGAGCGGGTCCGCGCCCGTCGTCGCGCTCGCAGCAATGCCCTCCAGCGTCGTGCAGGGCGCGGTCGTCGCCAGTTCGGCAGGCGTCGGAGCCACCGGTGCGGCCGCTCATGGAGCTGCTTCCGCCGCCGGCTCTTCCACGGCCGGTTCCGGCGGTTCGACGGGCGGCGCCGTCGCTGGTTTCGGTGCCCTGGTCGGCGCAGGTTCTGCAGCTCTTGTGATCGCCGGTGCGATCGTCGCCGCAGCCGTGGTTCCTGGCCTCACCGCGAACCCCGCCTCGACCTCGGCACCATCCGCGTCGGATCAGGGCGACTCCGGCATCGTCGCGCAGATGTCGCCGGTCCCGCCCGCGGCTCCACCTGCCCCCGTGGCCCCCGTCGACCCTGCGCCGCACCCCGATCAGCCGAAGACCGTTGCGCCCGCGCCTGTCGACGTCACGGCGCCGCCCGCAGCGGCTGCCGATGTCATCCCGGTCGCGCCGCCGGTGTCACCCGTCGATCCGTCCAAGCCCGGCACCGACCCCGGAACAGACCCCGGCACCGACCCCGGAACAGACCCGGGAACAGACCCCGGCACCGACCCCGGAACAGACCCGGGAACAGACCCCGGCACCGACCCCGGAACAGACCCGGGCACGACGAATCCCCCGGCCTCCGCGCCCGTCCTCGGAACAGCGACGCTGACCTGCAGCCTGCTCCCGCCACTGCTCGAGGATCGCGTGCGGGTGGCGATCTCCATCAGTGGCGTGCACGGCGCGACCGTAGTGGCCGCAATCGATGGCGCGGTCTCCGCGAACACGACGCTCGACGCGACCGGCGCAGGATCCGTCGTGCTGAATCCGACCTACAACCAGGTCAACGGGGGAGCGAAGATCTCGTTCACCTATGTCCTGGGCGCCAAGGTGGGCGGTTCCGCTGAGTTCGACCTCGGCAGGCTCGCCCCGGTGAGCTGGCCCTCCTGCTGGACCTACCCGGCACCACCTACCCCGGCCGAGCCGCCGGCCACGCCGCCGCCGACCACTGCCGTCACGCCGATCACGGATGCGCCCACCCCGAGCGGTCCGGCGCCCGCCGACCTGACGTCGCCGACTGCTCCCGCAGCGGGATCGGATCCCAGCACCCCGACTGCACCCGCGACGCAGGCTCCGGCGGGGCCGCAGAGCGCAACGCCTGGCGTGGACGCCGCCTCGGCGCCCGCGCCAGCTGCACCCGACCCGACCGCGGACCCGGCACCTGCGGCCCCCGACCCGGCACCCCCGGCGCCCACCGACCTTCTCGCACCGCTGAGCACCCTCATCGCACCGCTGACGACGACCGCCCCCTGAAGGCACCCGAGACCTCTGGTGCCGTTGCCCACCGCGGACTCATCCGTCCCCGGCGCGTAGAATCGTGGGTATGCCCTCCGACGTCCCCGCTACCGACAACCTCCGGTCGGTGCCCTCGCTTCCCGACGAATCGAGCGCGCTCCCATCGCAGGGCATGCTCCCCCGCGCCACCGCGCTGGACATCGTGCGCGTGATCGTCCTGGTCGCCGCGCTCGCGTCGCTCGTGCTGTGGGGCCTCGCCGCGTGGACCCTGCCGTGGAACCTCGTCGCCGCGATCGGCGCGCCGGTGATCACGCTGCTGCTGTGGGCGCTGTTCCTCTCGCCGCGCCCGGTGCTGGTCGTGCACCCGTTCGTGCGCGCCGCCGTCGAACTCCTCCTCTACGCCGCTGTGACCGTCGCCTGGTGGACGATGGGACAGGCCTGGATCGGACTCGGCTTCGCCGTCGTCGCGGTCGCCACGGGACTCATGGCCGGCCGCCGCGCCCTGTCCTGAGGCCGCCGGTGCCCGTCACCGTCCTGGACCGGCTCCGCATCGCGCTGGGCGACCGCGTCGACACGACGGATGCCGCGCTCGACGCCGCCCGCGCCGATCGATCCGGGCATGCCTCGCCGTCCGTTCCTCTCGCCGTGGTGCACGCCGAATCGACGTCCGACGTGCAGGCGACGCTTCGCATCGCGCAGGAGACCCGCACGCCTGTCGTGGTGCGCGGGGCGGGCACCGGGCTCGCAGGCGCCGCGATCGCCGGCGCCGGCGAGATCGTGCTGTCCACTCTGCGCATGCGCCGTGTGCTCGAGATCCGCCCCGACGATCTCCTCGCCGTGGTGGAACCCGGGATCCTCAACGCCGAGCTCGATGCGCTCCTCGCCGAACACGGCCTGTGGTGGCCGCCCGACCCCGCCAGCCGCGACATCTCCACGATCGGCGGCAACATCGCCACAGGCGCGGGCGGGCTGCTGTGCGCGAAGTACGGCGTCGTGCGCGATGCCGTGCTGGCGCTCGACCTCGTGCTCGCCGACGGTCGCCTGCTGCACCTCGGACACCGCAGCGTGAAGGGCGTGACGGGCCTCGACCTCACGTCACTCGTCATCGGCTCCGAGGGCCGGCTCGGCGTGATCGTCGGCGCCACCCTGAAGCTGCGCCGCGTCGTGCCCGGCACCCCGTGCACGATCGTCGCGACCTTCCCCGCCGTCCGCGACGCGGCCCGCGGATCCGCGGCCGTCACCGCCTCGGGCGCCGAGCCCGCGATCATGGAGCTCATGGACGCGCGCTCCCTCGCCGCCGTGCACGCGCTGCTCGGGCTGGAGCCGCCGCTCGAGGGCGTGGCGCAGCTGACGATCCAGACCGACGGACGCTCGGCCGCGGTCGAGGCGGAGCAGATCGCCGCGGTGCTGCGCGGGGCCGGCGGCACCGTGACGGTGACCGACGACCCCGTCGAGGGCGAGGAGCTGCTGCGGGTCCGTCGATCGATGCACGCCGCCATGGCGGCCCTGGGCACCACCCTCATCGAAGACGTGTCCGTGCCGCGCAGCGCGCTGCCGGCGATGTTCGACGAGATCGCGCGCATCGAGCAGGAGTACGGGATCGAGATCCCCACGGTCGCGCACGCCGGCGACGGCAACCTGCATCCGAACTTCATCGTGCAGAGCCCGGAGATCCCCGAGCGGATCTGGCAGGCCGCCGACGACCTGTTCCGCGCGGCCTTGCGCCTGGGCGGCACGCTCACCGGCGAGCACGGCATCGGAATACTGAAGAGCCGCTGGCTCGCCGAGGAGCTCGGAGAGGACCAGTGGGAGCTGCAGCGCGAGATCGTGCGGGCGTTCGATCCGACAGGAATACTCGCCCCCGGCAGGGTCTACGCGCCCCGCACCACCGAGCCTGACAACCCAGCGCCGAACGACGCGGTGCAGCATGACACGGAGGATCCCCATGCCTGACATCCACGTCTCGGCCGCGATCATCACCGACGCCGCGGGGCGCGTGCTGGTCGTGCGCAAGCAGGGCACCGAGCGGTTCATGCAGCCGGGCGGCAAGCCCGAGGCCGGCGAGACCGCCGCGCAGACCCTCGCACGCGAGCTGCACGAGGAACTGGGGCTGCGCATCGACGAGGATGCGCTGCGCCCGCTCGGCGTGTTCGTCTCGGCGGCCGCGAACGAGCCCGGTCATCGCGTGGTCGCGACCGCATTCGCCACGACCGCCGAGCCCGGCGACGTGCAGGTGCAGGCCGAGCTCGCCGAGTTGCGGTGGATCACCCCGGCCGATGCGGAGTCGCTGCCGCTCGCCCCGCTCAGCGAGGAGCACCTGCTCCCCCTGGCATGGCCGGATCTCACCCGCTGAACTCGCGCCCGCCGGTCAGATGCCCTGCCAGGCCGGCTTGTTCGCGAAGGTGTAGCGGTAGTAGTCCGCGAGCGTGAGCTTCGACGCCGCGGCCTCGTCCACGACCACCGTGGCGTGCGGGTGCAGCTGGATCGCCGTGGCCGGCACCAAGGCCGACAGCGGCCCTTCGACGGCGTCGGCGATGGCCTGCGCCTTGCCCTCGCCATAAGCGAGCAGCACGAGGTGGCGCGCCTCCAGGATCGTGCCGAGCCCCTGGGTGATGCAGTGCATCGGGACGTCGTCCGGGGAGTCGAAGAAGCGCGCGTTGTCCTCCCGGGTCTGCTCGGTGAGGGTCTTCACCCTGGTGCGCGACGCGAACGAGCTGCCGGGCTCGTTGAACCCGATGTGGCCGTCGGTGCCGATGCCGAGCAGCTGCAGGTCGACCCCGCCCGCCGCCCGGATCTTGGCGTCGTACTCGGCCCCGGCGTGCTCGATGCCGTCCTCGGATCCGTCCGGCACGTGCACGAGCGCCGGCGTCAGGCCGAGCGGCTGAACGACCTCGCGCGTGATCACGGAACGGTAGCTCTCCGGGTGCGAGGGGTCGATGCCCACATACTCGTCCAGCGCGAAGCCGCGAACGCGCGACACGTCGAGGCCGACGAGTCGCGTGCGCAGTGCCGAGTAGACCGGCAGTGGGGTGGATCCGGTCGCGAGTCCGAGCACCGCATCGGAGCGGCGCGCGATGAGTCGGGCGATCTCGGCGGCGACCAGTTCGCCGGCGGCGGTGGAGTTCTCGACGATGACGACTTCGGCCATGGGGTGCTCCCTCTAGGTGTCGGTGGCGTGGATTCGGATGTGCGGGTTCGAGGCGGTGCGGTGATCAGACGAGTTCGGCGGGCAGGCCGGCGGCCCCGACGAGCGCGGCCCCGAGCGCTGCCGCAGGGGATCCGAGCGGCAGCAGTTCGACTCTCCGGTCCAACCGCAGCGAGCCGATGAACGGCGATTCCGCACCCTCCTGGCGCAGCCGGCGCACGAGGTCGTCCAGCAGGCGGTCGCCGAGGGCGGTGACCCCGCCGCCGATCACGACGGTCTCGACGTCGGCGCTGAGCACGAGGCTGCGGACCGCGGAGGCCGCGCCGAACGCGATGCCCTCGCGCAGCTCCAGGGCGAACGCGTCGCCGTCCTCCGCAAGGTCGAAGATGTCGCGGAGCGGAAGATCGCCGCCGCGCGCCCAGGCCTTGGTCACGGCGCCTCCGCCGCAGAAGGTCTCGATGCAGCCGCGCTGCCCGCAGCCGCACACCCGCCCGCGGGGATCCACGGAGAGATGCCCGACCTCCCCGGCCGTACCGTGCGCGCCGCGCCAGAGAGCCCCGTCGATGACGATCCCCGCGGCGACCCCGGTGCCCAGGTTCAGGTAGGCCATCGAGTGGGCGTCGCCGCGCAGTGACCCGGCGCCGAGGGCCGCCGCCTTCACGTCGTTCTCCACGGAGACGGGGACGGGCAGGCGGATGCGCACGGCCTCGGCGAGATTCAGGTCGGTCACGCCGAGGTTCACCGCGTACAACACGCGGCCCGCATCGGCATCGATGAGACCGGGGATGCCGATGCCGACCGATGCCACGTCCGAAACCGGGAAGCCGCCCTCGCCGGCGAGCGCGTCGACGGCGTCGTGCACGGCGGTGACGACGGCGTGATCGCCCCATCCCGTGGGGATACGGGTGCGCGCGAGGATCGCGCCGCCGGCGGCGAGAGCGAGCGCGTCGATCTTGGTTCCGCCGACGTCGAGGCCGACGCGGATCGCGCTCACGAGACGCCCAGCTGGCCCGACAGGACCATGACGGCGGCTCCGCGCAGCACGATGTCGTCCTGCGCGGTGAGCCGGATCGCGACGTCGTCGAAGACGCCCTCCAGCGTGCGCTCGGTCAGCGTGCGCGTGGCTGCGTCGATGAGCGTGCCGGCGAGCAGATCCGCAGGTCCCGACAGCACGATCTCGGAGAGGTCGAGCGCGGCGACGATGGGCGCGATGGCGACGCCGAGCCGTGTTCCGGCCTCACGCAGCACCTGCTCCTCGGCTGCAGGGTCCTCGGCGATGCGCGCGCGCAGTTGGGATGCGCTCAGCCAGGCCTCCAGGCATCCCTCCTTGCCGCACGCGCAGCGCGGCCCGCCGTCGGTGCCGACGACGACGTGGCCGATCTCGCCCGCCGCGTAGCGGCTGCCCACGAGGGGCTGGCTGTCCGAGATCAGGCCTGCCCCGACGCCGCGGCCGATCTTGATCAGCAGCATGTCCGGACGAGCCTGGCCGAAGGTGTACTCGGCGAGCACCGCGGCGTTCGCGTCGTTGCGCACCAGGACCGGCAGGTCCAGGGCCGCGCTGAGCAGCCGCTCGAGCGGGAAATCGCTCCAGTCCAGATTGGGCGAGTTCAGCACGACCCCATCGGGCCGGACGATTCCCGGAGCACCGACGCCGATGCCGAGCACCGGCACGGTGGACAGCTCGACCAACTCCGCAGCGAGGGAGCGGACCGCCTCGTACGCGGCCGCGCCGCCGTTCGGGCGGGGCACCTCGCGTCGCTCGAGCACCACGCCGTCCAGGCTCATCAGCGCACCCTCGAAGGCGCCCGGACCGGAGAGGTCGAGGCCGACGATGCGATGGCCGTCGCGATCGATGTCGATGAGGATGGGCGGCTTACCCGGGCCGGTGGTCTCGCGGATGCCCTTCTCCACGACGATGCCGTCGTGGATGAACTCGCCGACCAGGTCGGAGATCGTCACGCGGGTGAGGCGGGTCTCCCGGGAGAGGTCGGCGCGGCTCATGGCGCCGGAGTGATACAGCGTCTGCAGCACCAGGGCGCGATTGTGTCCGCGCGCGTGCTCGGGGAGCACCTTGGTGCTCGTGCGCAGCTTGCGCGCGGACCCGAAGCGATGCGGGCTGGACCCGCTCTCCGCGTTCATCGGGCGACGCTGCTCATCCGTGGGGCCATGTTTGTTAGTACACCTTACGAACGGGTGAAAATCAAGCCCGGTCGCGCGCGTCGCGAACCGGGTCTCCTCGAACGTTACCGGATCCTGGCTCGTTCACCCCAAGTTTTCCCGCGCGCGGCGCTGTACGACGAGGCCCCTGGGCCGCTGATCCCGCGCACCTCCGTCCGTCCATGTGCTTCCGTTGCCGTTTTGTGATATGGCATCCCGTATCCTTGAAAGACTGACAACGCTGAAGGGCAAGGGGGGTGTGCACGTGACGGATCTGGTGACGGCAGCGGGGGCTCCGACCGAGGAGAACACGATCGTCGACGGCACGGATGCGACCGCAGAGGCCGCCGCCGGAGACGGCGCGGGCGATCGCCCTGTGGAGTGGGCACCCGCCGATGAGCCTCCGCGCAAGAAGCGCCACGTCGGCCGCTGGGTCGGCATCGGCCTCGGCGTGCTCGTCCTGGGCCTGGGCGCCGCGTCGACGATCCTCATCGCCCCCGGCACCGCGATCGCCGGTGTGCAGGTCGGCGGAATGACGCCCGGCGCCGCGGCAGAGGCCGTCAGCAACCACATCGGCGCCATGCAGGTGACACTGACCGGCGAGGGCGACGGCAAGCACGTCAGCGGATCCGACCTGGGCGCGCATGTCGACGCGACCAAGCTCGCCGACAAGGCCTTCGCCGAGCGCCCGATGTGGAACATCACGAGCTGGATGTCCGCCCCGATCCCCGGCACCATCACCCTCGACGAGCGCGCCGCCGAACACGCGCTGCGCGCGCAGGTCCCCACGGTCTATCGGGACGCCACCGATGCCACGGTCGCCTTCCACGGCACCGGCTACGCGGCGACTCCCGCGAAGGACGGTTCCGGCATCGACCTCAAGGCCCTCACGGCGGCGATCTCGTCAGCCGCCGAGAAGGGGCGCAGCTCGCTCACGTTCGAGGCGAACGCGGCGCCGGTCGCCCCCGCCATCAGCGATAAGACCGCCGCCGCCACGGTCACCGAGCTCAACACCCTGCTCTCCACGATCGGCTTCTACGTCGGCACGGAGCGCACGGTCCCCGTGGACCCGGCCACAGCCGCCAGCTGGCTCACCCTCACGCCCGACGACGGCAAGCTCGCGATCACCGCGGATCGTACCGCCATCCAGAAGAGCATCGACACGCTCGCGGCGACGGTCAACCGCGCGCCTGTCAACGCCACCACGGTCGTGAACTCCTCGGGCGAGGTGCTCGCCGACATCACCCCCGGTGTGACCGGCCGCCAGCTCGGTGACATGTCGGGGGCGGCGGCGACGTTCGCCGCGCAGATCGCGAAGGGCAACGGCACCCTCACTCTCCCGGTCACAGACACGCCCTTCAGCTCCACGACGCTGCTGCGCAAGATCGACGTCAACCTCAGCACCGAGACCGTGACGGTCACCGAGAACGGCAACGTGGTCGACTCCTGGTTGGTCTCCTCGGGCCGCGAGGGCTTCGCGACGCACACCGGGTCGTTCGCGGTGAACTGGAAGCTCGAGACCCAGAACATGGGCAACACCGACCTCACCAAGGCGCCGTACTACTACCAGCCCGACGTCAAGTGGATCATGTACTTCAACGGTGACGAGGCCCTGCACGGCGTGTACTGGCACGACAACTGGGGCAGCCCGATGAGCCACGGCTGCGTCGGCATGCCGGAGTGGCGCGCCGAGTGGCTGTTCGACTGGAGCCCGCAGGGCACCGAGGTCAACGTGCACTACTGATCCGGATCCGGATCTCTCGTCCGGACGGGGCTCGTCGCATCGCGCGGCGGGCCCCTTCTCGTGCCCGGCGCGACGCGATGCGACGGCTCGCCGGACGGAATGACGAAGGGGGCGGATGCCGCAGCATCCGCCCCCTTCGTCGTGCTGTCAGTTCAGGCCGTCGATGACCGCGTTCAGCGTCGCCGACGGACGCATGATCTTCGCCACGAGGGCGCCGTCGGGGCGGTAGTAGCCGCCGATCTCGGCAGGCTTGCCCTGCACCGCGGTGAGCTCGGAGACGATGCGCTCCTCATCCGCGGCGAGCGCGGCGGCGACCGGCGCGAACGCGGCCGCGAGCTCGGCGTCCTCGGTCTGCTTCGCCAGCTCCTGCGCCCAGTACAGGGCGAGGTAGAAGTGGCTGCCGCGGTTGTCGATCGTGCCGAGAGCGCGGCCCGGCGAACGGTCGTTCTCGAGGAACGTGCCCGTCGCGGCGTCGAGCGTCTTCGCCAGGATCGCGGCCTTGGCGTTGCCCGTGCGGTCGGCGAAGTGCTCGAACGACGCGGCGAGCGCGAAGAACTCACCCAGCGAGTCCCACCGCAGGTAGTTCTCCTCGACGAGCTGCTGCACGTGCTTCGGGGCGGATCCACCCGCACCGGTCTCGAACAGCCCGCCGCCGGCGAGCAGCGGGACGATGCTCAGCATCTTCGCGCTGGTGCCGACCTCGAGGATCGGGAACAGGTCGGTGAGGTAGTCGCGCAGCACGTTGCCCGTGACAGAGATGGTGTCCTCGCCCTTGCGCATCCGGGCGAGCGAATAGCGCGTCGCCTCCTCCGGGGTGAGGATCTCGATCGTCAGGCCGTCGGTGTCGTAGTCCTTGAGGTACTCGGTCACCTTGGCGATGAGCGCGGCGTCGTGCGAGCGCTCCGGGTTCAGCCAGAAGACGGCGGGCGCTCCGGTGGCGCGGGCTCGGCTGACGGCGAGCTTGACCCAGTCGCGCACGGGGACGTCCTTGGTCTGCGTGGCGCGCCAGATGTCGCCCGCGTGCACCTCGTGCTCCAGCACGACATCGCCCGCCGAGGTGAGGACCTGGACGCGCCCGTCGGCGGCGATCTCGAAGGTCTTGTCGTGGCTGCCGTACTCCTCGGCCGCCTGGGCCATGAGGCCGACGTTCGGCACGGTCCCGATCGTCGCCGGGTCCAGCGGGCCGTTCGCGATGACATCCTCGATCGTGGCCTGGTAGACGCCGGCGTACGACGAGTCCGGGATGACGGCGAGGGTGTCGTCCTCTCCGCCATCCTTGCCCCAGAGCTTGCCCCCGTTGCGGACGAGGGCGGGCATCGAGGCGTCGACGATCACGTCGCTCGGGACGTGCAGGTTGGTGATGCCCTTGTCCGAGTTGACGTAGCTCAGGCGCGGGCCGTTCTCCATCGCCGCCGCGAATGCCGCCGCGATCTCCTCGCCGCCCTCGATGCCGGCGAGTCCGGCGAGGATGGAACCGAGCCCGTCGTTGGCGGTCAGGCCCGCCGCGGCGAGCTTGTCGCCGTACTGGGCGAAGACGTCCGCGAAGTAGGCGCGCACGACGTGGCCGAAGATGATCGGATCCGAGACCTTCATCATCGTCGCCTTGAGGTGCACCGAGTAGAGCACGTCTTCCGCCTTCGCCTCGGCGAGGGTCTCGGCGAGGAAGGCGTCGAGGGCCGCGGCGTTCAGGAAGGTCGCATCGACGATCTCGCCCGGGAGGACCTTGAGGTTCTCCTTGAGGACGGTGACCTGCCCGTCGGCGGAGACGTGCTGGATGGTGAGCACGTCATCGCCCGGGGAGACCCAGCTGCGCTCGTTCGCCTTGAAGTCGTCGTGTCCGAGCGTCGCGACATGCGTCTTGGATCCGGCGGCGAAGGCCTTGTTGCGGTGCGGGTGCTTCTTCGCGTAGTTCTTCACCGCGAGCGGGGCGCGGCGGTCGCTGTTGCCCTCGCGCAGCACCGGGTTCACGGCGGAGCCCTTGATGCGGTCGTACCGGGCGCGGATGTCCTTCTCCTCGACCGTCGTCGCGTCGTCCGGGTAGTCCGGGACGTCGAAGCCCTGCTTCTGCAGCTCGGCGATCGCCGCCTTGAGCTGCGGGATGGAGGCCGAGATGTTCGGGAGCTTGATGATGTTCGCCTCGGGCGTCGTAGCGAGCCCGCCGAGTTCGGCGAGCGCGTCGCCCACGGCCTGGCCGGCGCTCAGGCGCTCCGGGAACGTCGCGAGGATCCGACCTGCGAGCGAGATGTCGCGGGTCTCGATGTCGACGCCCGCCTGGTGGGCGTAGGCCTGGACGATCGGCAGCAGTGAGGCGGTGGCCAGTGCCGGCGCCTCGTCCGTGTAGGTGTAGATGATGGCGTCGTCGGTCACCGGGGTCTCCGTTTCACGCAGGAAGGGTTTCAGACAGCGGCCTCGCGCGATGCGCGCGCGGGGTATCGCGCGGATTTGTCTCGATACCAAGATACCTGCCCTCGGTCGGTTCCCGAGCGAGGTTCGTCGGTTCCTGCACGCGCGTGCGCCCGGCCCCATCCGCACGCCCGGTGCCGCGCAGATGAACTTATCCCCACGTTTCGGCTCGGACCGTCACGAGGCCCATCCAGGGTTTAGCCTGTTGTCCATGACGGAACTGCGACTG
The DNA here is from genome assembly GCF_052115565.1 of Microbacterium sp. 2MCAF23. Lineage (NCBI taxonomy): Bacteria > Bacillati > Actinomycetota > Actinomycetes > Micrococcales > Microbacteriaceae > Microbacterium > Microbacterium sp. 2MCAF23. Next base: position 1,300 of record NZ_JBFRGY010000019.1, on the reverse strand, counting down.
GTCGAACTGTCCGCGGCGACGATCGTCGCCGTCAACAACCTCTCCCTCAAGCCCGGGCAGGAGCAGTACCTCGCGCCCGTCTCGTACGGGATCGCAGCGACCGTCATGAATCCGCAGACGAGCTGGCAGCGGGTCGTGCTGGACGGCGACGAGGTCGTCGGCTTCGTCAGCGCCAACTTCGATCCCGATGCCCCGGAGGAGCACTTCCGCTCCGTGCTGTGGCGCATCAACGTGGACGCCGACGACCAGGGGCGCGGCGTCGGCCGGTTCGCCGTGGAGAGCCTCATCGCCGAGGCCCGTGCACGCGGCTTCCAGCACCTGAACGTGATCTACGAGGCGGGCACGGGAGGCCCCGAGGCGTTCTTCGAACGCGTCGGTTTCACGCCGGTCGGCCAGACCGAATACGCCGAAGTCATCGCAGAGATCCGCTTCTGACCCCGGCGCGCCCGGTTCTGCACCCCGACGCGCCCGCGACACGCGTACGCTGTGATCGGCGGCGGGGTTTCGAATCCCCTCCCCCATCGAAGCCCCGTCGTCTTCTCTCCCCGATGAGCAGGCGAACCGGACGTCGCCGCCCTGTGGACCGTTGCCTGTCATCGCCTGTCATCGTCGACTCCGCAGGGCATCCGCGACTCTGACGGACGGATCCGACCGACACATCCTGCGGAAGCGGGAACGCACTCCGAACGCATCGCTTCGCGCGCGCTCAGTCGTTCTGGTTGCGCGGCTTCGGTCCGCGCTCGCGTGCGTTCCACGCGGCGATCGCCGAGGCCGCCGCATCGGCCGCCCGATCCAGAGCCTCGGCCGACAGCGCGATCACGTGCTGGGCGGTGTCCTGCCATCCGGTCCCGCGCGATACGCGCTCGCGCTCCGGGTCCCTGCCCTCGGCACGGGCATGCGCGTCGCGCTCGGCGAGGTCGAACGCGCGCTCGAGGCGGGCCACCGCGTCGCGGTAGGCGCCGAACTCGGCCGGGGCGACGCGGCGGGCAGGATCCGGGCGCGCCTGCCGCGCCTCGTCCATCGCGAGCAGGAACGCGGCGGTGGACGGATCGCGGGCGTCGCCGATGGTGGGGTATGCGATGAGCTTCGCCGGATCCGTCTCGTAGGCCATCCAGCGCGCCACGACCGCGTCATGGGCCGCCATCGCGCGGGGCAGCGGACGACGCCGCGGATCCGCGTTCAGCGCCAGGTCCGCTCGCGCCGCCTCGGCCTGCGCTCGTCGTGCCCGCACCGAGGCCGCCGCGGCTCTGGCGCCCGTCTCGGCCTCGCGCAGGGCGCGCCGGGCATCGGCCACCTCGGC
>NZ_JBFRGY010000018.1:0-57708 GCF_052115565.1 Microbacterium sp. 2MCAF23 | reverse complement strand
GTGGTGGTGGAACAACTCACGCCTCCACGGCGAGCTCGGACTGCGAACTCCCCTCGAGGTCGAGAACGCATACTACGCTGACCACGAATCATCCCTCCCGGCAGTCGCCGGACAGGAATAGCAGTCGGAACGAAGACCAGGCCGATTCAGAAGCGATCCACGGCGGTATCACCGAGCCACCCGCCTTCCTCGATGAACCAGCGCGGGCTCGAGAAGTGGTGCAGGGTCACCACGGGAGTCAATCCCAGGCGGAGTGCCGTTTCGATCATGCGGCGGTAGTGGGCGAGCTCGGCGAGCGAGAACTGTCCAGGCAACGGTTCGACCCGCGCCCACTCGATCCCGAAGCGGTAGGCATTCAGGCCGGCGTCGGCGAGAAGCTGCATGTCCTCTTCGTAGCGGTGGTAACTGTCGACGGCATCGCCACTGCTGGTGAAGTGCGGCAGGCGCTGTTCGTATACCCACCAGTCGCTGTTGACGTTGTTGCCTTCGATTTGGTGCGGGGCGCCGGATGCTCCCCACAGGAAGCCAGTGTTGTTGCTGTCGGTCACGATGTGTCCTTTCGTTGGGTACGCGTCCCTGCTAGGGACGGACGTGAAGAGTGGTGGCGAGTGACGCGGTCGAGTCGGCGCCGACCCAGATGTCGATGGTGGTGGCGTCCTGTACGAGATCGCGGTTTACGGCGCTCCAGTACTTCAGCTCATCCGGGCCGAGAGCGAAGGAGACCGTTCGCTGCTCGCCGGGTGTTAGGAAGACACGTTCGAATCCTTTGAGTTCGCGAACGGGGCGAGACGAGGTGCCGTGGCGCTGGTGGATATAGAGCTGCACAACCTCGTCAGCGGGGACATCGGAGGTGTTGGTCACAGAGGCGCGCACCGTGGCAGTTTCTCCGACGCGGATCTCATTTGCATCTACACGCAGGTCGGTGTATTCGAACGAGGCGTAAGACAGTCCGAACCCGAAGGGGTACAGCGGCGTGCTTTCCTTTTCGAAGTACCGCTCGTTCTGTTTCTCGGGCTCGAAGGTGCGGTAATGGGCGTAGACCATGGGGATCTGCCCTACGTGGCGCGGCCAGGTGAAAGGTAGCCGTCCGGCCGGTGACACGTCGCCGCAGAGCACGGAGGCGACCGCGTCTCCACCTCGCGTGCCAGGGTGCCACGCCTGCACCATCGCGCCGACGTTCGCATCCGCCCACTGCAGATCCACGGGCCGACCAGAGATGACGACGACGACGACGGGCGTACCGGTCGCGGCGATGCGCCGCAGTTGTTCCAACTGTCGCCCGGGGAGATCGAGGGTGGAGCTGGACGCTTTCTCGCCCGACTGGTTCTGCCGCTGACCCACGACGACGACGGCGACATCCGCAGCCGCTGCCGTTTCGACGGCACGAGTGATCTCTGCCTCATCATCCCAGTCGTTGGGGGTAGCCGTGATCGTTGGATCGGCACGGTCGAACTGCGAGGGGAACAGCCGCTCCCGGATGCCGGCGCCGGGCGCGTACGTGATCTCGGTATCCGGTAGGCGGTTTCTCAGCCCCTCCAGCACGGTGACGGTTTCAGCGGTGTCGTGGTCGAACACCCAGGCGCCGAGCAGATCACGCTTACTGTCGGCGAGTTGGCCGATCACCGCGATCGACTCCAGCTGATCCGGTGTGAGCGGCAGAAGGCCGCCTGAGTTCTTGAGGAGCACGATGGATCGTTCCGCCGCCGTCTGAGCGGTGGCACGGTGGTTCGCATCGTCGAGGACAGTAGTTGTCGCCGGCTCATCGGCGTAGGGATTCTCGAACAGTCCGAGGCGGAACTTCGCTCGCAGCACTCGTCGGACGGCCTCATCCAGAGCGCTCTCCGCGAGAGTCCCGTCGGCGACTGCTTGGGGAAGGTGCGCGAACGCGGCCTCGGACGTGGCCATCTCCATGTCGAGGCCTGCGGTCACCGCACGAGCCGCAGCATCGGATGGGTCCTTGGCCAGGTGCTGCGTCTCAAGCGACTTCACGGCGTTCGCATCGGAGACCACGAATCCGTCGAAGCCGAGCGCGTCGCGCAGGACATCGGTGAGCAGCCATCGGTTCGCAGCGGCAGGGACGCCGTTGAGATCCATGTACGCGCTCATCACGTTCGCGGCGCCCGCTTCGATCGCCGCACGGAACGGCGGGAAGTATACGTTCCAGAGTTCGGAGTCCGACACCTCAGCGTCTTCGTAGTCGCGGCCGCCTCGTGCGGCGCCGTAGCCGGCGAAGTGCTTGGGGCCCGCCAGGACACGGTCGGCACCGAAGTCGCCTTGGAATCCACGGATCTGCGCTGTGGCCATCGCGGCACCGAGGACCGGGTCCTCACCTACGCTTTCGAAGATGCGCCCCCAACGGGGGTCTCGGGCGATGTCGATCATGGGCGCGAAAGTCCAGTGGATGCCGGCCGCTCGGGCCTCGCGTGCTGCAACGGCCTGCGCACGTTCGACGATGTCGATGTCCCAACTGGCGGCGAGGCCGATAGGGGCGGGCATGATCGTACGGAGCCCGTGTACGACGTCGAACCCGAACAGTAGTGGGATGCCGAGCCGGGTCTGCTCTATGGCGATGCGTTGCAGCCGGTTGATCGTCACCGGGTCGCTGACGAAGAGAGCGGATCCGACGCGCCCGGCCGCCATCTCCCGTTCGACGAACTTGGGCATCTCGACGAAGACGCGGTGCTCTGGCGGGAGCGACTCAATATCGAAGTCCTCCGGGAGCTCGGGTACTCCGAGGTAAAAGTACTGAGTCAGCTGCCCTGCCTTCTCCTCCAGGGAAAGCTGGAGCATTAGGTCATCGATGCGAGCTTCAATGTCGAGGTTCGAGTCACGGAAAGCGGGAGTGGTCATAGTGGGAAACGCTCCTGGGATCGTCGGTGGGTCTTTCGGGTGCCTGCGAAGGCAAGAGGGAGATCATTGAGGTTCTCGCTGAGCGTTGTGAGCGTGAGGGTGGCTTCCCCGTGTGTCACGGAGCGCGCGTGGATCGTCACCGGACCCTCGCTGTTCGAGCCGCGAATGATCGCGATCGCTCGACCGCGGTAGGTGCGGGTGTGATCATCGGTATATGTTCCGGTCGTCGTGGGCGCAGCGCTGCCTAGGGCTACGAGCTCGCCCGCACCGGTGACAGTGACGACGAGGTCATCTTCGGATCCGGCGTCGACGATGCTGTCGGCATCTGCGAGTTCGACCCATACATAGGCGAGGTCGTCTGGCCCGTGAATCTCCGTCGACTCGGCTCGCAACCGTAGTGCCGTCGGCCCGGCGGTCCGTAGCGTGGTGCGCCCGACTTCAGTTCCCGCGCGATAGGCGACCGCAGTGAGCTCCCCTGGCTCGTACCGGGCTCGAAAGCGTGCGACGTAGTGCTTGCGGAGGCCGGCGGCGCGACGGCCGAGCGAGCGCCCGTTGAGGAGCAGCTCGACCTGATCGTGCGGCGAGTACACCTCGATCTCGGCGACACCTTCGTGGCCTCGCCAGGACCAGGACGACACGCCGTCGGATGCCAGCCACGGGGTCTTGTTCGGGCGCTGGCCGGCACGGTCCATCGGACGAACGGCGATGCCTGGGTCCTCGGCGATCTCCCACACTGCCTGCGCGAGGTGCAGGGCGGCGCCGGGTGTCCCTGTGACATCGAAGACGCCACAGCCTGCGAGGATGCCGGGGTAGGGTTTCGCGATTCCACCGACCTCGTCACCATAACTCCAGTACCCGAGCCCGACTTCGCCGAGGTAGTCCCAGCCAGTCCAGCCGAAGTCGCCGATCACGCCCGGGATGGACCTGACCCGCTTCCAGATGGCGGGGAGGTCTCCGGGCATGGATTCAGTGCCGACGATGACCCGGTCGGGGTACCGCTTCCGGGCCCGGCCGTAGCTTGCATAGCCGTAGTTGTACCCGGCGATGTCGACCGTTTCGAAGATGTCTCGCGAAGCCCGATGCGCGGCGGGCAATGTGGAGGCCAGGACCATGAGTCGCCCCATCTTCGCGGCCATCTGATTGGCCGCCGTGCTGGTGGCGGGCCTACGCTCCGGGGGCCCGTCTTCGCCGTGTTCCGCAGACTTCGCCGCCATCATGGCCAGCAGCGGGTTGACTGCGATGGTCGTCGGTCGTGTCGGGTCAGATGTCCGGAAGAAGTCGTGGATCTCGCGGGCGACCTCGACGCCGCCCGCGGTCGCCGATTCGGCGATCTCGTTGCCGATCGAGTACATGATCACCGAAGGACGATTGCGGTCTTTCGCGATCAGCGCGGCAGCGTCGTCGCGCCACTGCGCGCGGAACAGGGGGGACTCATCATGGGGCGTCTTGGGCTTGAACCAGACGTCGGTCAGCTCGTCCATGACATACAGGCCGAGGCGATCGCAGGCATCGAGGAACGCCCGCGAGAGCGGGTTGTGCGCGCTTCGTATGGCGTTGTAACCGGCCTCCTTGAGCAACCGGGCGCGGCGCCACTCCGCTGCGGCGAAGGTCGCCGCGCCGAGGGGGCCGTTGTCGTGGTGGATCGCTGTACCGCGCAGCAGCACTGCTTCCCCGTTGATACGGAGACCGTGTTGAGGGTCGACGTCGATGGTGCGGAGACCGACCCGCTCCGTCCGCCTGTCGACGACGACGTCGTCGATCGTGAGCTGCGCGGTGAGATCATAGAGTTGCGGGCGATCTGCGGACCACAGACGCGCTCCCGTCACTGAGAGCTCGAGCGATTCGACATTCTCCTTCACCGCTGTCTCACGACGGGCCACGATCTCACCGTCGTGACTCAGCACAACAGTCAGTGTCGATCCGGCTGGGATGTCACCGTCGAAGTGCACAATCGCGTCGACGACGGCGTTCGTTCTCATCGGCCCGGCCTCGATGGATCGGGTGATGAGGTGAACGCCGTCGCGGGCAATCCGGGACTTGCGGTGCGATTCCAGCCACACCGGGCGGTAGATGCCGGATCCGGTGTACCAGCGGCTGTTGGGGACGGCGTAGTTGTCGACCTGCACTTCGATCGCAACGCTCTGGCCTGGACGCACATCCGGAAGAGGTGCGCTGAACTCTCGATACGGGCTTTCATTGCGCGCGATCTCTTCGCCGGCGGCCAGCACGACTGCGCGCCCGTAAACACCCTCGAAGAAGAGGCTGTGCTCGCCATCCGATAGATCCTGGGGCGCCGTCCATGTCCGTCGGTATATGTACGAGCCCCCGGGGAAGAATCCCCCGTGATTCCCGGTAGTGGGACCGTCCGCAGATCGCGGCTCGGCGATCATGGCGTCATGCGGCAAGCGCACATCGGTCGCTTCTCCGTCCGGACTGCGGTAAAACGTCCAGTCGTCCGTGAACAGGGTGCGGGTCATGGGCTCATCTCCCCAGGGGCTCGTTGCGGTGTCGGACTCGGGCACTATCGGACGCTCTTCACGCCCCACTGCACGATGATTCCGGCGACGATCGTGAGTGCTGCGGCGACCAGGAACAGGAGTCCGTAGTTCTTGTCGTTACCGGCCACGCCGATCAGAATCAGGGGCGTCGCGAGAAGAGGGGCGACGGCCTGAGCGATAGAGGTGGAGTACCCGTTGATACCAAGGAATCGGCCGGCGTCGGTGTCCTTCTCCGGGAGCACGTTGAGCACGAGCGCCTGGTCGACCGAAGAGAAGATTCCCAGTGCGAGGCCAGTGAGGCAGGACCCGATGATGAGAACACCGAAGTTGCTGCCGCCGAACGCCAGGGTCACCGCACCGATCGTGTAGAGGATGCCGGAGGACAAGACGAAGACTCTACGACGATTGAGCTTGTCTGACAGGAAGCCACCGAACAGCGCACCCACACCAGTGACGACGACGCTGATCAGTGAGAGCACAGCGATCAGGGGGCCGATGTCGGCGACCTGTCCGCTCGTTGTCAGACGCGACGCGAAAAACAGCGACGTATACGTCGAGGAGAAAGTAACACCTGTCATGAACAAGAGGCGAGCCAACCAGTTCCAAGCGAAGTCCGGGTAGCGACGCGGATTGAACACGAGACCAGACAGCGTCTTGCCGAGGCTCATCGGTTCCGCGAATCGGATATCACGTGTATCCCGCTCCTTGACGAACAGAACCCAGCACAGAATGGCGATCAATCCGACGCTGCCAGGAACGAGGAAGACGAGATAGTTGTTCCCGATGAAGGCGCTGGCCAGGCCGACACCGGCGACTGGGGCGACCATCTGCACGAAGCCGGTCATGCCCGCGACGCGACCGTACTGGGACTCCGGCAGCCGATCAGCCTGCGACTGGATCAGCGAGTTCATGGTCATGCTCCACCCGGCCGAGGTGAGGATCCACCCCAGCAGCACAACCGGAACGTTGGCGGCCGCTGCGACCACGGCGAGTCCGATGATGCCAGCCACCGCCCCCGCGAGTGCGAACGGGCGGCGGCGGCCGAAGCGGGATCTGGCGCGATCGCTCCAGATGCCCACCAGCGGTCCGGTGATCGTCGTCACAATGGCAGCGATTCCGATCACCAGTCCGAGGAGCTCCACGTTCGATGGCGCGAGCTCCTGAATGCGCAACGACAGGGAGAGGCCGATGGGGGCGACCAGAGCGACGTACGCGCCGAACATCGCCCACAGAAGAAAGCCGATGTACTTCGCTTTCACCGGCGTGCGCAGCGTTCCGGTGGCAGTCGTTTCGGCTTGTGTCTCGGCAGCGAGAGCCTGCTGAGCGGGAGAGGTCGCCGATCCTAGCGCTGCCGGCGCGTTCGGGTTATCCGACATGAGGACTCCTTCGTCGTGTGACCGGATGCCCGGCCCCCACATGTGTGTGTCGCGGCAATCGTTACCACGTGATAACGAGTGTCACACAAGCGTTTATCACGTGTCAAGCAGGAGTATCACGAGACAATGCCGGTACGCTGAACAACGGCGGAGGGGGAAGGATGTCGACGACAAGCGCGGATGTGGCACTGCACGCTGGAGTGTCACGAGCGACCGTTAGCCAGGTTCTCAATGGGCACTCGAACCGCTTCACCCCGGAGACTGCAGCGCGCGTTCTCCGTGCCGCGGAGGAACTCGGATATCAACCCTCGACCGCCGGGCGAATGCTCCGCTCAGGCCTGAGCGACTTCGTCATCGCCCTTGTACCCAACACGACTTTCGGCAGTAACCTCCAAGACATTTTCGGAACGGTGACCGACATGCTCTCGCTCCAAGGCCTCACCTTGGTGCTCCGACTGTCGACCGACTCGCCATCCTCCCTGGATGCGGTCCTCGGCGGCATGCGGCCTCGAGCTGTGCTCTCACTGCAGCCGTTCACCGATGTTGAGCGGCAAGTCCTCGCCGACCGCGGGGTCCCCGGTTTCGACGGCTCCGTGGAGGGAGCCGTGAATCTCAACTTCGTTGTCGGTCGGCTGCAAGCGGAGCATCTCATCGAACGAGGGTTTCGTCAGCTCGCTTTTGCTCACCTCCGCGATGCGCGACAAGACCCCTTCGGCGACGACCGCGAAGCGGGCGTGATCGCCGCCAGCACAGATGCCGGCCTCCAGCCACCGGCCGTAATCGGTTTCGGCGTGGACCTCGACAGCGCCGGCGATGCGCTCTCGTCGTTACAGGCAGGTGTGGGCGTGGCCTGTTACAACGACGACCTCGCGATCACCCTGCTCAACGCTGCGACAGCTCGGCACTGGCGGGTGCCTAACGATCTGGGAATCATCGGCATGGATAACACACCGCTCGCTCATGTCACCGCGCCACGACTAACCACCGTGTCGTACGATCTGGCCGCTGTCGCTCGAGCCACCACTACCGCTGCCCTCAGCGCGCTGGGACAGGAACTCCCACCCGAGAATGCTGACATCAACCTCCGAGTCATTCCTGGCGGGTCGACCTGACGTACAACGAGCGCAGCGGCCCCCATCCAGCGAGAACGCAAGAGTACTTGTCGAAAGAGAAGATCAGGATCTTCCTGATCCCCGATCCATCGCCGGGAATCAATGGACACCTAGCATCCGTCTGACCATTCTCGAGGATGCTGGCTGGGAGGGTGAAGCCAGAACCGGGACTATGCGATCCTGGCGGCAACAATGCTGCGGTCGAGCACTCCACGCCACCCCGCCGGATCTGCAGAGTCGTGGCTCGCGGTTCCCGCCATCCACAGCGCAGCCATCAGGTCGTCGTTGAAGTCTGTGGAAAGGACGCGTATCCGTGGGCTTTGTCGACTAGCTCATGCCCGGGCGCAGTCGAGCAATCGCACGTGCTAACGAGCACGGTCGGGTCAGGGACCCAATCCAGTCCAGCCATACGCGAGTGGAGCGAGACACGGCTCAGATCGTTTCGCTCTCGGTTGCTGACCGGCGCCGGGGAGCACCCGGAGAGCCGCGCCGGAACCGCCTTCCTGGTGATCGCTTGTGGGGCACCTCGCGAGGCACGCGAAAGATCTGCCGGAAACGATCGCTTCGGAGAAGCTACGGCATCAAGGACGAGCCCTCTTGCCTTGTAGTCGGGTCGAAAACTCGCAGGGGTCTACAAAGTCGATGCCAACCGATCCGAGACGCGTTGTCAATTTGGCCACAGCGTAGGTGATTCACTCGTGCACCATGGCCATTCCCGGTGACTATTGGCGCTTCCCACTCCGTTTTCTCGCTGGGGGCCGGCCCACGAAGCCGTCTGGGTGGCGGCAGCGACACTCGTAGTCGCGAGCTGGCCCCAATTTCATCCTCTGGACAGTGTTCAGACAGCTCAGCCAGCTCACCGTGTCCTTGTATATGCGAAGCGATTGCGGACGTACTGCGCCCGCCCGGTCAGAGATCCACATGCTGAACAGTGTCGACATGATGGTGCCCTCAGTCACCGATTCGACCTTCAACGCGAGCTTGCTCGCCTGAGCGCTCAGGCGCTCGCGGACTTCGTCCTCGGTATCAGCTGTAGCGGCGATCCGGACAAGGGTCCCTCCTGCGTTCCGGGTTCGCGCCCTTCCCGTGAGCCGCCCTCGGGTAACTGTGAAGCTGACAGCCCCAAGCTCACCGATCGCCAGCGGACGCCGACCAGCTACTAGGCCGCATCCGTTTCAGCTTCTAGGCTCTCCAGCCATTCATTCACCGTCGAGAGCCGATAGCGGACTCGATTCCCCAGGTGGATGGCTTTCGGTCCTCGCCTGGACCGCGGCGCACGCCAGTCCTCGAGAGTCCGTACCGGGATCTGCAGATACTCCGACAGCTGCTGGGTGGTCATGAGCTGAGTCACGGTGATCTCTGTCATGCCCACCACATGCGCGGCCAAGGTCCGCATGTGTACGCGTTCGTTCCGTACCTGAACGTAGGACGCCTTCAGAGGCCCCTTTGATGGGGCCAGAACTGGCCATTTACTGGCCAGTTCGACAGGCTTTCGAGCAGTGGAGAGCATCAATGAACCTTCCTTCTCCGCGTAAATTCGCGGATGGAAGGGCCTTCTAGAGTGGGGCGGGTCGGACTTGAACCGACGATCGTTGGGTTATGAGCCCACTGCCTTCACCAGCTTGGCCACCGCCCCGGATCTTCGAGACTACCGGGCCAGGGCGACCCTCCGGTGCACTCGGCTCAGAGCGGGCTCGCCTGGCGGTGCAGCGCCGAATGCTCGCGGTAGACCCGGGCGTTCTGGCGCAGCCCTTCCCTCTCCTCGGCAGAGAGTTCGCGGCGGACCTTGGCCGGCACTCCCGCGACGAGCGATCCGTCCGGCACTTCCATGCCGCTCAGCACCAGCGCGCCGCCGGCGATGAGACATTCGGATCCGATCACGGCCCCGTTCAGCACGACGGCTCCCATGCCGATCAGCGATCCGTCCCCGATCGTGCAGCCGTGCACGACCGCGTTGTGCCCTATCGAGACATCGTCGCCGATGATGACGCCGTGGCCGGGGTCGACGTGCACCGAGACGCTGTCCTGCGCGTTGCTGCCGGCGCCGATCCGGATCTCCGCCGAATCCGCGCGCAGCACGGCGTTGTACCAGACGCTGGAGCCCTCGCCGATCGTCACCGCCCCGATCACTTTCGCGCCCGCGGCGAGGAACGCCGTGGAATCGATGACGGGGATTCGGCCGGGCAGGGACAGGACGGTGGCATCGTCGCTCATACTGCGACCCTATCCGCCCCGTCCCCGCGCGCGTCCCCGATCAACCGATCCCCATCGCGCTCTTCAGCGCCGCCGTGTACTGCGGAGCGAGGGAGTTCGCGAACGTGACGGTGATGTGGTCCTGGTCGCGGTAGATGTTGGCTCCGCCGACCACCGCACGGCAGTTCTCGTCGTCGCAGAAGACCTTTGTGAAGTCGAGCAGCGTGACATCCTTCTGACCATGCGCGGCCGCGCGCAGCGGGTCCTTCTCGGTCAGCAGGTCGGAGCGCGAGCCGTCGCAGGCGCTCGGGGCGCGGGTGCGCAGACACTTGTTCGGGTCGGTCTCCCAGACGGGGTTGTCGACGACGGTGACCACGGGCGTTCCCTTGGACGTCTGCGTGGCCCAGGCCTCGCGGTATCCGGCGACCGCCGCCTCGTAGGAGGAGGCATGATCCCCCGCGGCGTACGGCGTCGTGGAGAGCGCGGCGGTGAAGATCGCGTCGAAGTGCCGCTTCTCGAGCTGCTTCGCCACCGCGGCGCGATACTGCGTGCACGCGTCGCCGAACGCCCCGCCGGTGGACAGTGGCGTGGTGTTCCACGGACAGGCGCCCTTGAAGTACGTGGTGAGGTGCCACCCTTCCTTCTCCGCGATGCCCTGGAACGTAGTGAGCAGCTGATACGCGTGGCTGTCGCCGATCAGAGCGATCTGCTTCGCGTTCGGGTCCTTTGAGCCGAACTCGCACGAGACCGGCCGTGCGTCGTTGAGCTGCACGAAGCACTGCGACGCCTCCGGACGGTCGACGCCCGCGAAGCCTGGGGCGGGAAGGATCTCATCGGACTTGGTCCCCGCACAAGACTCATCGAGGATGGCCGCCGCACCGAAGCACGCCGGGGGATTCGCACGAAGTTCGGCGATGGCCTGCACGCCCTGCTGGTAGGTGCCCGCGTTCGCGGCCCAGCCGACGCCCGCGGCACCCGCGACGATCACCATCGCAGCGAGTGACGCCCACAGCGAGAGCCGCGGCTTGCGCGAGGTCACAGGCTTCCAGGTGCGGGTCGGATCCTCCACGAACTTCTTGGTGAGCCAGGCCAGCAGGAAGCAGATGCCGACCAGCGCGACGCGGTGGTAGATCGTGAGGCCCCAGAACGGCACGGACGGCGCGATGATGATGAGCGGCCAGTGCCACAGATACAGGCTGTACGAGATGTCGCCGGTGAAGCGCATCGGCCGGATCGCCAGGATGCGGGTCGGATACCACCAGCGCTCGGTGTTGGAGGCGGCGATGACCGCCGCCGCCGCAAGCGTGGGGATCGCAGCCATGTAGCCGGGGAACGGCGTCTGCGCGTCGAAGCGGTAGATCACGACGAGCAGCACGATGATGCCGCCCCAGCCCAGGATGAAGCTGCCGATCGCGTTGCTCACGCGGAGGCGGGGCACCAGGGCGAGCACGGCGCCCACACCGAACTGCCACATCCGGCCGAAGGTGACGAAGTATGCGGGCGCCGGATTCGTCGCCGTGAACCAGACGCAGAACGCGAAGGAGACCACCGAGACGATGCCGATCGCGATCGCCGCCGCGCGGAGGCGGGAGCCGCGGAAGTGCTTCACCGCGATCCATGCCGCGAGCAGCATGATCAGCGGCCAGAGCACGTAGAACTGCTCCTCGAGGGACAGCGACCAGTAGTGCTGCACCATCGTCGGATCGCCGGCGTGCGCGAGGTAGTCGGCCGAGTTCAGCGCGAGGAACCAGTTCTCGACGTAGAAAGTGGACGCCACGATCTCCTGCAGCTCCGCGGGAAGCTGGGACAACGGCGACAGCACCGGGATCGCCGCGACGATCGCGCAGAACAGCAGCACGAGCAGCGACGCAGGAAGCAGGCGTCGCGCACGGCGAGCCCAGAACTGGCCGAGGTTCACCCGCCCCGTGGCGTTCAGCTCACGCGCAAGGTGCGCGGTGATCAGGAACCCGGAGATGACGAAGAAGATGTCGACGCCGACGTAGCCGCCGCTCAGCCGTCCCGGCCAGAAGTGGTACAGCACGACGGCCAGCACCGCGATCGCGCGCAGACCCTGCACATGAGGGATGAAGTTCGATCCGACCTTCTGCGCGGCGGAGGTGCCCCGCGTTTCGGATGTACGGAGTCGGCGCAGGGCCGCACGGGAGGAGGTACCAGCTGTTGCCACCTGACGAAGGTATCCCGGATCGCTGAGTCCTCCCGTCGTCCACGCGGTGCGCTCGTGGATCCCAGGGAAGGCCAGCCTTGCCGAAATAGCATGTGACCTGCGAGTTAGCGTTGCCTCAGCTTGCTTGCGGAACAAACTGAGCCGAGTAGCGTTGCTCTCAAGACATCAGCACGCACGGATCCGAATGATCACCGAGGAGTCATCATGAGCAACGCCGAGACCATCACCCAGGCCACCGTCGACCCGACCGTCGCGGCCGGCGCCGCCCAGTTCCTGACCCCGGTCGTGCTGGGCCTCCAGGCGCTCACCGTGAACGGCAAGCAGGCGCACTGGCACGTGCGCGGCGCGAACTTCGTCGGCGTGCACGAGCTGCTCGACGTGATCGTCGACCACGCAGGAGACTTCGCCGACACCGCCGCAGAGCGCATCGTCGCTCTGGGCCTGCCGATCGACGCCCGCGTCACGGTTGTCGCCGAGAAGGCCGGCGCGACGCAGGTCCCCGCCGGATTCACCCGTTCGGACGACCTCGTGCGCGCCGTGATCGCCGACATCGACGCGATCCTCGTCAACGTGAAGGCCGCTGTCGAAGGCCTCGACGAGATCGACCTCACCAGCCAGGACGTGGCGATCGAGATCCAGCGCGGCCTCGAGAAGGACCGCTGGTTCCTCGTCTCGCACATCGCCGCCTGACCCACGGCGCACAGCTCGGAAGGACCTCCGCCCCGCTCAGGGACGGGGGTCCTTCTGCAAGTAGGCGAGCACGGCCAGCACGCGACGATGGTCGGTGCCGGAATCCTCGAGGCCGAGCTTGGCGAAGATGGCGGACACGTTCTTCTCCACCGCGCCCACCCCGATGCTCATGCCGGCTGCGATCGACGCGTTGCTGCGCCCCTCCGCCATCGCCTCGAGGACTTCGCGCTCCCGAGGGGTGAGACGACCGACCGGATCGGGTCCGGTACGCATCAGCTGCTGCACGACCCGAGGATCCAGCACCGTCCCGCCCTGGCTGACCTGCCGGACGGCTCCGGAGAGCTCTTCGAGTGAGGTGACCCTGTCCTTGAGGAGATAGCCGACTCCCCCGTCGCCGGCCCCGAGCAGTTCCCTCGCATAAACGCCTTCGACGTACTGGCTGAGCACGAGGATGCCCACCCCGGGGAGAGCCGCCCGCAGCGCCAGAGCTGCGCGGATCCCTTCGTCCCGGAACGACGGAGGCATCCGCACGTCCAGCACGGCCACCGTCGCGGCCGCAGCACGGGTGCGCGCCACCACGTCCTCGGCGTCGGCATACGCGCCGACGGTCTCGAATCCGGCCTCGGCGAGCAGACGCACGAGACCTTCGCGCAGCAGGATCGAGTCCTCGAAGAGGATCACCCGCAGCGGAGTCTGCTGATCGGTCACGCCCTTCAGACTAGGGCGCGGCAGGCCAGAGCGCGGGCGCTCACCGCGCCGTCGGTGCGGCCCGCGGCGGCGCAGCTCACGCGGAGATGGGCACCGTCACCGTCACGATGGTCGGGCCGCCGGCCGGGCTGTCGATGTGCATCGCGCCGCTCAGGCCCTGCACCCGCCGGGCAAGGCCTTCGAGTCCGCCTCCGGGGCGCGGGGCGGCACCGCCGTGACCGTCGTCCAGCACGGTGACGCGGACCACGGGTCCTTCCCGGACCGCGGTCACCGATGCGCCGTCCGCTCCCCCGTGCTTCACGGCGTTGGTCAGCAGCTCCGCGACCACGAAGTACAGGTTGCGCGCGGCTTCGGGGCTCAGTGCCGCCGTGATGGAAGGGGCGACCTCGACCCGAACCGGAAGCGCACTGGCGGCCGCGAGCCCGGCGATCGCCTCGGCGATCCCCCGGTCCTGCAGCAGCGGCGGCGCGACACCGCCGGCCAGCGCCCTCAGCTCGTCCAGCGCGGCCTGGGCGTGCCCGCGAGACTCCTGTGCGAGCGCCGCCACCGCCGCGGCATCGCCGTCCGCCGCGCGCCGCTCGAGCGCGGCGAGATCCATCTGCAGGCGCACCAGACGCTGCTGCGGGCCGTCGTGCAGGTCCCGCTCGAGCCGGCGCAGCCCGGCGTCCTCGGCCTGCACGGCCGCACCGCGGGAGGCGTCCAGACCCTGGACCTGCGCCACCAGGTCGTCGGACTCCCATCGCCCGGTCAATGCGGCGGCGACCGTGCCGTGCAGGCGTGCGAGGCCGCTGAGCACGAGCGGCAGCGTTCCCAGGAAGACCAGCCCGACGACCAGGTACAGCATCGAGGCCCACAGATGCGGATCCGGAGACGGGTCGAACCCGCCGAAGATGTGCTGCACCGCCCAGGGGACCCAGACGCTCTCGGCGTTGCCGTCGGGGATGAACGACGACCAGAACCAGTACGTCGGGCCGCCGAGCGCCATCGAGACCCAGATCGTGGCGATGGCGAACGTGACGATCGCCACGATCGGGCGCACGAGCAGGCTCGACAGCAGCGCCATCCAGTAGTGCGCGTTCCGCAGCGGTTGCGTCAGACGGGCCCAGGACCCGGTGCCCTTCGTGCCGCGGCGCCAGTCGGGCGCGGCGATGGCGGGGTGGTCGGTCATCCGCAGCAGCGCCCGCTCCGCCTCGGCGAAGCCGCGGGCGACGTAGAGAGACCCGACCAGCACCGGCACTCCGATCACCAGCACGAGGGAGCCGATGCCGACGCCGAAGACGGTCCAGGTCACTCCCATCGCCAGGATCGCGAGCGGTACCGACAGCAGCACGAGGAAGAGCGCGTTGCCGGGCGCCGCAGCCCATGCCCGCCCATATCCGCGCCGGGGCGCGGCCGGCGGCGCCGGGAGGCGCGAGTCGAGGGAGCGGGTCGCGGTTGTCATCGGGAGATCTCCTGGTCCATGCCTCTGGTGCGCTGATTCGCACCGGCTTCCACGATGCCCGTCCCGCGGGCGTCGGACCAGGGCGCCTGCTGCCGGATCCGCACGGGGGTTAACCCCCGTGCGTCACCCGTCCGCCGACCAGCGTCGCCGCCACGGGCATCGTGCGGAGCCCGTGCGCGTCGGCGGTCGCCGGATCGGCGCCGAGCAGCGCCAGATCCGCGGCAGCACCAGGGCGGATGCCGGCGTCACCGCCGGTCCCGCCGCGGGCGCTCGCGGCGAGGGCGGTCTGCAGGTCAACCCGCTCCTCGGGATGCCAGGGTGCGCGGTCATCGTCGGTGCGGAAGACGGCCGCCGAGATCGCGTGCCACGGATCCAGCGCAGCCACCGGCGCATCCGATCCGAAGCGCAGCGTCGCCCCCGCCCGGTGCAGCGAGGCCAGCGGATAGCCGATCGCGGTCTGCCCGGCCCAGAGCGCGTCCGCCGCGTCCCTGTCGTCGAGGGCGTGCTGCGGCTGCACGCTCGCGGCGACGCCGAGTCGCCCGAACCGCGCGAGATCGCCGTGGCGCACGAGCTGGGCATGCTCGATCGTGCCCTGGGCCCCGGTGGCGGCGAAGGCGTCCAGAGCTGCGGTGACCGCGAGGTCCCCGATCGCATGCAGGGCGATCTCGAGGCCCGCCCCGGTGGCTCGCAGCAGCAGCTCCTGCAGCTCGGCGGGCGGCACGGTGAGCACGCCGTGGTTGTGCGGATCGTCGGCATAGCCCTGGCTGCAGGCGGCGGTGCGCGTGCCCAGCGACCCGTCGGAGATGATCTTCAGCGGCCCTGCGTGCACGAGTCCGAGCGGGTCCTGATCCATCGCCTGACCCGTGTGCAGTCCCTCGGCGATCGCACGGTCGAGGTCGTGCGGATAGACGGCGAACTCGACGCGATGCATGTCGAAGCCGCGCGCGAGTCGTCGAGCCCAGGCCCCGGCGTTCCATGCCATGTCGAAATCCACCAGACCGACGACGCCGCGGCTCGCGGCTCGCCGGGCGGCCGCAGCGACCGCCTCGTCGGCGACCACCGGATCCGCGGCGTTCAGCCGGCGGGAGATCTCGAAGGCGTCCTCTTCGCGCAGCATCCCGTCCGCGGCGACGGGGAAGCCCTCCCGGCGGAAGGCGGCAGTGTTCAGCCACACGCTGTGCACGTCGGCGTTGATGAGGTAGGTCGGGATCTCACCCGTGTGCTCATCGAGCAGGGCCAGGGCAGGCCGGTCTGCCCAGCGCACGTCGCGGAAGCCGGATCCGACCCGGCGACCGTCGCCGAGCACGGACGCGAGCGACATGCGTGCGGCCGCCTCGACGGCGCTCGCGGTGCCGGCGAGGTCCTCCCGCTGCGCGGCGAGTGCCCATTGCACGGTGTGCACGTGGTGATCCCACAGGCCAGGGACGATCCACGCGCCGTCGCCGTCGAGCACCTCGCCCCGTAGCGGAAGGGCTCCGGTGGGGGCGATGTCGGCGATCCGGCCTTCTTCGAGCAGCACGTCCACCGGGCCGTCCACGGCCAGCAGCCGACGGTCCGCCGTGGCGATGCGCACAGCGCGGATCGCGTCGAGGTGCGCTCCGACGTCCGACGCCGTCATCGGGTGCCCGCCCGTGCGGCGAGGCGGGCGTCGTGCGCGCGCTGCATCTCGGCGGCCAGCAGCGGATTCGCGTAAGCGCCGTCGCCCTGCAGCTCGAGGATCACGTTCTCGATCACGTCGTCGGGCTTGTTCTGGCTGAGCTTGCGTTTGGCGGTGATGCGCGTCGGAGTGAGCCGGAAGCCGACGGTGCCCGCCTCGAGCCGGCGCACGAACGCCTCGTCGTTCGGCGGTGTCCAGATGCCGCGCGGGTTGGCGAGTCTGCCCTCGAAGTGGTCCACGAGATGACCGAGGACGCGGAGGTTCTCCTCGGTGTCGAGCAGCTCCGGGACGCCCGACAGATGCACCGCGACATAGTTCCACGTCGGCACGGCGGCCGCCGTGTCGACGTACCAACCGGGCGAGATGTATCCATGCGGACCCTGGAAGATCACCATCAGCTCCTGGGATCGGAGTCCCAGCACGATGTCGTCCGGACGGCCGACGTGCGCGACGATCGTGAGGTCGTCGCGGTCCGGATCGAGCAGCACCGCATAGTGCGACGCGGTCATGCCGTTCTCGTCTCGGCCCACCAGTGTCGCCCAGGGATTGGCGGCGATGATCCGCCGCAGTTCGGCGACATCCGTCATGGCGAAACTGGGGTTCTGGCGCATGGATTCAGCCTACGGTCGCCTGCCCTTCCAGAGCCTCAGCGACCGGGATCCGTCACGCCTGGCAGCGCGGGCACCAGTACAGCTTGCGGGCGCCGATCTCCTCGAGCACGATGTCGGTGCCGCACACACGGCAGGGCAGGCCCGTGCGGTGGTACACCCAGTGCCGGTCGTCTCGATGCGCCATCGCGGCGCGGTACTGGTCGGCCGTGAGGTCGTCCATGGTCATCATCTGGCCGGTCTCGACGCCGATCGCGAGCAGACGGACCCAGTCCCGCCAGAGCGCGCGCACGGTCTCCTCCGGCACGTCGCGGCCCGGAGTGTGCGGGTTCAGCCGGGCCCGGAACAGCAGCTCGGCGCGGTACACGTTGCCGATCCCGCTGACCACGGACTGGTCCATGAGCAGCAGAGCGATCGGCACCGCCCTGCGCCGCACAGCGGCGACGAAGCGCTCCTCGCCCTCGTCCACGTCGCCCACCAGCGGATCCGGTCCGAGCTTCGCGACCGTGGCGAGCATCTCGTCGGGCGTCTGCAGCACGCAGGCGGTGGGCCCGCGCAGATCGGCGCAGGTCGAGTCCGTCATCAGGCGCAGGCGCACCTGTCCGACCACGGGCGGCGGCCATTCGGCGCCCTCATCGGCGAGCCCCTTGGTGGCCTCGGACATGCGCACGTGCACACGCGTCTTCCGCGGGGCACCGATGGAGGCCAGCGAGTTCTCGCCCGCGTCGTCCAGGATCGGCGCCTCGTCCGCGATCGACGATGCGTCCAGATCGGTGCCGCGTTGATTCGTCTGGCCCATCCGCCCGTTTGCCGACGCGATCGTCGGATCCACGAGGATCTCGCCGGAGAAGTCCCAGGCCCCGTAGAGCCCCAGGTGCACGCGCAGCCACAGATCCCCCTCGGTCTCGAGGAACATCTGCTTGCCGACCGCCTGTACGCTCTCCACCGCACGACCGTCGAGCAGAGCGGCACCCTCCGCGAAACGGCCCTGCGGGCTCGATGCGAAGACGGGCTTGCCGACGAAGTTGCGGGCGAACTGCCGCGCGATCCGGTGGACGGAATGGCCCTCGGGCATCAGGCGCGCGGGTCCGGGAGCAGCGATCCGTCGCGCTCGAAGTCCGCGATCTGCGCGATCCGGCGCACGTGCCGCTCCTCGTTCGAGAACGGCGTGGCGATGAAGCGGTCGATGAAGCCGGCGACCTCGTCGAAGGTGTGCTGGCGCGCGCCGATCGCGATCACGTTCGCATCGTTGTGCTCGCGGGCGAGCTCCGCCGTCGCGATGCTCCACACCAGGGCCGCGCGGATGCCCTCGACCTTGTTCGCCGCGATCTGCTCGCCGTTGCCGGATCCGCCGAACACGACGCCGAGCGCCTCGACTCCCGCGCGCTGGTCGCGGATCGTCGCCTGCGCCGCGCGGATGCAGAACGCGGGGTAGTCGTCCAGTGCGTCGTACTCGACCGGTCCGTGGTCCACGACCTCATGACCCGCCTCGGCGAGATGGTGCTGCAGCTGCGTGGAGAACTCGAGACCGGCGTGATCGGTGGCGATGTGGATGCGCATGCCTCAATCCTACGGAGCGCCGCGACCACCACGGGGCGGCGTGACACGGCCGCCGGGCGCTGTCAGGGCGCGATGCCGGCCGCAGCCGGCTTGAACCCTGCGCGGATGTTCTCACAGCACCCCGGACGGCACACGTCGAACGCGGGACCGAGCGCGGTGACGTGCGCGCGATCCGCCGCCGAACGCCCCTCCAGGCGCTCCTGGATGAGGTCGACGATGCCGGCGACGAAGGTGTCGGAGACCCCCGGGGTCGGCGTGCGGACGAAAGCGAGGCCCGCCTCGGCGGCCGCGTCCTTCGCCTCGGTGTCGAGATCCCAGAGCACCTCCATGTGGTCGCTCACGAAGCCGAGCGGGACCACGGCGACCGCGGTGCGACCGCGAGCGGGCAGCTCCTCGATCACGTCGCAGATGTCGGGCTCGAGCCACGGCTGCGAGGCGGGGCCGGAGCGCGACTGGTACACGAGCTCCCACCGCACGTCGGCGGCCGCGGGCAGCAGCTCGGCCACGCGGCTCATGACCCAGGCTGCGACCGCCTCGTGCTGGGCGGCGTACGCGCCGTCGGGGCCCCAGTCGACGTCGCGCGGGCCAGAACGCAGCGCATCGTCGGTCGGCACGCTGTGGGTGGTGAACAGGACCTGGATCGCCGAGGCGTCGACGCCGTCGGCCGTGAAGCCGACGATCGCGTTGCGCACGCCCTCCACGAAGGACGCGACGAATCCGGGGTGGTCGTAGAACGGGCGGATCTTGTCGATCGTCACCGTCTCACCGAGCTCCGTCTCCTCCAGCACGCGGGCGAAGTCCTCGCGGTACTGACGGCAGCTGGAGAAGGAGCTGTACGCGCTCGTGGCGAACGCGAGCAGCGTGGTGTCCCCGCTGTCGGCGGCCATGGTCACCGCGTCGGACAGGTACGGAGCCCAGTTGCGGTTGCCCCAGTACACCGGGAGGTCGATCCCGCGGCGGGTGAGCTCGGTCTCGAGCGCGGCCTTGAGCGCGCGGTTCTGCGCGTTGATCGGGCTCACGCCACCGAAGTGCCGGTAGTGATGCGCCACCTCTTCGAGCCGCTCATCCGGGATGCCGCGGCCTCGAGTGACGTTGCGCAGGAACGGGATCACGTCGTCCTGCCCCTCCGGGCCGCCGAATCCTGCGAGCAGGATGCCGTCATAGGCGACGGGCGTCTCCACGAACTCCGGCCCGCTCGCGGCGGGCGCGGAGGCGAAGGGAACGGTTGCTGCGGTCACGTTTCGAGCACTCACCCTTCCATCTTCCCCTGAGTTTCCTTTGCCACGGCCGTGCGCCGACTCGATGCCCTCCTGGAGGCGGCGGCACCCGCGAAAAACCGCAACACGCGCTCTGGCGTAGGCTGGGACGGTTGCCGCCGGCGCCAGCAGCGCGAATCTTGCGGCCGAACCCCTCACCCCCTGGGAGTCTGAGCAGTGCCTGGAGAGAACCTCACCCGCATCGAGGCGCAGGAGCGCCGCGCGATCGTCGACACCGAGTCGTACGAGATCGCGCTCGACCTGACCAAGGGCGCGGAGGTGTTCGGATCCCGCAGCGTCGTGCGCTTCACCGCCACCGAGGGGTCCTCGACCTTCATCGACCTCATCGCGCGCGAGGTGCGCGAGATCACCTTGAACGGCGAGCTGATCGACCCGACGACGGCCTACGCCGACTCGCGCATCGCGCTGGACGGCCTGGCGGGCTCGAACGTGCTCGTCGTCGACGCCGACTGCGAATACACCAACACCGGTGAGGGCCTGCACCGCTTCGTCGATCCTGTCGACGGCGAGGTCTACCTCTACTCGCAGTTCGAGGTGCCCGACTCCCGCCGCGTCTTCGCCGTGTTCGAGCAGCCCGACCTGAAGGCGACGTTCCAGTTCACCATCACCGCGCCCGCTGCGTGGAAGGTCGTCTCGAACTCCCCCACCCCCGAACCGATCCACCACGACGCGTCGAACGGATCCGGGTCCGACCAGAACGGCGCGGTCGCGACGTGGGGCTTCGAGCCCACCCCGCGGATCTCCTCGTACATCACGGCGATCATCGCGGGCCCGTACGAGGAGACCTTCTCCGAGCTGACCAGCGCCTCCGGCCGCGTGATCCCCCTCGGCGTCTACGGGCGCAAGAGCCTGTGGGAGCACCTCGACGCGGACTACATCTTCGACAAGACCCGCGAGGGCTTCGCCTACTACGAGGAGAAGTTCGGCGTCCCGTATCCGTTCGCGAAGTACGACCAGCTCTTCGTGCCGGAGTTCAACGCCGGCGCCATGGAGAACGCGGGCGCGGTGACCTTCACCGAGACCTACGTGTTCCGGAGCAAGGTGACCGACGCCGTCAAGGAGCGCCGCGTCGTCACGATCCTGCATGAACTCGCGCACATGTGGTTCGGCGACCTCGTCACCATGAAGTGGTGGAACGACCTCTGGCTGAACGAGTCGTTCGCCGAGTGGGCGTCGACCATCGCGACCGCCGAGGCCACCGAGTGGACCGAGGCGTGGACGACGTTCAACGCCATGGAGAAGACCTGGGCCTACCGTCAGGACCAGCTCCCCTCCACGCACCCGGTCGTCGCCGAGATCAACGACCTCGACGACGTGCAGGTGAACTTCGACGGCATCACGTACGCGAAGGGCGGATCCGTCCTCAAGCAGCTCGCCGCGTGGGTGGGCATCGAGGCGTTCTTCGCCGGCGTCTCCGAGTACTTCAAGAAGCACTCCTGGCAGAACACCGAGCTCAGCGACCTGCTCGTCGAGCTGGAGCGCACCAGCGGCCGCGACCTCACCGTCTGGTCGAAGAAGTGGCTGGAGACCGCGGGAGTGAACACGCTCGCGCCCGTCATCGCCGAGGCCGGGGACGGCACCATCTCGCGCTTCGCCGTGACGCAGACGGCTCCCGCCGACTACCCGACGATCCGCCCGCACCGCCTGGGCATCGGCTTCTACAACCTCGACGCGACGGGCGCTCTCGTGCGCACCCACCACGTCGAGGTGGACGTCGACGGTGACCGCACGGAGCTTCCCGAACTGCAGGGCCTGAAGCGCCCGGATCTGGTGCTGCTGAACGACGAAGACCTCGCCTACGCGAAGATCCGTCTCGACGAGCGCTCCCTCGCGACCGCCGTCGCACACCTCGCCGACATCAGCGACCCTCTCGCCCGCTCGCTCGTGTGGGGTGCCGCCTGGGACCAGACCCGCGACGCCGAGAGCGCCGCGAGCGACTACATCGACCTCGTGCTGGGCAACATCGGCCGCGAGACCGAGTCGACCACGGTGCGCACCACGCTCAGCCAGCTGCAGACCGCCGCCGCGCTGTACGTCACCCCGGAGCACCGTGAGGCCGCCCGCACCCGGGTCGCCGACGGCCTGTGGGCGCTCGCGCAGAGCGCGGAAGCCGCCTCCGACAGCCAGCTGCAGTTCGTGACGGCGTTCGCGAACTCGCTCACCACGCCCGAGCACGCCGACGTCGTGCGCCGCCTGCGCGACGGCGCACTCACCCTCGACGGCCTCACGATCGACACCGACCTGTCGTGGCAGCTGCTCGTCGGCCTCGCCACGGTCGGCGCCGTCGACGGGGCCGCGATCGATGCCGCGCTCGAGGGCGACAACACCGCCAAGGGCGCGGAGTTCGCCGCGCAGGCCCGCGCCGCGCTGCCCACGCCCGAGGACAAGCAGGCCGCGTGGTCCTCGCTCGTCGAGCACGACGACCTGTCCAACACGATCGTCCGCTCCGCCGCCCTCGGCTTCACCCACCCGGCCGGTGTCGCACTGCTCGAGCCGTTCGTCGCGCAGTACTTCGACGCCCTACTCCCGATCTGGGAAGGCCGCACGTTCCAGGTCGCGAACTACCTGATCGTGGGACTGTACCCGAAGGCGCTCGCGAACACCGCCCTGCGCGACGCGACCCGCGTCTGGCTCTCCGCCCACCAGGACGCCGCGCCCGCGCTGCGCCGCCTCGTGTTCGAAAACCTCGCGGACGTGGAGCGGGCGCTCGCCGCTCAGGCGCGCGATGAGGAGACCTTCGAATCGGCGGCCGCGCAGAGCTGACGCACGACCCGGAAGGGCCCGGAGGAGACTGCTCTCCTCCGGCCCCTTCGTCGCGTCCCGAGCGGACAACACCGGCTCGCGGCGCAGCGCCGCCGACGCTCAGAGCCCGCCAAGGGGCGCAGCCATAGGATCGTGAACGATGAATATCGTCTCCTTCGAGGATCAGGCCGCCAAGATCGCAGACCTGTGGACCCAGACGCTCGACGTCCTCGGCAAGATCGGCATGAAGGCGCTCTGGAGCGTCGTCACGATCGTCGTCTGCGTCCTCATCGCCTATGCGCTCCGCTTCGTGATCCGCCGCGTCGTCCGCCGGATCGTCGCCGGCGCCAAGTCCAAGGCCGAGGTCACCGACACAAGGGCGCTGGAGCGCTCCCCGCTCGCGGACATGCGGCTCGTACAGCGCACCAGGACCCTCGGCACCATCCTGCAGAACATCGTCAACGTGATCCTCGTGGTGGTCGCTGTCGTCCTGATCGTGAACATCATCGAGCCCACGCTGCTCGGGTCTCTGACGCTGCTCACCGCCGCCGTCGGCGCAGGCCTCGGTTTCGGTGCCCAGAACATCGTCAAAGATGTGCTGAACGGCATGTTCCTCGTCGCCGAGGACCAGGTCGGCATCGGAGATGTGGTCGACCTGGGCCTCGCGTCGGGTGTCGTCGAATACGTCAGCGTGCGGATCACCCAGGTGCGTGACGCGAACGGCACGCTCTGGTACGTCCGCAATGGCGAGATCACCCGGATCGGCAACATGTCGCAGGGATGGGCGCGCGCGATCATCGACCTCGGGGTGCCGGCGGATGCGGACGTCCCCGCGGTCGAGGACGCTCTGCTCGCCGCCGCCCAGGGGCTCGCGAAGGATCCGAAGTGGCGCACCCGCATCGTCGAGAAGCCCGAGATCTGGGGACTGGAGTCGATCGAGGGCGATGCTCTCGTGATCCGGGTCGTCATGAAGACCCGCACGAATGCGATGGACGACGTCGCCCGCGAGCTGCGGATGCGGCTGCGCGACGCCATGCTCGGCATGGAGCTGACCGTCCCCAGCATGGCCACGGTGCAGCTCGCCGGCCCCGAGGGTGCCCGCCGGGTGCACGGCGCGAACCCGCCGCGCACCCGCCCGAACCCGGTCGCGACGGCGCCCACGGTGCCGGAACGCGGATTCTGGCGCAAGAAGAAGACCGAGGGCGAGAAGCCCGCCACGGCCACGCCCCCGCCGCGCACCAAACCGGCGCCGACCGCACCTGCGCCGACGAAGACCGAGAAGCCGAAGACGCCGCCTTCCGCCCCGCAGAGCCTGCCGCTCCCTCCGCTCCCCGATCCGCAGAGCCCGCAGGATCCGCAAACCCCCGGAGACGAACGATGAGTGAACCGGTGTCCTTCTACAACGAGGTCGGCGGCCACGCGACGTTCCAGCGCCTCGTCGAGGTGTTCTACCGCGAGGTCGCGCTCGACCCGGTCCTGAAGCCGATGTACCCGGAAGAGGATCTCGGCCCTGCGGCGGATCGCCTGCGCATGTTCCTGGAGCAGTATTGGGGCGGCCCCACGACCTACGGTGAGCAGCGTGGGCACCCGAGGCTGCGCATGCGTCACATGCCGTTCCACGTCGACCCGGACGCCCGCGACCGCTGGCTGCGCTGCATGCGCGCCGCCGTGGACGACGCCCGCCTCTCGCCGATCCACGAGGCGACGCTGTGGGACTATCTCGAGCGCGCCGCGCATGCGATGGTGAATACATTCGAGCCGAGCCGCACGACCACGACGGGCGCCCCGACCCCTGACGGGCGCCCCGTCCTCTAGCGGCGCCCACCGCACGTACACCGAGTTCGACGGAGATCTCATGACCGCGACCACGACCACTCACTCCACCGACGTCCTCGTCATCGGCTGGGGGCTGTCCGGCCTCGTCGCCGCCGCGGAGGCCACCGCCGCAGGCAGACGCGTGATCGTGGTGGATCAGGAGCCGCGGACGAACCTGGGCGGACAGGCGTGGTGGTCCTTCGGCGGGCTGTTCCTCGTCGACTCCCCCGAACAGCGCCGCATGGGCATCACGGACTCCTACGAGCTCGCCCGACAGGACTGGTTCGGCAACGCGGGCTTCGACCGCGACGAGGACGCCTGGCCGCGGCGCTGGGCAGAGGCGTATCTCCAGTTCGCGAGCGGCGAGAAGCGCGCATGGCTCCGGGAGCGCGGCGTGGGCTTCTTCCCGGTCGTGGGCTGGGCCGAGCGCGGAGGTTACGGCGCTCTCGGACCCGGCAACTCGGTCCCCCGCTTCCACATCACCTGGGGCACGGGCCCCGGCATCGTGGCGCCCTTCCAGGCCGCGCTCGAGCAGGCGGAGCGGACCGGGAGCCTGGTCGTGCTCCCACGGCACCGGGTCACCGCGCTCACCGCCCGCGACGGCGTCGTCACGGGCGCACAGGGCGAGATCCTCGCATCGTCCGCCGCCGCCCGCGGCGTGCAGAGCGATCGTGAGCCGATCGGTGCCTTCGAGATCACCGCGAGCGCGACGATCGTGACTTCGGGCGGCATCGGCGGCAACCACGACCTCGTGCGCGCCGCATGGCCCGAACGGCTGGGCGCACCGCCGACCGACATGCTCACCGGCGTGCCCGCCTATGTGGACGGGTCCATACAGGCCGTATCGGCGGCGGCCGGGGCACGGCTCATCAACGGCGATCGGATGTGGCACTACGTCGAGGGCATCCGCAACTGGGATCCGGTCTGGCCCGGTCACGGCATCCGGATCCTCCCCGGCCCGTCTTCGCTGTGGCTGGACGCCACCGGCAGGCGCCTGCCCGTGCCGCTGTACCCCGGCTTCGACACGCTCGGGACCCTCGCGCACCTGCGCACCACCGGGTACGACCACTCCTGGTTCGTGACGACGCGGCAGATCGTGGAGAAGGAGTTCGCTCTCTCCGGCAGCGAGCAGAACCCCGACCTCACCGGCAAGGACATACCGCTGCTCGTGCGCTCCCGGCTCGCCAAGGGCCCCACGGACCCGGTGCAGGCGTTCCTCGAGCGGGGCGAGGACTTCGTCGTCGAGGACGACCTCGGCCGACTCATCGCACGCATGCAGGAGCTCCCGGGCGGAGACGCCCTGGACCCGGCGCGGGTTCGCGAGGAGGTCGTCGCGCGCGACCGCGAGATCGGCAACGACTTCACCAAGGACGCGCAGATCGCGATGCTGCGCTCAGCTCGTGCCTATCGCGGAGATCGGTTGATCCGCACGGCCTCGCCGCATCGCCTGCAGGATCCGTCGGCTGGTCCGCTGATCGCCGTGCGGTTGCGGGTCATCACCCGCAAGTCTCTCGGCGGCATCGAGACGGACCTGGATGGCCGCGCACTGGACGCCCACGGCACGACCGTGCCCGGACTTTATGCGGCCGGCGAGGCGAGCGGCTTCGGCGGCGGCGGCGTGCACGGCTATCGGGCGCTGGAGGGAACGTTCCTCGGCGGCTGCCTGTTCTCGGGACGCCAGGCGGGCCGCGCCGCGGCGCAGGCGGTCTGAGCACCGCCGAGCGCCCGGACCTCGCGCGGCCGCGTCCGGCGCTACTTGCGGATGAGTGTGACGGTCTTGGTCACACCCATCGCCGTGACCTTGTACGAGATCTTGCCGCCGGCGTACTCGAAGTCCTTGGTCGGGTCCGTCGATGCGAGCAGAGCGCCGTCTGTCGCGGCTTCGTCGCGCGTGGACGTCCAGGTGAAATCGCCTGCCGCTGACGGAGCAGCGTACGAACCGACCCAGTAGACGGCCGTCGTTCCGTCCTTCGCGTTGACCCAGTTGATCGAGATGCTCTGGCCGGTGATCGTCGCCGACTGTGTGGAGTCTCCACCGTTCTCCTCGACCCACTCGCCGACGAGATCCGCGGGCGTGGGCTTCGGCGACGGGACCGACGAGTCCGGCGACGCGGTAGGTGCTGCTCCTGTGGAGGCCGTCGTTCCCGTGACCGGCGCTGAGCACCCGGCGAGTGCTAGGAAACCGATGAGCGCGGCAACGGCAAGGACGTTCTTAGAAGTCATTGGATGCAAGTACTTTCGTGTGATCGAGAACGTGGGTCTGCTGCTGCTCAGCTGAAGTAGCCGGAGACTCCGAGCACGAACGAATCACACTTCCTGTCGTAAAGATCGATGCTGAATGTGACCTCACCACCGGGCGTAAGAACAGCGTCCGGCTTCGCAAAGCTCTCGACATACGATGCGATGCTGTCGCCCTCGAAACAGTAGGCGTAGACGCCGAACGGGTTCTGCAAGGTCTTGTCGGTGGGATTCGAGGCCACTCCGATGATCGCCGAGCCGTTGTTGTCGGCCTGAGTGACCTTGAGCGCGGCGGTGTTGTACGGCGAGGTATCTGCAGGCGACGTCTGCGCCTGGAACTCGTATGTCACACCGGCATCAGGGATGGATGCCACGTTGGAGAAGTAGATGTAGTCGAGCGCGACCTCCCCCGGCTGCACCTGGGCAGGAATAGATCCGGTCTGGCTGTTTCCGCTTGCGACGACCTTGCCGCCGGCCTTCGCCGCGACAGTGAAGTCGACGTGCGCGACCGCCTTGCTGGTGTTGTTGCGGTAGGCGATGAGGAGAATGCCTGAATCCATGCCTTCAGTCTTCGAGAGCTGCCCCTGAGCGACGACAGAGACCTTGCCCGCCTCGCCGGCGGGGAACGACGGCTTTGCATTGCCCCCGAGGAGCTGGCTGCTATTGAGCTCCTTCGGCGTCACGGCATCTGCGCTGGGAGCCGTCGGAGCAGTTGTTCCCGCAGGCACTGCCGTGCTGTGCGTGTCAGGCGATACACGTGCGCTGCACCCGCTCAGCGTCAGAACGAGCATGCCCGCGGCGAGCAAGACTGAGGGCTTCTTCATGTGGTTCTCTCCGTGTTCCGCGAGCGCCGAGCGGCTTCAATACAGCTTCTTGTACCGATAGTACAGTTTTCTGTGCTGACTCATTGCAACTGCACAGGTCGACTGGAGGTGTGCCCTATACGCCACCCGAGCCCGATCTGGATCAGCTTCGCGTGGCGTTCAATAGGGCTCGCCACGCGTCCAGCCTGACGTTCGATCAACTTTCGGAACGCTCGGGCGTGAGCCGCCAGACGCTGATCAACCTCTCGCAGGGACGGCACTACGGTGACCTCAAGACCTGGCTGAAGCTCTCGGCGGCTTTCGGCGTAGGGCTCGACGAACTCGTCGGCCCGGTATGGGAGGACAGCTCGTCTGGCGAGACGAGAGCAACTGCCACGGCACGCCGCGCGCACGACTGAGTGCGCACTGCAGACCAAGGCCTCGCCGACCACGGAGCTCCTCATCCAGGCGTTGCTGGGCAGCGTCGGTGTGACGTTCCGCGCCGTCACTACGGTCGTCCGGCGCTGACCGCCGCGGCGTGAACCCGGACGCGCCGCCCGACTCGTGCTGCGCCTCAGCCGGCGGCGCCGGTCGAGCGCACCGGCGTCAGCCCCACCGCGGCGGGCCCGCGGCTGAGCACGTGACCGCGCGCGAACGCGAGGCGCGTCCAGCGGCCGGAGGTGGTGATCGGCACCTGCTCGGCACCGGAGATGAAGCCGAAGGCATGCGCGGCGAACGCGACGCCGCGGGGCAGCCCGAGGAGGTCCTCGTCGGGCTCGCCCCAGATGGCGGCACGCAGCGCGCGGACCGCGTCCTCCCCTGCGCCGACCGGTGATCCGTGCGCGACGGCGGAGATGCCCCACTGCGCACGCTGCGCGATGACGTCGGCGCCGAGCGTCCCCGCCGTCGCCCAGCCGCTCCGGGGCGGTGCGACGCCGGCCCAGGAGGGGCTGCGGCCTGTGTCGGGAAGCGCGAGGGCGCGTGGATCCTGGGTGGTGGTGAGCTCGTCGATCACGATGTCGCACCGCAACTCGGGGTCGGCCCGGACGATCCGCATCGCGAGGATCGTCGGCGTCGCGTCGAACAGGGTCTGCGGCACGAGTGCCGCCGCCGTCATCGCGAGCACCCCTCCGTCGGCCTGTAGCCGGACCCCTTCATCGCCGGCGCGCGCGGCCCGGGAGACGAAGGTGAGCGCATCACGCGCAGTGTCGGCATCGGCGAGGATCAGCGGCGTGGGCACGCCCTCTAAACTAGCAACCGGCCGCGACCGGTCCCCCGGTGTGTCGCGGCGCGGAGAGGATCCCATGACGCCCGACGAGCACGCCCGCCGATCTGTCGAGATGCTGCTGGGGATCCTCGATCTCGACTCCTCGGACGCCCGCACCACCGAGGACATCTTCACCGGCGTCTCGCACCCGATGCCCACGGGGCGGATCTACGGCGGGCAAGTGCTCGGCCAGTCCCTCATCGCGGCGGAGCGGACGATGCCGGATGGCCGCGTCCCGCACTCTATGCACGGCTATTTCCTGCGCGCCGGGGACGCCTCCCAAGGCCTCACTTTCGCCGTGGACCGGATCCACGACGGCCGTTCCTTCTCGACGCGGCGGGCGCAGGCCTATCAGAACGGGGTGCCGATCTTCTCGATGATCGCATCGTTCCAGGACGAGAACCCGGGCATCGAGCACGCAGCGCCGATGCCCGACGGCATCCCGGATCCCGAAGACCTCGTCCCCGACGAGGAGCTGTCCGACGGGATCCATCCCCTGTCCAAGCGCATGCTCACCGATCGGCCGGTGGACATGCGTCATGTGGAGGGCCCGCTGTTCGGTGCGGCGGGCGCCGAGAAGTCCGCGCACCAGGCGGTGTGGATGCGCATGCGCGCGCCGTTCCCGGACGATCCTGCCCTGCACCGCGCGGCGCTGGCGTACCTCAGCGACATGTCGATCCAGGAATCGATCCTGCGCGCCCACGGGCTCAGCTGGAATGTGCCTGGCCTGAAGGTCGCGAGCCTGGACCACGCCATGTGGTGGCACCGCCCGGGGCGCGTCGACGACTGGCTGCTGTACGTGCAGGAGTCGCCGAACGCCCGCGGAGGCCGGGGCCTCGCCACAGGGCGGATCTACGATCGCGGTGGCGCCTTGGTGGCCAGCGTCGCCCAGGAGATCACGATCCGGGTGCCGGAGGCCTGATCAGCCGGGCCCGTCGACGACGGCCCGGCCAGTCCGCGACCGCACTCAGCGGTGCGCGTAGACGATCGACGGTCCGGAGAACGGCGACCATGCCTCGCGCATCTCCGGGCCGATCCGAGTGGGACGACCGGTCGCTGCGTCCACGAGCACGATGATCGCCGTCGAGCGCGCGTACAGCACCCGCTCCTCGAACGCCGCGTCGTTGTACACCTCGTAGCAGACCTCGATGCTGGATCCGCCGAGCTTTCCGAACCACATCTGCACCTCGAGGGGATGACGCTGGTACGGCACGGGCGCGAGATACTCGATCTCCTGCCGGGCGACGAGCGTGATCACACCGGCGTCGAGCCCCGAGCTCAGTACGGCCGTGCTCGGGCCGTGCTCGCCCTCCCCCGGGCGCCAGAAAGCCCGCACCCGAGCTTCCTCGAGCAGCTTCAGCATCGAGGTGTTGTTGACGTGGTTGAAGGCGTCCAGGTCGCCCCAGCGCAGGTGGATCGGGATGTGCAGACGCTCCCCCGCCGCGGCCCCCTCGGGAGCCGCGGTCAGGGGAGCCTCCGCAGCGGTCCCTGAGGCCGTCGAAGGGTCAGTCACGCGTAAGCCTGCGGTGCGTGGAGCGGTGCGGGTTGGCCGCGTCGGCGCCGAGCCGCTCGATCTTGTTCGCCTCGTAGGACTCGAAGTTGCCCTCGAACCAGTACCACTGGTCGGGGTTCTCGTCGGTGCCCTCGTAGGCGAGGATGTGCGTCGCGATCCGGTCGAGGAACCACCGGTCGTGCGTGATCACCACGGCGCAGCCGGGGAACTCCAGCAGGGCGTTCTCCAGCGAGCCGAGGGTCTCGACGTCGAGATCGTTGGTCGGCTCGTCGAGCAGCAGCAGGTTGCCGCCCTCCTTGAGCGTGAGGGCGAGGTTCAGCCGGTTGCGCTCGCCACCGGAGAGCACGCCCGCCTTCTTCTGCTGGTCCGGGCCCTTGAAGCCGAACTTGGAGACATAGGCGCGCGACGGGATCTCGATCTTGCCGACCATCATGATGTCGAGGCCGTCGGAGACGACCTCCCACAGGGTCTTGTCGGGATCGATGTTCGCGCGGGACTGATCGACGTAGCTGATCTTCACCGTCTCGCCGACCTTGAGATCGCCGCCGTCCAGCGGCTCCAGGCCCACGATCGTCTTGAACAGCGTGGTCTTGCCGACGCCGTTCGGGCCGATCACGCCGACGATGCCGTTCGGCGGCAGGCTGAAGCTCAGACCGTCGATGAGCGAGCGATCGCCGAAGCCCTTCTGCAGCTTCTTCGCCTCGATCACGACGTTGCCCAGACGGGGACCCGCTGGGATCTGGATCTCCTCGAAATCGAGCTTCCTGGTCCGCTCGGCCTCCGTGGCCATCTCCTCGTACCGGGCCAGGCGTGCCTTCGACTTGGTCTGGCGGCCCTTGGCGCTCGACCGCACCCACTCCAGCTCGTCCTTGAGGCGCTTGGCGAGCTTGGCATCCTTCTTGCCCTGGATGTCGAGACGCTCCGCCTTCTTCTCCAGGTAGGTCGAGTAGTTGCCCTCGTAGCCGATCAGGCGGCCCCGGTCGACCTCCGCGATCCACTCGGCCATGTTGTCGAGGAAGTACCGGTCGTGGGTGATCGCGATCACGGCTCCCTTGTAGGCCTGCAGGTGCTTCTCCAGCCACAGCACGCTCTCCGCGTCGAGGTGGTTGGTGGGCTCGTCGAGCAGCAGCAGATCCGGCTTCTGCAGCAGCAGCTTCGCGAGCGCGACGCGGCGCTTCTCGCCGCCGGAGAGCTTGGTGACCGGCTCATCGGCCGGTGGGGTGCGCAGCGCATCCATGGCCTGCTCGAGCTGGGAGTCGAGGTCCCAGCCGTCCGCCGCGTCGATCTCCTCCTGCAGCACGCCCATCTCGGCGAGCAGAGTGTCGAAGTCGGCGTCGGGGTCCGCCATCTGCGCGGAGATCTCGTTGAAACGGTCGAGCTTGGCCTTGATCGCAACCCCCTCCTGGATGTTCTCCAGGACGGTCTTCGACTCGTCGAGCTCGGGCTCCTGCATCAGGATGCCGACGCTGAAGCCGGGGCTCAGTTTGGCCTCGCCGTTGGAGGGCGTGTCGAGCCCGGCCATGATCTTCAGGATGGTGGACTTTCCGGCGCCGTTGGGGCCGACCATGCCGATCTTCGCCCCGGGCAGGAACGCCATCGTGACGTCATCGAGGATGAGCTTGTCGCCGACCGCCTTGCGGGCGCGGACCATGGAGTAGATGTATTCGGCCACGAGGGCACTCCTTCTGTCGTGGTGACGACGATTGCGAAAGGCTGCGGGTCGCTCCCCGGGCCGTGCACCGCGGGATCGACACTCCAGCCTACCCGGGGCGGGTGCCCTTCCTCCCCGAGGAGATCTACGGTGCGACGGGCACGGTCCTGCCGATCAGGCAGCGACCGCCGTCCACCTGCGGCAGCACCGCAGTGACCGGATCCCCCGTGGACGGCCCGACCTGTCCGACCAGGCACCGATCCTTCCCCCACCGCACCGAGAACTGGATGCTCTCCGCCGGGTTGCCCACGGTCGACTCGTCCGCTGTGACCTCCATGTCGGCTCGGGCGAACCCCGCGGCGCCGAGCGCGTCGATGTACGCCGAGCCCGAGGCGCGGCGCTCCCCGGCCCAGACCTGCGCGACGACGGCGGCGAACACCGGAAGGTTGTCCTCGGCGGAACCGTCCGGGTGCAGCGCAGGCGGGGTGGAGGGCGACGCGGTCGTGCCGCTCGGGGTCGCGGTCGGCGTCGAGACAGGCGATGAGGACGGGACGGGGGAACCGTCCGAGCAGCCGCTCAGGATGAGCGTCGCGGCCATGGCCAAGAGCGCGAGGGGGCGGGTCACGGGAGTTCGAACGACCACAGCCCGGGATCCACGCACGCTCAGAGTCTATGCGGCACGCGTCGTTGACGATCCTGCCGACCCGACCCCCCGCTCGGTCCGATCAGTACGGCGTCTCCTGGCTTCCTGCACTCCCCCACGCGTCGGACGCCGTCGACTCCTGCGCGCCGGCACCGACGACCGCCAACGCCGATCCGTCGCGATCAGCCGCACCGTCCTCGCTGGCGGGCGTCGTCTGATGCGACATCCGGTGATAGACGCTGCGGCCGCGTCGCAGATCCGGTCCGATGCAATCGGCCTCGATCTCCACGCTGATCCGCTTGCCGTCCTTGCCCTCCCACTCACGCAGCTTCAGGCGCCCGACGACCACGACCGCGTCACCCTTGGTGAGCGAGGCCTCCGCGTTCTCCGCCAGGGCCCGGTACGCCCTGACCTCGAACCAGTTCGTCCCGGCGTCGATCCAACCGCCGGCGCCGTCCGGGCGGCGGTGGTTGGTGGCCATCCGGAAGGTCAGGGTGGGGATGCCGGTCGCGGTGGCCCCTCGTTCCGGGTCCGTCGCGACGTTTCCCAGCACCGTGATGGTGTCGGCCATGATGTTCTCCTCTGCTCTCGCGGAACCCGTTCGGGCCCCGATCCTGCAGGAAAGCGTGGCGCGCCGATCGTCCCTGTGGAGGCGGCTTCGCGCATCCGGTGAGCAACTGGTCGACGTGGCGTCCTGTGGAGGAGGATCGAGCGCGGTTCGGGTCAGTGCACGAACAGGAGCAGCGTCGCCACCGCGATGAACAACGCTCCGAAGACGATGTTGAGCGTGCGCTGGCCCCGCGCACTGGAGGTGAGCCGGCGGAAGCTCTGCGCCGTCGCGGCGAAGACGAACCACATCACGACCACGTCGATCACCACGGTCGTCCCGATGAGGATCAGATACTGCGGCCACGGATCGCGGTCGAGCCGGATGAACTGCGGCACGAACGCGAGGAAGAACACGATGGCCTTGGGGTTGAGCAGGTTCACCCAGAACCCACGGCGGAGCATGGGCCACCGCCCCTCGGGCGGTCGCAGTTGCTCGGGATCCGCGGCAGCCTCGGGAACGCGGGCGAGGATGAGCCGGATGCCCAGGTACACGAGGTACGCCGCGCCGAGGTAGCGGATCGTCTCGAACAGCCACGGCACGCGCGCGACCAGAAGGCCCACGCCCGCGGCGACGATCGCCACGTGCACCACCAGCGCGAGCTGCTGCCCGATGATCCCCCAGATCGAGCGCCGCCATCCCTCGTTGAGCGAGTTGGTCATGGTGTTGATCGCGCCCGCGCCCGGCGTGAGGCTGATCACCACGCACGCCACCACCAGCGAGAGCCACACAGTCACGGTCACCAGCACAGTGTAGGGACTGTGCGCGCGGCCCGGATCCCGGCCCTTTGCGCGAATGTCGGAGGCCGTCCTTATGTTCGAAAACAGAAGGAGGAACCATGACCACGAACATCACGCCGGTACCGACCATCCGCTGGGCGACGCCTGTTCTCACCCGCTCCGTGGAGACGCTGCAGCCCGCCGGAGAGCGTCTCTGGCGCGTACTGGACGGCCGCGGGGCGATCCGCGGACACCTGCGGATCATGCCGCACGACCTCGGCCTGCGCTACCGCGCCGAGCGCCTGCACCTCCCGTCGGGCACGTTCCGCGTCGTCGGAGACTTCTGGAGCGCCGACGACGCCGTCGCCGCGCTGCGCTTCTGACCTCCGCCACCCGGCGGGAGCGGTGCCTCGCTCGTTTCTTGGCCAATCCTTAGGCCAGGCATCGGAACATGGATCCGGCGCACGCGAACGCGGATGCCGCCTCCGGTGTCGTCATCGCGAGGGACGCGACGAGAGAGATCCCACCATGACCGAGCTTCGACGCTCCCGTACCCGCCCGCTCACCGGTATCGAGCGCGCAGCGCGGCGGCCGCTGGTCGCGCTGATCGTCGCCGTGGTAGGCGCGGTGGCGGTCGTGGCACTCGGCTTCGCGATGAAGGCGACTCAGGCGGATCAGGGCCTGGTCGCGGCCTTGAACACGACGCACACCGGTGCGTGGGGCGCCTTCTCGAGCTTCGTGTACAAGGCGATCGAACCGCTGCCCGCCGTGGCGATCACGCTGGTGATCGCCGGAATCGTCTGGGCGGTGTCGCGCTCGCTGCGCATCGCGATCCTGTTCGGGCTCACCGTCGCGTTCACCTGGCTGCCCGTCGCGGCCGTCAAGATCCTCGTCGATCGCCCGCGGCCGGATGCGTCGCTCCTGGCTCACCCGTTCTCGCCTCTGCAGACCGACGGATCGTTCCCGAGCGGCCACACCGCCTACATCGTCGCCCTGGCGATCGCCTTCTGGTTCCTGCTCCGTGACACCCGGTACGCGTGGCTGCCGATCGTCCTGGGCATCATCGCGACGGTCGTGATCGGCCTCGCCGTGGTCAGCGACGGCCTGCACTTCCCCACCGACGTGCTCGGCTCGATCGCGTGGGCGCTGACCACGGCCGCTGCGGTGCGCTGGCTCATCGTCGACGTGATCGCGTCAAGAGTGCACCGCCGCGCCGTCCGCTGAGCACCGGGAAGAAGTGCCCCCGGCAGGATTCGAACCTGCGACCGACGGATTAGAAGGCCGTTGCTCTATCCACTGAGCTACGGAGGCGCCCGTCAAGGCTAGCGCGTCGGCGGCGCTCAGTAGGATGGCCGCATGGTTTCTTCGTCCGAGAACGATCGTCTGGTCTGGATCGACTGCGAGATGACGGGGCTCGATCTCGCCATCGATGAACTCGTGGAGATCGCGGTCGTGATCACCGACTTCGAGCTGCGCCTGGTGGATCCGGGGTTCCAGGTGGTCATCCGCGCGAGCGACGCCGCCCTGGCGCAGATGAACGACTTCGTGACGAACATGCATCGCACCTCCGGCCTGTACGAGGAGATCCCTGGCGGCGTCTCCCTCGCCGAGGCGCAGGCACAGACACTCGCCTACATCCGGCGGTTCGTGCCGCAGGAGCGCAAGGCTCCGCTGGCCGGGAACACGATCGGCACCGATCGCATGTTCCTCGCGAAGTACATGCCCGACGTCGACCAGTACCTGCATTACCGCAACGTCGACGTGTCGAGCATCAAGGAACTGTCGCGCCGCTGGTACCCGCGGGTCTTCTTCCACGCCCCGGCGAAGGACGGCGGGCACCGCGCCCTCGCCGACATCCTGGAGTCCATCCGGGAGCTGGAGTACTACCGCCGAGCGGTGTTCATCGACCAGCCCGGACCGACCACCGAAGAGGTGCAGGCGACATCCGATGCCGTCGTGTCAGAGTTTGCCTCAAACCTGTAATACACTGGTCAGGTTGCCCGCTCAGGCAGGCACATGGTGGGTATAGCTCAGCTGGTAGAGCGCTGGCTTGTGGTGCCGGATGTCGCGGGTTCGAGTCCCGTTACTCACCCCATCGAAGAGGCCCGGATCCTTATGGATCCGGGCCTCTTCCGTTTCCATGGACCCCCGCGTCTTCGGCAGCTGCGTCACGGCTAGCATCGAACCATGGCCTCCTTCGTGCGCACCGCGACAGATGCGGACCTCGCAGAACTCGCCCGGATCGAGGACGAGGCCGACACCGTGTTCACCGCCCTGTTCGGCGCCGCGCTGGGCGGCGTCGCACCTTCTGGTGCAGCCCGCGCGTCCGAACCGGGTTTCGTCCTCGTCGTCACGGAACAGGAGGGCGGCGCGCCCGTGGGCTTCGTGCACGTGCTCGCGGAAGACGACCACGCGCACCTCGAGCAGCTCTCCGTGCTTCCGGCGCACGCGCGCCGCGGCCACGGACGCGAACTGGTCGAGGCTGCTCTCGACGAGGCCGCCGACCGCGGCTACCGCACCGTCACGCTGCGCACCTTCGCCGACGTGCCGTGGAACGCGCCGTTCTACGCGTCGCTCGGCTTCACGGAGACCGTCTCTCCTGACCAGCCGTTCTACCGCGCTCTGCTCGACACGGAACAGCGGATCGGCCTGAACGACCTCGGACGCCGTGTGCACATGACGATCGACCTCGCCGGTGGCATGGAGATGGATCCGGAGGCGTTCGAGGAGCTCGTCGCGGATGAGCTCGACCGCCTGCCCGACGAGATGGTCGAGGGCCTGGAGAACCTGGTCTTCGTCGTCGAGGATCGTCCGGAGGACGGCTCGCTCGACCTGCTCGGAATATACGACGGCCTGGCTGTCACCGAGCGTGGGAACTACGGCATGGGCGAGCTCCCCGACCGCATCGTCGTGTACCGCGAACCCCATCTGGCCCAGTGCGGCGACGAGCAGGAGCTGCGCCACGAGGTGCACACGACGCTGGTGCACGAGATCGCGCACTATTACGGGATCGACGATGCTCAGCTGCACGAGATGGGGTGGGCATGAGCGCGCCTCTCCTCACTCCCGCCGTCGATGAGCAACTCGACCTGCAGGCTGCACCTGCCGTGCCGTGGGAGCTCGTCGTCTGGGACGATCCGGTCAATCTCATGAGCTACGTGGTGCGGGTGTTCCGCACCTACTTCGGATATCCGAAGGACTACGCGACCCGCCTCATGCTCGCGGTGCACAACGAGGGACACGCCGTGGTCGCCGTCGGTCCGCGCGAGACCATGGAGGTGCACGCGCAGGCCATGCACGACTACGGGCTGTGGGCGACCGTGCGCCGGTCGGGAGAGTGAGCGGGATGACCGGATCCGGGATCCACCTGCCGATGCAGTCGATCGAGGCGCAGCATCTCGCTGAACTCGTCGAGCAGTTCCTCGAGCTGCTTCGCGACACCGAGATCGGCGAGGACGCGGCCTTGAACCGACTGACACCTGTCGTGTACCCGGAAGACGCGGACGCGTCGGCCGAGTTCGCCGATGCGACCAGTGCTGATCTGCTGGACCGCCGCGCCGCCGACGCACGCGTGGTGCAGGCAGGGCTGGTCGCACTCGGAGAAGGACCCGACGCGCCGCAGCAAGAGCTGTCGCTGGCCGGTTCCGAAGTCGACCCCTGGCTGCGCACGCTCGCGTCCCTGCGTCTCGTCATCGCCTCGCGGCTCGGCATCGAGGCCGACCCCTCCCCCGACCCGGACGATCCCCGGCTCGGGGTGTACGAATGGCTGGGCTACCGGCTCGACCTGCTGGTGGACGCCGCGGACGAGCTCGACGGCGTCTGACCGGCTACGGAATCGAGACCACCAGCGTGGCGTACCCGATCGGGTCGTCTCGGCGGATGTGCGCGACCTCCTGCTTCGCCCAGCGTTCCCAGTGCGGGCGGAACAGCTCGCCATCCCGATCCAATGCCCGGCGCTTGCGGCTCGCCTCGGGAGATTCGACCCACACCCGTACGTCAGCGATCCGCGCGGCTCGCGGAGTGAGGGATCCGCAGCCCTCCAGGATCACTCCGCGCGAGGGGTCGACCGCATAACTCTCCGCATACTCTCCGGCCTCCCAGTCGTAGCGCTGCCACGTGCCGACGAGATCACGTCCGTGCGGACGCAGGATCTGCTCGTAAGCCCGCTCGGCGCCGGCGTCCATTCCGTCCCAGCCGGGATAGATCGAGTCCAGGGCGATCAGCTGCGGAGCGGTGCGCAGCGGCCAGTGCTCGGCCAGGAGGCGCGCGAGAGTGGACTTGCCTGCTCCGCTGCGCCCATCCACGAGCACCACTGGGTTGGAGGCCTGCACGGCACGGACGGCGTCGGCGATGCGGGCGACCGCGACGCTCAGCGCGCGTGCGACCGGATCGTCACTTCTTGAGGGCACGGACGATGCGGGAGATCGCGCGTCCCGCAACCCAGACGAAGGGCACGGCGACGGCCAGTAGCGAGACCAGGTTCGGCTCGAATCGCAGCCCCTCCTCGCGGCGCACGTACACGCCGAGCGGGATCGCGATCCCGCCACCACCACCGCCCTCGCCCTCGGCGCTGCCTTCAGCGCCGCCGGAGCCTCCGCCGAAGCCGGAGAAGGTGAGCGCGACCGGGGTGAACTGGGCGCCGTCCACCTCCTGGGGCTCGCCGTAGGCGCTCTTGACGCCGAAGGACGCGGAGTTCTTGCCAAGCTCGAGTGCGATGTGCGGCATGCGTCCACGCTAGCCCACGCCGGCGGCCTCGACCACCGGTCGCGTCCGCGTCGCGCTTGCGCACCGGCGCCTCGCCGGATCAGTCCAGACCGTGCGCGCGCGGATGCGGCGCAGACCCCCGTCCCGCACGCGCACCCAGGTGCCGCGCGCGGGTGACCATGCCGGATCCGAACTTCGCTTGCGCGCTGTCCAGCGCGTCCTCGATACGCCGCCACTCGGCATCGTCGTCCCACAGTCCGAGTGCACCGCCGGCGTCCGTGAGGCGCTCCGCTCGCACGCCGACCAGTCGCACCGGATCGCGCCTGTCGATCGCCTCGAACAGCGTGCGCGCGACCTCGCCGATGCGCTGACCCACGGACGTCGGCTCGGGAAGAGTCTGGGAGCGGCTCACCGTGGTGAAGTCGGAGAAGCGGATCTTGATCGCCACCGTGCCGGCCTCCCAGCCGGCTCGGCGCAGCCTCGCGGCGACCCGGTCTGCCAGCCGCAGCAGCTCGGAGCGCAGCGCCTCGCGATCGGAGACGTCGATGTCGAACGTCTCCTCATGCCCGACGCTCTTCTCCACGCGGTTCGTCTCGATGCTCCGCGGGTCCCGACCCTCGGCCAGTTCGCGCA
Organism: Microbacterium sp. 2MCAF23; assembly: GCF_052115565.1. NCBI lineage: Bacteria > Bacillati > Actinomycetota > Actinomycetes > Micrococcales > Microbacteriaceae > Microbacterium > Microbacterium sp. 2MCAF23. Next base: position 18,218 of record NZ_JBFRGY010000018.1, on the reverse strand, counting down.
GGCGCTGCGCGAGTGCGGGGCCGACCACCCGCTCGAGCGCCGACGCCGGAGTGGCGCGGATATCGCGGATGAGTCGGATGCCGCGCGACTCCAGTGATTCCGCCGTCTTCGGTCCGACGCCCCACATCGCGCGCACCGGTTTGGTGGCGAGGAAGTCGAGGGTGTCGGCGGCGGCGACGACGAGCAGGCCGTCGGGCTTGGCCATGGTCGAAGCCATCTTTGCGACGTGCTTGGTGGCGGCGACCCCCACGCTGCAGCTGATGCCGACTTCGTCCTGCACACGCTCGCGGATCATCGCGCCGATCCGCCCCGGGCTCCCCCAGAGGCGCCGCACACCGCGCACGTCGAGGAAGGCCTCGTCGATCGAGAGCGGTTCCACGAGCGGCGTGACCTGCTCGAAGATCGTCATGACCTGCTTCGACGCGTCACGGTACCTGGTGAAGTCCGGCGGCACGATCCGCGCAGCGGGGCAGAGCCGGATCGCCTGCGAGACCGGCATCGCCGAGCGCACGCCGTAGCGGCGCGCCTCGTAGGACGCGCTGGACACCACGGAGCGCCCGTCCGGGGATCCGATGATCAGCGGCAGCCCGCGCAGGGTGGGGTCGTGCAGCACCTCGACCGCCGCGTAGAACGCGTCCATGTCGACATGCAGGATCCCGGTGCCGGTGTCGTCGGCGTCGGGCGCGGAGACGATGCGCCCCGATCCGTCACCTCGTCCCATGGATCCATTCTCGCGGAGACCGCCGACATCGGATCCGCCCTCTTTGACCGGGCGGTCAATCAACGCGGTAGAATCGTGAGCGACCCCCTTTTCGGGAGCCATCTGACTGCAAGGAGGATGAGTTCGATGAAGAAGTGGACACGCTGGCAGGACTGGGTGGCGGTCGCCGCCGGTCTAGTCGCCGCTGTCGCGGGCATCTGGATGACACCCGCCATGGGCATGTCGATGACCATGATGCTCGTTCTGGGTGCGTTGATGATCGCTGCCGGGGTATGGAGCCTCGCAGCGCCCGGTCTCGTGTCGATGGAGTGGATCCTCGCCGCGATCGGAGCGCTGCTCTTCATCTCCCCATGGATCGGCTCCTACGCCGGAGATACAGGTCCCGCCTGGACCTCGTGGATCTGCGGAGCCGTCTGCGCGGTCGCGGGGCTCTGGGCGCTCGTGCCCGCCGAGAAGGCGCACCGTGCTTCGCACGGCGGCCCCACGGCGGCTCACGCGTGACCTGCGCGGCCGCACAGGGTGCGGGACGCTGGGAGGCCCCCGTCCCGCACCGTTCTGAGGAAGCATCATGACCGAGAGTCCCGATGCCGGCGACGCGCGCACCAGGATCCTCGACGCCGCCGAGACGCTTTTCGCGCGCCACGGCTTCGACGGCACATCCACCGCCCGGATCGCGCACGCCGCCGCGGTGCCCAAGGGCCTGCTCTTCTACTATTTCCCGACCAAGCCCGACATCCTCGCGGTGCTCATCGATGAGCGACTGCGCACCACCGCCCTCGATGCGGCGCCGCTCGCGGTGCGGGGCGACCCCGTGCAGACGCTCATGAACGTGGGCGAGCGCGTTCTGCGCGACCGGGAGGCGTCGGATGTGCTGCGCGAGATCCTCTGGCACGAGTCCCACGTGCGCCCCGAGGTCGCCACCGCACTCTCCCGCTACCGCCGAGCGCTGCACGATACGGTCGAGCGCGCGCTGGCCGCCTGCCTCCCCGCCGGTACGGATCACGGCGCGGTACGGGCCGCCGCCGACGCCTGGTCGGCGACGATCACAGCCCGGCCCCTCGAGGCCGGTGCCGAGGAGAGCCCCGAGGAGCAGCGCCGCAGGCTGCACGAACCGGCCAGCCTGCGGGCGATCGCCCGCATCCTCGGCGCCGGTCTTCAGGCGGCGACGCTCAAGGGCGCCGCACTCTGAGTGCGGCGCCCTTGAGCCTGTACTGAGCGGTCGTCGCTATTGCGCGGCGCGCTCCAGGATGAGCTCGCGGACGCGTGCGGCGTCGGCCTGACCCTTCATTGCCTTCATGACGGCGCCGATGACGGCACCGGCGGCCTGGACCTTGCCGTCCTTGATCTTCGCCATCACGTCAGGCTGCGCGGCGAGGGCCTCATCGATCGCGGCGATGAGTGCGCCGTCATCCGAGACCACGGCGAGCCCGCGCGCATCGACGACCTGCTGCGGGGTGCCTTCGCCGGCGATGACACCCTCGAGCACCTGCCGGGCCAGCTTGTCGGTCAGCGTGCCCGCGTCGACGAGCTGCTGCAGGGCGGCGACCGACGCCGGGTCGATCAGCGTTGCGGCGTCCACCTCGCGCTCGTTGGCGATGCGGCTGATCTCACCGGTCCACCACTTGCGCGCGGTGTCGGCGGTCGTGCCGGCGGCGATGGTCGCCTCGACCTCGTCGAGCAGCCCGGCGTTCACGACGCCCTGGAACTCGATGTCGCCGAAGCCCCAGTCCGCCTTGAGCCGGCGACGACGGGTGACGGGCTGTTCGGGCAGCGCCGCGCGCAGCTCCTCGACCAGATCGCGAGCCGGCCGGACGGGCAGCAGATCGGGCTCCGGGAAGTACCGGTAGTCGTCGGCATCCGACTTCGGACGACCGGGCGATGTCGTGCCGGTGTCCTCGTGCCAGTGCCGGGTCTCCTGCGTGATCGTTCCGCCGTCCGCGAGGATCGCGGCCTGACGCTGGATCTCGTAGCGCACGGCGCGCTCTACGGAACGCATCGAGTTGACGTTCTTCGTCTCGGTGCGGGTGCCGAGCTTCTCCTGGCCACGGGGGCGCAGGGAGACGTTCGCATCGCAGCGCAGGTTGCCGCGCTCGAGGCGAGCCTCGGAGATGCCCAGGCCGCGCACGATGTCGCGGATCGTGGCCACGTACGCCTTGGCGATCTCGGGAGCGCGGTGCTCGGCGCCGAAGATCGGCTTGGTGACGATCTCGACGAGCGGAACGCCGGCGCGGTTGTAATCCACGAGGGAGTACTCCGCACCCTGGATGCGACCGGTCGCGCCGCCCATGTGGGTGAGCTTGCCGGCGTCCTCCTCCATGTGCGCGCGCTCGATCGGGATCGTCACGAGCGTCCCGTCTTCGAGCTCGACCTCGACCGATCCCTCGAACGCGATCGGCTCGTCGTACTGCGAGATCTGGTAGTTCTTGCCGAGGTCCGGGTAGAAGTAGTTCTTGCGCGCGAACCGGCAGGACTCGGCGATCGAGCAGCCGAGCGCGAGGCCCAGACTGATCGAGGAGCGCACAGCCGTCTCGTTCACGACCGGGAGCGATCCCGGGAGGCCCAGATCCACCGGTGCGATGAGCGTGTTCGGCCCGGCGTCGTGGTTGCGCTCGTTCGCCGGGTTGGGCGCGTCGGAGAACATCTTGGTCTCGGTGTTGAGCTCGACGTGCACCTCGAAGCCGAGCACCGGCTCGAACAGTTCGAGCGCCTTGTCGAAGTCCATGAGCTTCACGGCGGCCATCAGCGGGTTCCTCCCTGCGGTCCCTGAGCTTGTCGAAGGGTCGGTGCGCGGTCGAGCAGCGGCCCGCCCCACGCGTCGACGAGCAGCGACTCCAGCGCGGCGCCGACCCGGTACAGGCGTGCGTCCTCGCGGGCGGGGGCGAGGAACTGGATGCCGACGGGCAGTCCGTCCTCCTCGGCCAGGCCCGACGGGATCGAGATGCCCGGGACGCCGGCAAGGTTCGCCGGGATCGTGGTGAGGTCGTTGAGGTACATCTGCAGCGGATCGCCGATCTTCTCGCCGAGCTTGAACGCCGTGGTGGGCGCGGAGGGCGTGGCGATAATGTCGACCTGCGCGAACGCCGCGTCGAAATCCTGCTGGATGAGGGTGCGCACCTTCTGCGCGCTGCCGTAGTACGCGTCGTAGTACCCGGCCGACAGCGCATAGGTGCCGAGGATGATGCGACGCTTGACCTCCGGGCCGAAGCCGACCTCGCGAGTGAGCGACATGACGTCCTCGACCGTGCCGCCGCCCTCGGGCGTGACACGCAGGCCGAAGCGGACCGAGTCGAACTTGGCCAGGTTGCTCGAGGCCTCAGCGGGGAGAATCAGGTAGTACGCGGCGACGCCGTACTCGAAGTGCGGGGCGGAGATCTCCACGATCTCCGCGCCCTGGGCCTCCATCAGCTTCAGCGCGGCGTGGAAGGATCCCGCGACGCCGGACTGGAAGCCGGAGTCGGGCAGCTCCTTCACGACGCCGACCTTCAAGCCCTTGAGCACCTGTCCGGTCGCGCCCTCGCGCGCGGCCGCGGCGAACGACGGCCAGGCGTCGGGGAGCGACGTGGAGTCCTTCGGGTCGTGACCGCCAATCACGTCATGCAGCAGGCCCGCATCGAGAACGGTTCGAGCCACGGGACCGACCTGGTCCAGGCTCGAGGCGAGGGCGATCGCGCCGTAACGGCTGACGCCGCCGTAGGTCGGCTTGATGCCGACCGTTCCGGTGACGTGCGCGGGCTGGCGGATCGAGCCCCCGGTGTCGGACCCGAGCGCGATCGGCGCCTCGAACGCGGCCACGGCGGCAGCCGAGCCACCGCCCGAGCCGCCCGGGATCCGGTCGAGGTCCCACGGGTTGTGCGTGGCCCCGTAGGCGGAGAACTCCGTGGAGGAGCCCATCGCGAACTCGTCCATGTTGGTCTTCCCGATGCCGATGAGCCCGGCCGCCCGCGCACGGGCGACGACCGTCGCATCGAACGGCGACCGGTATCCCTCGAGGATCCGGGATCCGCTCGTGGACGGCTGGTCGGTCGTGACGAGCACGTCCTTGATGGCGAGCGGCACTCCGGCGAGTTCGCCCAGGTCCTCCCCCGCGGCGCGGCGGCGGTCGACGTCGGCCGCCGCGTCCAGCGCGTGCTCGTTGACGTGCAGGAAGGCGTGCACATCGCCGTCGACGGCAGCGATGCGGTCGAGGTGGGCCTGCGTCGCCTCGACGCTCGACACCTCTCCGGCGGCGAGCTTGGCACCGAGCTCGGCGGCGGTCCAGCGGATGATCTCGCTCACTGCTCCTCCCCCAGGATCGCGGTGACCCGGAAGCGGTCCCCGTCGGCGTCGGGCGCATTCTGCAGCGCCTGCGCGGTGGTGAGGGTCTGGCCCACGACGTCCTCGCGGAAGACGTTGTGCATCGCGATCGGGTGGCTCGTGGGCTCGACGTCGGGCGTCGCCACCTCCGACACCTTCGCGATGTTGTCGACGATGGCGTCCAGCTGACCGGTCAGCTGCGTCACCTCGTCGTCGGAGAGCTGGATGCGCGCGAGCACGCCGAGATGGCGTACGAGATCAGGGGTGATTTCAGACACCAGGACAGTCTAGCCAGCGGGCGTCGCCCGCCCCGCCGCGGCGGCGGGCCCCTGACGCACCCGGCCTCAGTCCTGCAGCACGAGGAAGAGTGCGGTGTCCCCGCACCGCACGACCCGCGTTCCCTCGCCGCCACCCGCCGACAGAGCGCCCTCGCGCAGGGCGGTGAGCGCACTTTGCACGTCCTGCCCCCGCAGCAGGGTCCCGGTCACACGGTGCGAGTCGCTCGAGGCGACCACCCGGCCCGATCCGTTCACGACTGTGCCGGTGCCGGCCGCCTCCCGCAGGATCGGCAGGATCACGCGCTCCAGCCGCGACACGTGCACGTCGATGCCGACCACACCGACCATCCGCCCGTCGTGCATGACGGGGGTCGTCACCGTGACCGTGTAGTCGTCGGTGCACAGGTAGTCGACGTACGGGCCGGTGACGTGGCGCTCGCCGGTGCGCTCCGGCACCCGCCACCACTCCAGCTGGCGGTAGTCGCGGAACTGATCCGACTCCGGGTCGTTCACCGCTTCCAGACGTCGCACGCCGCCGCGATCGCCGCGATCGAGGCCGTGGATCTCGCGCAGCCACCATGCCAGATGCCAGGGCGCATCGGCGAGGAGCCCTGGGGTCGCGACGAAACCGGCCCCGGTGACGAGTCCTCCCGGCGCCTCCAGAGCTGGTCGTGCCAAGGCATCCATGAAGGGATCCAGCGCCGCGGCGGCGAGGGCAGTGCCCTGCACCGCGAAACCGTGGAACTCGTCCTGAACGGCGGTGCGCCATCCTTCCACGAGCGCGAACAGGGGCGCGAACGTGCCTTCGATGCGCTCTGCGATGCGTGCGTCATGCTCGGCGACAGTGCCGGTCATCTCGCGCTCCTTCTTCGTGTGTTCCGGTGTCACGCCCGCGCGGGCGTGGTGGTCTCTGCCGCGGCTTCCAGCCGAGACTTCTCGTCCAGCAGCCATTCGACGCCACTGGCGATGCGACGCACGGCGATCGCCCTGGCCCCCTCGGTGTCGGCGGCGCCGATGGCATCGAGTTCAGCACGTCGGGCGGCGCGGCTGCGGATCCGATTGTCCTCCTCGCGCAGGCCCAACCAGATCAGCGAACCGATCTCGGCCTGCAGACGGAGCTCTTCACGCACGAGTCTCGGCGATTGACTGAGGGCCGCGACCTCGAGCTGGAACCGGGCGACGGCGCGGCGCGCGGCGCCCATCGTGGAGAGGTCCTCGTGCTCCTCGAGCTCGCGCAGTCCCTGCACGTCGTCGTCACCGGCACGGTCGGCGGCGAGTTCCGCGGCCATGCCCGCGATCGCGGCATAGTGCGTGGACGCGTCCCGCAGCTCGACTCGACTGATCGCCCTGATGCGCTCATCGGTGAAGCGACGCGCGGTGTCCGGGTCGAAGGTGACGAAGCTCCCGCCGTCGCGACCGCGCCTGGTCTCGATCAAGCCGGCATCGCGCAGCGCTTCCAGTGCCTCACGGGCGGTGACGACGGCGACGCCGAGCCGGCGCCCCAGCTGCGACTCGCTCGGCAGCCGCTCTCCGTCGTGCAGCACGCCCGACGTGATCGCGTCCTGCAGGCGGCGCTCCACGATCTCGGCCCGACCGATGTCCGACAGCGGCGCGAAGACGGCCGACCGCGCGGGGTCCACACCTGCCGACACCTGTGCCACGCCGCTCTCCTTCCAGGCTCCTGACACGACGGTAACACGGGTGTTGACAAAATCCTCTGTTCCCATATGATTCCATTCATCTACTAACAGAGGATTAGTCCTCGCATCGAAGGAGATGTGATGGCGGACAAGCCCGTCGCGATCAGACTCACCGGACTCACCCGTTCATTCGGATCCGTCCCTGCCGTCGACGGCGTGGATCTGGAGATCGCCGAAGGAGAGTTCTTCTCCATGCTCGGACCGTCCGGATCCGGCAAGACCACCGTGCTGCGCCTCATCGCCGGTTTCGAGCAGCCCACGGAGGGAACCGTGGAGTTGTTCGGGGAGGACGTGACGGCCAAGGCGCCGTTCGACCGGGACGTGAACACGGTGTTCCAGGACTACGCGCTGTTCCCGCACATGACCGTGCTCGACAACGTCGCCTATGGCCTGCGGGTGCGCGGCATGCGCACCAAGGAACGTCGCGAGCGCGCGCGAAAAGCGCTCGCCAGCGTGCGCCTCGAGCACGTCGCGGATCGCAAGCCCAGCCAGCTCTCCGGCGGACAACGGCAGCGCGTCGCGCTCGCCCGCGCCACGGTCGTCGAGCCGAAGGTGCTGCTGCTGGACGAGCCGCTGGGCGCGCTGGATCTGAAGCTGCGCGAGCAGATGCAGGTCGAGCTGAAGCAGATCCAGCGCGATCTCGGCATCACGTTCATCTTCGTCACCCATGACCAGGAGGAGGCGCTGACGCTGTCGGACCGCATCGCGGTCTTCAGCGCGGGGCGGATCGAGCAGCTGGGCACGCCGTTCGAGCTCTACGAGAAGCCCGTCTCGCGATTCGTCGCCGACTTCGTGGGCACCTCGAATCTGTTCGACGACGTGACGAGCGAGCTCGTGCTCGGCCGCACCGGTCACCATTCGCTGCGCCCCGAGAAGCTCGCGGTCTCCCCTGCCCCTTCTGTCGAGCCCGGCTACCGCTCCGCTCCGGGCGTCCTCGCGGAGGCCATCTATCTCGGCTCCGGCGTGCGCCTCGTGGTCGACCTCGATCAGGGCCCCCGGGTCACGGTCCTGGAGCAGAACGTCGGCGGGCGCGCGCACGGCGCCCACGGCGACCGGGTCTTCGTCTCCTGGCGCGACGTGGATCTCGTCGCTCTCGACAACGCCCCGGCCGCGGAGCAGAACGAGACTCCCTCCCGCACCATCCGCACGGCCGGCGCCCGCTGACCGGCATCTCTCGCACCCCGCACGCAGAAGAACGAAGGAGTATCCCATGCGAAAGAACACGCTCAAAGCCCTCGTGGCCATCGGCCTCTCCACGGCCGTCATCGCCGCCCTGTCGGGCTGCGGCACGGCTGGGTCCGGTGGCGGTGCCGCCGCCGGGCCGGTCGACAAGCTCGGCAAGACCGAAGGCGCGGTCAAGATCCTGGCGTGGCCGGGCTACGTGGAGGACGGCTCGAACGATCCGAACGTCGACTGGGTCTCCGATTTCACCAAGGCCACCGGCTGCAAGGTCGAGGCGAAGACCTTCGGTACGTCCGACGAGGCGCTGAACCTCATGAAGACCGGCGACTACGACGTGGTGTCCGCATCCGGTGATGCCTCGCTGCGTCTCATCGCCTCGGGCGACGTGGCAGAGGTCAACACGAAGCTGCTGAAGAACTACGACGGCATCTTCCCGTTCCTCAAGGATCGCGCCTGGAACACCGTCGACGGAAAGCACTACGGCGTCCCGCACGGCTACGGCGCCAACCTGCTGCTGTACAACACCGACACGTTCCCGACCGCACCCACCTCCTGGGATGTCGTCTTCGACAAGGCCTCGGAGCACAAGGGCAAGATCACCGCCTACGACTCCCCGATCTACATCGCCGACGCCGCGGTCTACCTCATGGCGCACAAGCCCGAGCTCAAGATCACGAACCCCTACGCGCTGGACCAGAAGCAGTTCGATGCGGCGGTCTCCCTGCTCAAGGAGCAGCGGCCGAACATCAGCGAGTACTGGGGCGACTACCTCAAGGAGGTCCAGTCGTTCCAGTCCGGCGACAGCGTCGCCGGCACCACCTGGCAGGTGATCCAGAACACGCTCGAGGGCGAGGGCGCCAAGACCGCCGTCGTGCTGCCCGAGGAGGGCGCGACCGGCTGGAGCGATACCTGGATGATCTCCTCCAAGGCGAAGAACCCGAACTGCGCGTACGCCTGGCTGGACTACATCTCCAGCCCGAAGGCGAACGCGGCGGCCACCGCCTACTTCGGCGAGGCCCCCTCGAGCGACAAGGCCTGCGACTTCCGCGACGACTGCGCGTCGTATCACGCGGGCGACGCGGACTACGCCAAGAAGATCTGGTACTGGACCACCCCCATCGCGAAGTGCCTGGACGGCCGCACCGACGTGAAGTGCATCGACTACGCCGGCTGGACCACAGCCTGGCAGCAGATCCGGAACTGATCGGATCCGGTCGCCCGGGGCATTGCGCTCCGGGCGACCGGGCCGGGATTCGAAAGGCCGTCATGAGCACCATCGCACCGGCGAAGACACCGCCGCGCACACCGATCCCGTTCCCGCGCCGCACTGCGGCGCGACGTGGATCCGTCTACCTCTCCGCGCATCCGCGCGCTCGGCTCGCCCTCCTGCTGTCCGCCCCGCTGTTCTGGCTGGGAGCGGTGTACGTCGTCGCATTGGCGCTGCTGCTGGTCACCGCGTTCTGGACCACCGACACGTACACGGGGCAGATCCGCACCGAGTTCACCCTCGACAACGTGGTGACGGTCGTCACCGACGCGTTCTACCAGGGCATCACGCTGCGCACAGTGGGGATCGCCCTCGCCGTCACCGCGATCGACGTGGCCCTCGCGCTGCCGATCGCCTACTTCATGGCGATGGTCGCCTCCCCGGCCTTGCAGCGCACCCTCGTGGTGCTGGTGCTGACCCCGCTGTGGGCGTCATATCTCGTGAAGGCGTTCGCCTGGCGCTCCGTGCTCTCCAGCGACGGCATCCTGGACTGGCTGCTGCGACCGCTCGGCGGGCATACGCCCGGATACGGCATCGCCGCGACGATCATCACGCTGTCGTACCTGTGGTTGCCGTACGTGATCCTCCCGATCTACGCCGGACTGGAGCGGGTGCCGAGCTCTCTGCTCGAGGCCTCCGGCGACCTGGGCGGACGGAGCTGGGCGACCCTGCGTCTGGTCGTGTGGCCGATGGCGCTGCCCGCGATCATCGCCGGCACCATCTTCAGCTTCTCGCTGTCGCTGGGCGACTACATCACGATCGGCATCGTCGGCGGGGGCGCCCAGATGCTCGGCACGCTCGTCTACCAGGACATCGGCGCGGCGAACAACCTGCCGCTCGCGAGCGCGATCGCACTCATCCCGATCGTCATCATCTTCGGCTACCTGTTCCTCGTGCGCCGCACCGGCGCCCTGGACAACCTGTAGGAGTCACCGTGCGCATCTCCCTCGGAACCAGGGTCACCCTCGGCATCATCACCGCCGTGATCCTCGCGGTCGTGTACGTGCCGCTGGTGGTCGTGCTGATCAACTCGTTCTCCACGTCGTCCTCGCTCACCTGGCCGCCACCCGGCCTCACGCTGGAGTGGTGGGGCCGGGCGTTCCGCAGCGACGGCGCGCTCGAAGCCGTCGGCACCAGCGCGCTCGTCGCGCTGATCTCCTCGGCCCTCGCGCTCGTCCTCGGTACGATGCTGTCGTTCGCGCTGCAGCGGTTCTCGTTCTTCGGCCGCACGACGGTGAACCTCCTCGTGATCCTGCCGATCGCACTGCCGGGCATCATCACCGGCATCGCGCTGAACAACCTGTTCCGCACGATCCTCGGGGTGCCGCTGTCGATCTGGACCGTGATCATCGCGCACACCACGTTCTGCATCGTCACCGTGTTCAACAACGCCGTGGCCAGACTGCGGCGCATGGGCACCTCGTTCGAGGAGGCCTCGGCCGATCTCGGCGCCGGAATCTGGACGACGTTCCGCCTGGTCACCTTCCCGCAGCTGCGCTCCGCCCTGCTCACCGGCGGCCTGCTCGCCTTCGCGCTATCGTTCGACGAGATCGTGGTGACCACGTTCACCGCCGGATCCGGGGTGCGCACCCTGCCGATGTTCATCATCGACAACGTCGCCCGCCCCAACCAGGCTCCGATCGTGTCCGTGATCGCGGTGGTGCTGATCGTCGTCTCGATCGTGCCGATCGCCCTGGCACAGAAACTCTCCGGCAGCGAGCAGCAACGCCGGTGAGACGTCCCGGGCGGCGCGGAGGGGGTTGCGCCGCCCGGGATCGTGCATCCTCCAGGGGCGGCATAGGCTGAGCGCGTGACGACGTTCGTTCCTCCGCGCCCATGGACCGCCAGCTACGCCGAGGGGGTGCCGGAGGACCTCGCGGAGGTATCCGGATCCCTCGTCGACATCGTGGAGGCATCCGCGCGCGACTACCCGGATGCACCCGCGCTGCAGTTCTTCGGCCGCACCACCTCCTATCGCGACCTGCAGTCCTCCATCGAGCGCGCGGCGTCGGGCCTGAAGGCGCTCGGCGTCAAGGCCGGAGATCCGGTCGCGATCGTGCTGCCGAACTGCCCGCAGCACATCGTCGCGTTCTATGCGGTGCTGCGCCTGGGCGCCGTCGTCGTCGAGCACAACCCGCTGTACACGCCCCGCGAGCTGCGCAAGCAGTTCGAGGACCATGGCGCGAAGCACGCGATCGTCTGGAACAAGGTCGTCGGGTCCGTCCAGGAGTTCCCCTCGGACCTCGCCATGACGAACCTCATCTCGGTCGATGTGACGCGCGCGATGCCTGCCCTCACCCGCTTCGCACTGCGGCTGCCGATCGCCAAGGCTCGCGAGTCTCGCGACGCCCTCACATCCAAGGTTCGCGGCACGGTGACGTGGGAGTCGGTGGTCGGGTACGCCCCGCTCCCCACCACGCATGCGCGCCCTGCGACCGACGACCTCGCCATCATCCAGTACACGTCGGGTACCACCGGGACGCCGAAGGGCGCCTCCCTGACGCACCGCAACCTGCTCGCCAACGCCGCACAGGCGCAGGCCTGGGTGCCGTCGATCACGCGCGGCGACGGCTGCGTCGTCTACGCGGTCCTGCCGATGTTCCACGCCTACGGGCTGACGCTGTGCCTCACGTTCGCGATGTCGATGGGCGCGCGGCTGGTCCTGTTCCCGAAGTTCGATCCGGATCTGGTGCTCGACGTGGTGAAGAAGCACCCGGCGACGTTCCTTCCGCTCGTGCCGCCCATTGCGGACCGCCTGTTGAAGGCGGCCACCGAGAAAGGCGTGTCGCTCGCGGGCATCGAGGTCGCGATCTCGGGTGCGATGGCGCTGCCGCACGAGCTCGTCGTGCCGTTCGAACAGGCCACGGACGGCTACCTCGTCGAGGGCTACGGCCTCAGCGAGTGCTCCCCCGTGCTGATGGCGAACCCCGTCGCGGACAACCGCGTGCCCGGCACCGTGGGGCTTCCCCTGCCCGGCACCGAGTGCCGCGTGGTCGATCCCGATCAGCCGTCGAACGATGTCGAGCCGGGGCAGCCCGGGGAGCTGATCGTCCGCGGGCCGCAGGTATTCTCCGGCTACTACGGAAAGCCGGAGGAGACCGAGGCCGTGTTCGTCGATGGCTGGTTCCGCACCGGCGACATCGTCACGATCGACGAGGGCGGGTTCGTGCGCATCGTCGATCGGATCAAGGAGCTCATCATCACCGGCGGCTTCAACGTCGCCCCCACCGAGGTGGAGGGCGCGCTGCGCCAGCACCCCGATGTCGTGGATGCCGCGGTGGTGGGACTTCCCAACGAGCACTCCGGCGAGGAGGTCGTCGCGGCGATCGTCGTGGATCCGGGCACGGACGTCGACGTGGAGGCGGTCCGCGAGTTCGCCCGCGGGATCCTCACGCCGTACAAGGTGCCGCGCCGCATCTTCGTGGTCGACGAACTGCCGAAGTCACTGATCGGCAAGGTGCTGCGGCGCCAGGTCAAGGAGCGGCTGATCGCGCTGAGCACCGGCGTGTGAGCGTGCCGGACGCCGCGCTTCCGGGGGAGGATACGCGCACGACGATCAGTGTGGTGATCCCCTGCCGTGATGACGCGCCCTTCCTCGCACGCTGTCTCCGCGCTCTGACCGCGCAGACACGGCCCGCGGACGAGATCATCGTGGTCGACAACGGCAGCTCCGACGATTCGGGCCGCATCGCCGCCGCCGCCGCCGGCGCCACGGTCATCTCCGAGCCCGTCATCGGGATCCCGCGTGCCGCGGCGGCCGGCTACGACGCGGCTCGCCACGAGGTGATCGCCCGGCTGGACGCGGACTCGGTGCCGGGCCAGGACTGGCTGGCCCGCATCGAACGGGGCATGGCGAGCCACGACGTCGACTTCATCACCGGCACGGCGCACTTCTACGGCGGCAACCCGGCCATCCGCTGGATCGGCCGCCACCTCTACATCGGCGCCATGTACGTCGTGCTCACCCCGCTTCTCGGGCATGCACCGCTGTTCGGCTCCAATATGGCGATGCGTGCGACGGCCTGGCACGAGCTGTCCGCAGGATTCCACCGCTCGGAAGACCGGATCCACGACGACCTCGACCTCTCGCTGCACATCCGGCCCGGCATGAGAGTGCTGCACGACACGGACCTTGTGGTGCTGGTCTCCGCGCGCCCCTTCGAGAACTGGCGCTCCCTGCGTCGGCGCCTGGACCGGGTGCTGCCGACCATGCGCCTGCATTGGCCACAAGAGGCGCCCTGGCATCGCCTTCCCGCCCGGCGCCGGGCGCGGAAGGCCGACGTTCACTCCTCGATACGGGAGTAGAGCGAGAGCAGGTCGGCGCACAGCTGGTGCGGCGTGGTCTCGCACGGGCTGTGCCCGGTGTCGTAGACGTGAAGCTCGGCGCCGATATCGCTCGCATAACGCTCATGCGCCGCGACCGGCCACAGGTCGTGGGTGCCGGTGGCCACGAGCTTCGGCATCGGCAGGGCGCGGACCGCGGCGCGCAGGTCGAGTGCCCGCATCATCAGCCCCACCATGTCGTCCACGCTGCTGCGCCGGGTGAAGGCGAACCGGGAGCGCACGAAGGCGAGCCGGCCGGGACGAACCCGGTTCAGATTCCACCGCACCCCCCAGATCAGCAGCGCCGCCCCGGTCCGAGGGCCGGCCAGCCCCGCGATCGGCCCCAGCACCTTCATGCTGCGGAAGACGTTCCCGGTGGCCGGCGGCGTGGTCAGCAGCGCCAGGGATCGCACCAATTCGGGGTGACGCACCGCGACGCGCTGCGCGAGCATGCCGCCGAAGGAATAGCCCAGCAGGTGCGCAGGTCCGCCGTCTCGGAGGAAGGCCACCAGGTCGCGGTCGAACAGCTCGTCGGTGTAGGGCTCCCCCGCCGGCGGGCCCGCCGCAGCGGACCCGTATTGTCCCGCCAGATCGAAGGACTCCACCCGGTAGCCCGCGGCGGCGAGATCGGGGAGCATGAGGGCGAAGTCCTCCTTCGAGCCCGTGGCACCGGGCACCAATACGATGCGCCCGCGCGCCGGCTCACCGAAGGCGACCGCGGCCAGCGAACCGCTCGGCGCAGCGAAGGATGAGACTACGGCGCCCGGGGGCGGCACTGACCAGTCGATGTCCTCCAGGCGGGCGTCGCGCTCGATCGCCTCGGCACGGTCGGCGGGGGCAGCGGACGCGGTCATGATCCGACGGTATCGCCCCATTCGTGGTTCCGATGGAGCCGGCATCGCACGACGCCAGGCGCTGCCCAGGCGCAGGGACTATCGTTGGCGGGTGACTGCTGACGATATCGCCGCTACCGAGCCCGCCCCCGAGACGCCGTCCGAGGCTCCTGAGACTCCCGGCTTCGAGGAGCTGGGGGTCACCGGACCCGTCCTCGCCGCCGTCAAGGCGCTCGGCTACGAGACGCCGTCGGCCATCCAGCGCGAGACGATTCCGCTGCTGCTCGGCGGCCGCGACGTGCTGGGCACGGCGCAGACGGGAACGGGCAAGACCGCAGCGTTCGCTCTGCCGATCCTGGAGAACCTGGACCTGCAGCAGAAGAAGCCTCAGGCGCTGGTGCTCGCCCCGACCCGCGAGCTCGCTCTGCAGGTTGCCGAGGCGTTCGAGTCCTACGCCGCGAAGATCCCCGGCGTGCACCTGCTGCCCGTTTACGGCGGTCAGGGCTATGGCGTGCAGCTGTCGGCGCTGCGCCGAGGCGTGCACATCGTCGTGGGTACGCCAGGACGCATCATGGACCACCTCGCCAAGGGCACCCTCGACCTGTCGGAGCTGAAGAACCTGGTGCTCGATGAGGCCGACGAGATGCTGAAGATGGGCTTCGCCGAGGATGTCGAGCAGATCCTCGCGCAGACGCCCGACACCAAGCAGGTGGCACTGTTCTCGGCGACCATGCCCGCCACGATCCGCCGCCTCGCGCAGCAGTACCTGCACGATCCGGCGGAGATCTCGGTCAAGGGCAAGACCACGACCAACGCGAACATCACGCAGCGCTATCTCGTCGTGTCGTATGCGCAGAAGGTCGACGCGCTCACCCGGATCCTCGAGGTGGAGAACTTCGAGGGCATGATCGTCTTCGTCCGCACCAAGAACGAGACCGAGACGCTCGCAGAGAAGCTCCGCGCACGCGGATACTCCGCCGCCGCGATCAACGGCGACATCCCGCAGCCTCAGCGCGAGCGCACCGTCGGCCAGCTCAAGGACGGCAAGCTCGACATCCTCGTCGCCACCGACGTCGCCGCCCGAGGTCTCGACGTCGAGCGGATCAGCCACGTCGTGAACTTCGACATCCCGACCGACACCGAGTCCTACGTGCACCGCATCGGCCGCACGGGTCGCGCGGGCCGCTCCGGCGACGCGATCAGCTTCATCACGCCGCGCGAGCGCTACCTGCTCAAGCACATCGAGCGCGCCACGCGCCAGCAGCCCACGCAGATGCAGCTGCCCACGACGGAGGACGTGAACAGCACGCGTCTCGCGCGCTTCGACGACGCGATCACCGCGGCACTCGAGGAGACGAGCCGCATCGAGGGCTTCCGCGACATCATCGCCCATTACGTGCGCAACCACGACGTGCCGGAGGCCGATGTGGCCGCGGCGCTCGCGGTCGTCGCGCAGGGCGCGACCCCGCTGCTGCTGGACCCGGCGACCGACGCGCTGTCGGCCGCAGTGGCTGCCGACAACCGTCCGCAGCGCGAGCGCACGGAGCGCACGGGTGGACGCGACTCCCGGGAACGTGACGATCGCGGCGCCCGTCCGGAACGGCGAAGCCGTGGCGACTACACGCCGTACCGGATCGAGGTCGGCCGCCGTCACCGTGTCGAGCCCCGACAGATCGTCGGCGCCCTCGCGAACGAGGGCGGCCTCGGCCGCGACGACTTCGGCGCGATCACGATCCGTCCGGACTTCTCCATCGTCGAGCTCCCGTCCACCCTGGACTCCTCAGTGCTGGACCGCCTGCGCGACACTCGCATCTCGGGCCGGCTCATCGAGATCCAGCGCGATTCGGGCCGCCCGAACCGGGGCCCGCGCCGTGACGACCGTGGCCGGGACGACCGTGCCTACGGCGACCGTCCGCGCCGTTCATACGAGAGCGGTTCCGGGGACCGTGGCTATGGGGACCGTGCGCGCCGCGACGACGCCCCGCAGGATGGCGGCCGCACGGACGACCGGCCGCCGCGCAAGCCGCGCCACAAGGACTGAGTCCCACTCGTATGCCCGGCCTCGCGCCGGGCATACGGCTTTCTGCCGTGCGCACGGAGACGCGCCGCGTGCGCGAGTGCACGGTCTGTTGCCGACTGCACGAGAAGTCGACGCGTAGAACTCGTGCATTCGACGCGATCCCGTGCACTCGACGAAATCCGCTGTGAGCGGCACGAGCGCGGGCACTCAGCAGGATCCACCGGACTCGTCGTCAGGCCGCGACCACTGGCTTGGTGCGCACCGGGCCCAGCCAGGTCGCGACGAGGACAGCAGTGACGGATCCGGCCGCCATGATGGCCGCCAGCACGATGATCTGGAACCGACCGGCCTCGAGGGGCGAGAGACCGCCGAAGATCGCGCCGACGAATGCGCCCGGGAGCACGACGAGACCGGTCGTCTTGGTCTGATCGACCGAGGGGATCAGGGCATCGCGCACGGCGCCGCGCGCGAGGTCCAGCGTCGAGCGCCGCGGCGTGGCTCCCAGAGCGAGCCACCCCTCGACCTCTTCCCAGTGGTCGAGGACCGTCCTCCGGAACAACCTGCCCGTGAGCGTGGCGATGTTCATCGTGTTCCCGATGATGATCGCGCCGATCGCCAGCGCGTACCGAGGGGTGGGGGCCAGCGCGCCGGATCCGAAGACCGCTGCCGCTGCCACGGCGATGCCCGCCGCGATCGAGGTCGACATCACGAGCGCCCCGTGCCCGCTCCACCCGATCCGCTGCGTCGCGACGGAGACCGCCACGCCGAACATCACCAGAAGCGCGACCGCGATCAGCGCGGGCTGCGTGATGATCCCGCCGAGGATCAGGCTGATGATCGCCAGCTGGACCACACCGCGCGCGATGGCCGCAGCAGGCGCCCAGGATCCTCGCACCCGGAACAGCAGGAGGGCGGCGGTCGCCACGGCGACGAGGATGCCGACGCCGATCAGGGTCGGGATCAGGTCGACGGAAGCGCTCACGGTCGCGAGCCTATCCTCCACCGCTTAGGACGGACGGGGGGCATCAGAAGGGCGGTGGGTCGTTCGTTCGGAAACCGGTCGGGGTGATGACTTGGACGGTGTGGTTCTCGCGGTTCCGGTAGATCATCCTGGTGCGATGTCGTCGCACATGATCGGCGGGGCACAGTGGTCGCAGGTTGCCGGTGTCGGTGGGGCCACCTTGGGACCACATCTGTGCATGGTCGAGGTCGGCGTCGAGGGCGAGCCGGTCGCAGCCGTCCCTCGCACAGGTCCCATGCTGCAGGACCAGCCAGTCACGTTGCGCCTTCGTCGGCCGATACGTGCGCCGATCCAAATCCAAGACCACCCCGCAGACCGGATCCGTGATCACCCGCCGGAACCCGGTCGCATCCAGGAACGCCTGCCGTGCGGTGGCCGGGTCGATCGGACCGTGCCCGACCAGCTGCGCCTCCGTGCCCGAGGCGACCGGATTGCCCGCCGGACTCAGCGAAGAGCCAGCGCTCGCCGTGGTGGCGGCGACGCCCGCGATGGCGGCGACACCGAACGCGGATCCGGGATTGACACCGGCGAGCAACCCGATCGGGACGGTCACGAACACCGTCGTCTTCACCGCCTTGTC
>NZ_JBFRGY010000017.1:0-121313 GCF_052115565.1 Microbacterium sp. 2MCAF23 | reverse complement strand
GAGCAGCGGCGGCCGGCAGCGCGCCGGCCGCACCGCCGGCCGCGGCCGCCAGCACGAGGGCGCCGAGCGCCCCGGCGGTGCCGAATCGGGAACGGAACATCGAGGGACCTTTCGTGAGAGGAAGGGGCCTCGATGCCGTGGAGGACGCCAGGCGCTCCCCGGCATCGGGTCCCGCACCGAAAGTAGGCCTGCGCGGCCAGCGGCGACAGGGGTCATGGGCATCATTCCCGATCCGTTCACCGGATCCATCGGGTTCTCCCAGGAAAGCGGCCCGCGAAGACGCGCGTGCGCTCAGGAACGCCGGCCCGCGGGCCTCTCGCGCCGAAGGTCGGCCCCCGTCAGGGAGACCGACCTTCGGCGCACTGGGCGGAGCGGATCAGAGCGCCGCGATGATGTCCTCCACGCGCTGCTTGGCGTCGCCGAACAGCATCTGCGCGTTCTCCCGGAAGAACAGCGGGTTCTGCACGCCCGCGTAGCCGGCGGCCATCGAGCGCTTGAACACGATCACGTTCTCGGCCTCCCACACCCGCAGCACCGGCATGCCGGCGATCGGGCTGCCCGGATCCTCCGCTGCCGCGGGGTTGACGGTGTCGTTCGCGCCGATCACCAGTACGACGGAGGTCGACGCGAGGTCGTCGTTGATCTCCTCCATGCTGAGCACGATGTCGTACGGCACCTTCGCCTCAGCGAGCAGCACGTTCATGTGGCCCGGCAGGCGTCCCGCGACGGGGTGGATGCCGAAGCGCACGTCGATGCCGCGTTCGCGCAGCTTGGAGACGAGATCGGCGACAGGATACTGGGCCTTCGCGACCGCCATCCCGTAGCCCGGGGTGATCACCACGCTCTTCGCGGAGGTGAGCATGTCGGCCGCGCCTTCCGCGTTGATCTCCCGGTGCTCGCCGTGCTCCTCGTCGCCCGACGCGGACGCCACGATCCCGAATCCACCGGCGATGACGGACAGGAACGACCGGTTCATGGCCTTGCACATGATGTAGGAGAGGTAGGCACCGCTGGATCCGACCAGCGCACCGGTGACGATGAGCAGGTCGTTGTTGAGCAGGAAGCCCGCCGCGGCCGCCGCCCAGCCCGAGTAACTGTTCAGCATCGAGACGACGACGGGCATGTCACCACCGCCGATCGACGCGACGAGGTGCCAGCCCAGCGCGAACGCGAGCAGGGTGACCGCGATCAGCAGCCACAGCTGCTGGTCGATCACGAACCACACCGTGAGCACCAGGAACGCGACGAGCGCCAGGATGTTCAGCACGTTCTTGCCGGGCAGCATGAGCGGCTTCGAGGAGATCCGCGCCGACAGCTTGAGGTAGGCGACGATGGATCCGGTGAAGGTCACGCCGCCGATGAAGATGCCGATGAAGACCTCGGCGTTGTGGATCCCGACCAGGGCGGGGGCGATCTTCGCGTGGGCGAGGTGGCCGTTCCAGCCGACCAGCACGGCGGCGAGACCGACGAAGCTGTGCAGCAGCGCGATGAGTTCGGGCATGCCTGTCATCTCGACGACCCTGGCGCGCCACAGGCCGATCCCCGCTCCCACGATCAGGGCGACGAACAGGAAGACCAGTCCGATCACGGCACCGCCGGTCCAGGCGTTCGCGACGGTGAGCGACACCGTGGCGAGCAGCGCGATCGCCATGCCGGAGATCCCGAAGATCACCCCGGAGCGCGCGGTCTCGTGCTTGCTGAGCCCGGCGAGACTGAGGATGAACAGCAGGGCCGCGACGATGTACGCGGCAGTGGAGAGAGCCCCGACGGTCACTTCTGGCCGCCCTTCGTGAACATGGCGAGCATGCGACGGGTGACCGCGAACCCTCCGAAGATGTTGATGGATGCGAGCAGCACGGCGATCGCGGCGATCACCTGGACGACCGGATTCGGATCCGTGATCTGCAGCATCGCGCCGACCACGATGACGCCCGAAATGGCGTTGGTCACCGACATGAGCGGGGTGTGCAGCGCGTGGTGCACCTTGCCGATCACGTAGAAGCCGATCACGACGGACAGCGTCAGCACCGTGAAGTGCTGAGGCAGCGGCGCGGGCGCGAAGGCGTTCACCGCGAACAGCGCGGCGATGCCGAGCACGATCAGCAGCGCCTTGCGGCCGGCCGACATGCCCTTCTTCGCCGGTGCCGCCCCCTCCGGTCCCTGAGCCTGTCGAAGGGCGACCGGCGCCTTCGCCGGAGCCGCCGCGACCTGCACGGGCGGTGGCGGCCAGGTGACGGCACCGTCGCGCACGACCGTGACCGAGCGCTGCACGACGTCGTCGAAGTCGATCGTGAGCACGCCGTCCTTGCCCGGGGTGAGCAGGGCGACGAGGTTCGCCACGTTCGTGCCGTACAGCTGCGAGGCCTGGGCGGCCAGGCGTGAGGCGAGGTCGGTGTAGCCGAGGATGATCACGCCGTTCTCGGTGACGATGCGCTCGCCCGCGACGGATCCCTCCACATTCCCGCCCTGGCCCGCCGCCATGTCGACGATCACGCTGCCGGGCTTCATCGCGGCGACATCGGACGCCGTGATGAGCCGGGGCGCGGCACGCCCCGGGATGAGCGCCGTGGTGATGATGATGTCGACGTCGGCGGCCTGCTCGGTGTAGATCTCGGCGGCGCGGCGGTCGTACGCCTCGCTCGTGGCCTTGGCGTAGCCGTCGGAGGACTTCTCCACAGCCACGTCGACGGGCAGGTACTCGCCGCCGATCGAGGTCACCTGGTCGGCCACCTCCGGCCGCGGGTCCGTGGCGCGCACGATCGCGCCCAGGCTCGAGGCCGCACCGATCGCGGCGAGGCCGGCGACGCCCGCGCCCGCCACGAGCACCTTCGCCGGCGGCACCTTGCCGGCGGCGGTCACCTGGCCGGTGAAGAACCGGCCGAACTCGTGCGCGGCCTCGACCACGGCCCGGTAGCCGGCGATGTTCGCCATCGAGCTCAGCACGTCCATCGACTGCGCCCGCGAGATGCGCGGCACGGCGTCGAGCGCCAGGGCGGTGATGCCGCGCTGGGCCAGGGACTCGACGAGGTCGGGGCGCAGCGCCGGCGACAGCAGCGCGATGAACGTCGCCCCGTCGGCGAGCAGGGCGATCCGCTCCGGATCCGGCGGCGTGATCGCCAGCACGATCTCACTGCCCCACGTCTGCGAACGTTCGACCAGCGTCGCTCCCGCGGCCGCGTAGGCCTCGTCGGGGTACGACGCATCCGACCCCGCTCCGCGCTCCACGACCACGTCGTGACCGAGCTTGCGAAGCTGCGCGATCGTCGCCGGGGTCGCGGCCACGCGCGCCTCGCCCGCAGGCTCGCGCACGATGCCGATAACTGCCATAGCTACCTCCTCTGTGCCCGTCAGCGATGACGGGGCTCCAGGCGACCTCGCCCGGACAACCTGCTCAGAGTACTGAGCCGGACGGCGGGGATCCCTCGGCTTTTCGCGATCTTACGCGCAAAGAATCGCGGATCTTTCCAGTCCGACAACGCCGGCCGCTCCCCGCGTAGGCTCGTCCTCATGGCACCGGATCCTCGGCTGAAGGCACTGCTCGGCGACTGGACGGGGACGGAGGAGCTCTTCCCCACGGCCTGGACGCAGGCCGGATCCGCCCGCGGCGCGCTGAGCGTCGAGCCCGGTCCCGACGGGATCCTGCTGGACTACGTGGAGTCGCGCGACGGCGCCGACGGCGCTCCGCTCGTGGCGCACGCCGTGGTGGCCGGGGCGGGGTTCTGGTGGTTCGACACCTACGGCTTCACCCCGGCGACGCCCGGCACGGCGGTCTGGGACGGGGACGCCCTCGTCCTCGACCGTCGATCCGACCGCGGCCGCACCGTGATGCGACTGCGCGCGGAGGGCGACCGCCTCGTGCTCGAACTGGACACGGCCGTGCCGGCGGACGCGGATCCGGCGCCCCTCGTGCGCGGGGTCTACATGCGCGGCTGATCACACGCCGGGGACGCGGAGTGGGGTCCGCCACGCCGCGACGATGCCTCCGCGGGCGGCCGCGAGACGCTTAGCTGTCCACGTGAAGGCCACCGCATCCAAACTCCTCGCGAGGCCGCGCCCCGCGATCAGCGCCCGCCTCTTCGACACGCTCGACATCGTGGCGACCGGCCTGTTCGCCGTCGAGGGTGCGGCGGCCGCCGCACATGCCGGCCTGGATCTGCTCGGTGTGCTGGTGGTGGGTTTCATCGTCGCGCTCGCCGGCGGGATCCTCCGCGATGTGCTGCTCGGCGACCTCCCTCCGGCGGCGTTCTCCTCGCGGATCCGGATCATCGTCGCGCTCGGCGCCGCGCTCGCCACGTTCGGGGTGCTCGCCGCGGTCGACGAGATCCCTGCCCTCGCACTCGCCGCCGCGGACGCCGTTGGTCTGGCCCTGTTCGCCGTCGGCGGCGCGGAGAAAGCCGCTGCTCGGGGCGCAAACCTTTGGGTGGTCGCCGCGCTCGGCACGATGACGGCCACGGGCGGTGGCCTCGTGCGGGACGTGATCCTGAACCGGGTGCCCTTCGTGCTGTCGCAGAGCGTCTACGGCACCGCAGCCCTGGCCGGTGCGCTGGTGACGGGGATCCTGCTGCGCTGGACCCGGGCACCCGGGCTCGCGCTCCTCGCCGGATTCGCGGTGGCGTTCCTGCTGCGCATGCTCGCCGTGTTCTTCGACTGGCAGCTCCCCCGGCTTCCGGTCTGACCGGTTGTGATCGGCACCGGACTAGAGTCACTCGTGCCGCGCGCGATACGACTGACCACCGAACAGGAGCCATCGATGACCTGGTTCTTCAAGCTCAACGTCATCGACGGCCCGCTCCCGCTCACGATCTGGGGGCTGACGATCGTGGCCGTGATCGTCGTCCTGATCCGCCGGCCCAGCCCGGCGTGGTTGTGGCGGATCGTGATCGCCCTCGCCGTCGGGATCGGCGGAGGCGCTGTACTCGTGGCATTCGTGAACACGTCGCACGCCTTCGGGCCGGCCATGCCCTACGCGTGCTGGTTCTGGGTGCCGGCAGGGTTCGCGGCGATCCTCCTGGGCATCGTGTCGCTGTGGGAGCGCCGGGTCTGGCGGAAAGTCGTCGCGGTGCTCGTGGTGATCCTCTCCCTGCTCTCCACGACGCTCGGCGTCAATGCGGCGTTCGGCGTCAACACCACGGTCGGCTCGATGCTCGGCATCGCGACCGACGACAAGATCGACGTGCTGCCCAAGCCGGTCCCGACCGAGACCACGAGCGGCCCGCTCTACGAGTCCTGGTACCCGCCGGCGGACATGCCGAAGACCGGCGAGACGGCCGTGCTCAGCGGCTCGCACGCGATCCCCGCCACCGGCGGCTTCCGGCCCCGCGATGCGGTCCTCTACCTACCGCCCGCGGCGCGCACCGCGAATCCCCCGCGGCTCCCCCTGATCGTGATGATGATGGGCTATCCCGGCGATCCGGACGCGACGTTCATCGCAAAGGCGCTCGATGACCTCGCCGCCAAGAACAAGGGCCTCGCGCCCATCGTGATCGTCGCGGATCAGCTCGGCGTCACCAAGTCGGATCCGGTCTGCGCGAACACCGCCAAGTACGGCGACGTGCCCGCCTACTTCAACACCGACATCCCGGCCTACGCGACGAAGAACCTCAACGTGCTGCTCGACCACAGCTACTGGACGATCATGGGCTACTCGAACGGCGGCGCCTGCGCGTTCACATGGGCGACCCACCACCCGGACATCTGGGGGAACATCGTGGCGATCTCACCGGACGAGTACCCGGGCGTGGAGTGGCGCGACGAGGCGATCAAGACGCTCTTCGGCGGCGACGCGGCGAAGTTCGACGCGCTCAAGGCCGAGGCGGGGATCGCGGAGAACCCCGGGAAGTTCGCCGGCCACCTCGCCGTGTTCACCGTCGGCGGTGCGGATCCGGGATACATCCCGGGGACGAAGCGCGACGCCAAGCGCGCCGAGGACGCCGGCTTCACCACCACGTTCCATGAAGCACCGGGAGCCGATCACGTCGCAGGCGCCCTGAACACCGGGATCCCGTTCGCCATGGAACTGCTCTACAAACATCTGGGCCTTTCGGCTCCCTGACCCCCGCCCCGTGCGCAGCGCATGACCGGCGGTCCGCCGGCTGCCGAGCCGGGCGAGACCGCCGCTCGGTCACGACAGGGCGGCGCCGATCAGTGCGGCGTCGCCGAGCCCTCGGCCCGCGCGGCCGTGTTGCCCGGCGAGAGACGACGCAGCACGAGCGGCGCCGCGATGCCGTGCAGCAGGATGCTGCCGACGACGGTGACGACCATGACCAGGAGCACGATGTTGCCGTCCTCATCGGGCAGCGCGTTGTACGCGAGCAGGCCGAACACGATCGTCGCCGTGCCGCGCGGCCCGAGCAGGCCGATCCGCACCCGGTCTCCGCGCCCCACGGAGCTGCCCATCAGCGAGAGGTACACCGGGCCGAGCCGCAGCAGGGTGAGCGCGAGCAGCGCCAGCACGAGAACCCGCCAGTCGAAGGAGTCGGTGAAGGCGAGCAGCGCCGCACCGCCGAGCATGAACCAGACGAAGTTGGCGGTGAGCGTGCCGACCTCCTCGACCAGCAGCAGCTCGGCATGCGGGATCACCCGCAGCTCCATGCCGCGGGTGCGGGCCACGCGGTACATCAGACCGGCGACGAAGGCGGCGACGAAGCCGTTCGCCTCGAGGGCCGGGATCGTCGCGATGCCGTACGCGATGAGCGGAAGCAGCAGCATGGCGTAGCGCGCACCGCCCTCGCTCGCGATGTTCCGGTCGCGCGCGATCCGCAGCACGAGGCCGACGAGACCGCCGAGCACCACGCCGATCACGACGGCCCAGAGCGTGGCGGGCACCGCATTCAGGAATGCCTCCGTCATCTTGTCGACGTTGTGCCCGAGATCCTCATCCGTGACGTTGACCGTGTCGGATCCGGTGGCGATCGCCTGCCGGACCACGGGGGCGAGCACGACGGCGATCGGCAGCGCCATCCCGAAGATCGGCGAGACGAGGCCGTCGTTGTAGCCGCTCTCCACGTTGAGGATCGCGCGGATCCGCTCCGGCAGGCGCTTGGTGCGCAGCAACCGGGCGGCTGGAGCGAAATCGGTCGGCATGACCACGCACGCGATCACCCCGATCACCACGAACGACTCGGGGATGAGCAGCACGCTCGCGATTGCCGTGAGGATGAGCGACAGCGGCAGCGCGATGAGCACGAGCCGCGCCGTGACCCTGCCCTCGCCCCCGAAGATGCCGCCGCGCACCTCGGTGGCGTCGGCGAACAACAGGAGGGAGAGGATGACCTCGACGATCTTCTCGGTGACCGGAGAATCCAAGGCGGTCGCATAGGTCGGCAGGTCCCACACCGTGGTCGCGGCGCCCAGCACGAGCAGCATCGCCGGGCCCGCGACGCCCCAGCGCTCGAAGCGGCGCGACACCAGCGACCACAGCAGCACCGCGGCGAGGCCGAAGAGCACGAGCGAGGGCATCCGGTTCCTTCCGACGATGGCGACGGCGGCGCGACGGCCGCAGTATCGCGACGAGGTGAGACTATCGCGCCGAGCGTCCCTGCTTCGCCGCCCGTTCCTTCGCGGTCGCCACGGCCACCTCGATCAGCTCCCGGGCGGCCGGGGAGAGGTCGCGCGCTCCCCCGCGCCAGAGCGCCGTGATCGGGCGGATGACGGGTTCGCCGGCGGTGCGCACCGCGCGCAGTCGGCCCAGCCGGATGTCGTCGGCGGCCTCCCGCCGGCTCATCACCGCGGCCCCAAGTCCGCCCGCGACCGCGGAGCGCACCGCCGCCGAGGTCGGCAGCACCACCGCCGGCTCCGCGGGGTCCCGGCCGAGCCGGCGGCGCACCTCGTCCTCCCAGGCGCGTCGCGTGCCGCTGCCCTGCTCGCGAGCCACGAGCGGCTCGTCGGCGGCCGCCTCGAACGCGATGGGGCCGCCACCGTTCCAGGCGTGCCCCGGCGCCACGACCAGCACGAGCTCGTCCTGGTCCACCGTGGTCGCGCCGAGATCGACCGGCACCTCGGTCGACTCGATGAACGCGAGGTCCGCGTG
This sequence comes from Microbacterium sp. 2MCAF23, assembly GCF_052115565.1. Classification (NCBI taxonomy): domain Bacteria; kingdom Bacillati; phylum Actinomycetota; class Actinomycetes; order Micrococcales; family Microbacteriaceae; genus Microbacterium; species Microbacterium sp. 2MCAF23. Next base: position 113,284 of record NZ_JBFRGY010000017.1, on the reverse strand, counting down.
CCTCTCGCGCACCAGCGCCTGCGCCTCCGTGCTGTTGCCAGAGAGCAGCTGCACGGCGGTCGGCGTGCGCCCGGCCTCGACCTGGCGCCCGCGCAGTGCGACGAGCCACGGTGGCAGCAGCTGCGCCGACACGGTCTGGCTCGCCGCGACGGTGAGCCGTGCGGTGCTCTCGCCACGCAGGGTGCGCGTCGCGGTGCGGAACCGGCCGACCGCCGCCAGCACATCGTCCGCCCAGGACGCCACGACCTCGCCCTCGAGCGTGGGGCGGGTGCCCGACGGGGCGCGGTGGAACAGCGACAGTCCGAGTTGACGCTCCACCGCGCGCAGACGTGCCGACGCCGACTGCTGGGTCACGCCGGTCTCCCGCGCCGCGGCGGAAATCGAGCCGGTGCGCACGACAGCGACCAGCAGCTCGAGCGCTCCGAGGTCGGGCATCGCTCCCTCTGTCACCTGGCTTGCCACAGTCCACGACTGTACCCCTATCGAGCGCCGCCGGATACCGCGGTCGACGTCGACGGACGAGCCTGGATCCATGATGTTCCGCCCTGCCCGCACGTTCCCCTCCCGCCTCGTCGCGCGCGGGGCGGACGTGCTGCCGGGCCTGGCGCTCACCGTGCCGATCGCCGTCGTCGCCACGCTGATCGGCGCGGCGATTCCGGTGCTCGGATCCGCCCTGCCCGCGATCGTGATCGGCGTGGTCATCGCGGTGATCCGTCGGCCCGGCGCGCGTTTCCAGCCCGGTGTGGAGTACTCGGGTCGGTTCCTGCTGCAGCTCGCCGTGGTGCTGCTGGGCGCGCAGCTGTCGCTCGACGCGATCCTGCGCGTGGGTGCGGAGACGCTGCCGGTGATGCTGTCGACTCTTGCCGTGTGCCTGCTCGGCACCTGGATCATCGGCCGGGCGCTGCGCGTGCCCCAGCGCCTGCGCACCCTGATCGGCGTCGGCACCGGGGTCTGCGGGGCCTCCGCGATCGCCGCGGTGTCGCCGGTGATCGGCGCGCTCAGCGCGGAGGTCTCGTACGCGGTGTCGACGATCTTCGTCTTCAACATCCTCGCCGTGGTGCTCTTCCCCCTGCTCGGTCATGCCCTGGGCATGGATCCGCACACCTTCGGACTGCTCGCCGGCACCGCCGTGAACGACACCAGCTCGGTGGTCGCCGCGGCGAGCGTCTTCGGCGCGGCCGCGCTCGGGTACGCGGTCGTGGTGAAACTCGTGCGCACGCTGATGATCATCCCGATCTCGATCGGGCTCTCCGTCATCGAGTCGCGCCGGGCGACCGAGGGTCGGCGGCTGACCCTGCGAGGCGTGGTCGGGCTGGTGCCGTGGTTCCTCGTCGGGTTCCTGGTCGTCGCGGTGATCGGATCCTTCGGCGTGATCCCGGCCGGCCCGCGCGAGGCGATGGTGCACGCCAGCGGGTTCCTCATCGCCACCGCGATGGCCGGCATCGGACTGTCCACCGACGTGGCCGCGCTGCGCCGTGCCGGCTGGCGGCCCCTCGCGCTCGGCGCGATCCTGTGGATCCTGGTCACCGTCACCGCCCTCGCGGTGATCGCACTGACGACAACTGGTCGTTGAGCGAGGACGCGCGAAGCGCGACCGAGACGAAACGCGGCGCTCTCGCGAAGGACGGCGTTTCGTCTCGCTTCGCTCGCTCAACGACCCCGGTCGGTCAGAGCCAGCCGCGCTTCTTGAAGACCAGGTACAAGGCGAATCCGCCGCCCACCATGAGCGCGATCGCCATCGGATAGCCGGCGGCCCATTTCAGTTCTGGCATCACCTCGAAGTTCATGCCGTAGATGCCCGCCACGATGGTCGGCGCGAAGAAGATGGCGGCCCAGCTGGAGATCTTCTTGACCTCCTCGCCCTGCCGCATGCTCTCCTCGGTCATCCGGCGCATCTCCTCGTTCTGGCGCCGGGCGACGATCGTCGCCTCCACGGTGAGCGCGTTGTCGAGATTGGCGCGGAACGTCGAGACGCGCTCGGACAGGGTCAGGATGTGGTCGAGCACGTCGCGCAGGTAGCGCTGCAGCTCCAGGTCGACGGCGTACTTCGCGGATCCGCGCAGCAGGTTCTCCAGCATCGGCTGCAGCGGCTGCGTGGCCTTCTGGAAGTCGATGACCTCGCTGCTCAGCTCGTAGATGCGCTGGGTGACGTCGGATTCCTCGAGGAACAGCTGCGCCTCGATCTCGTCGATGTCGTTCTCCAGACCCGCCAGCACCGGCGAGTACTCGTCGACGAGCTCGTCGAGGACCGCGTAGAGCACGGCCTCGGGGCCGCGGGCGAGCAGCTCGGGGTCGTGCTCCATACGGCCGCGCACCCTGCTCAGGCTCGGCGTCTCGGCGTGCCTGATCGTGACGACGAAGTTCGGGCCGACGAACACGTGCAGCTCGCCGAACTCGACCTCCTCGTTCGCGTCCAGATAGCGAGCGGGGCGCAGCACGATGAACAGGGTCTCCCCGTAGCGCTCGAGCTTGGAGCGCTGATGCCCGGTCAGCGCATCCTCCACGGCGAGCTCGTGCAGGCCGAACTCCGCGGCGACCTGGCGCACCTCCTCCTCGCTGGGGCGGTACAGGCCGATCCAGCCCATGCCGCCGCGGTCGTGCATGAGCTCGAACGTCTCATCCAGCGTGTGCGGGGTGTCGGTGCGGACGCCGTCCACATAGATGCCGTTGTCGACGATCGCCATGGTTGCTCCTCGGGTCGTGCGTGCGCCTCGACCTGCAAGCCGGTCGAACGCGGGAGGCGTCGAGCCGTCCGCTCAGCTGTCTTCCGGCAGATGAGCGGACCAGCCGAACCAATACTCCCGCGCTCGACGGGAGTATTGCATCAGCCTTGCGGCAGCGGGCAGATGGCCGCGCCGTCGACCGCCTTAGCGTAGTCGTCCGAGGTGAACGGCAGGGCGAATTCCGGCGCCGTCCGGCCCTTGCCCGCGGGCGCCTTGGAGGCGATCGCCGCGAGCTCGAACGCGAGGTCACCCGCGAACGCGTCGCCGACCGTGGAATCGTTCAGCACCACGGCGACCGTGAAACCGGTCGCCGGGTCGGAGTAGGCCGCAGTCAGGTAGCCGGGCGTCCCGCCGTGCTGGCCGATCATCGATCCGACCAGCTTCGCGCCGCCGGTGGTCTGGTACCAGCTCGGGGCTCCGTCCGCGATGGGGAGCGGGGTGCCGAAGCGCTTCGGGGTCTTCTTCACCCGCAGCGCCTGCGCCGCCTCGGCCTGCACGTACCGTCCGAGATCGGCGATCGTGGAGACCACTCCCGAGTCGGTGTAGCCGTTGCTCGACGAGCTCACGGTGATGTCCGTGGGCTTCGCGCACTGATAGGCGCCGTCGACCTGGGTCAGGTAGGAGCCCTTCAACGCAGGCGACGGGGTGGGCGCGGCGGCCTGGGGACCGGGCAGCGACGTGGAGCCCAGCCCGAGCGGAGCCGTCACGTACTGGCGGATGAGCTGCGCCGCGGTCTGGCCTGTGGCGCGCTCCAGCGCCTGCCCGAGCAGCAGATACCCCGCATCGGAGTCGCGGTAGCCGGTGTGCGGGGGCGTCCGGTTCTGGGCGAGCCCGTAGGACGCCAGCTCCTTCGGCTCCCACTGCCGGTCGGGGTTGCTCAGCCACATCGGCATCGCCGTCGCCTGGGAGGAGCCGATCCCGCCGGTGCCGTTGCACAGATCCAGCAGGGTGACGTCCTGCAGATCCGGCACACCCGAGACGTACTCGGTGATCGACGCGTCGAGCTTGACCGCGTCGCGGTCGGCCAGCGCGTACAGCACGTCGCAGGTCATCAGGCGAGTGACATCGCCGATCCGGAACGACATGTCGGTGCTCACCGGGGTCTTGTCCTCGACGGACACGGTGCCGAGACCCTCGACGTAGGATCCGCCCCAGGGCGCCCACACGCCGACGATCGCGCCGCTCGAGCCGCTCGCCGCCATCGCGCGCTGGACGGCCGCCTTGATCTGGTCCTGCGTATCGGACGGCAGTCCGCCCTGCACCTGCGGTTTCGGCGAGTACGAGGGGGCTGCCGCGGTTCCCGAGCAGCTGCTCAACGCGAGTGCCGCCGCAACGGCACCGGCGACCAGCGCCCCTATCCGACGGCCTGTGATCCGACGCATTCGCCCCCCTGACATCCTCACGATTGTAAGCGGCCCTTCTCAGGGCGACGTCATCCCTGAGGATGATCCCGGACATCGGGTGAAGATCGTGATGTGCGGGATCCGCGCCCACTGTGCCTCAGACGCTCCCGAGTCCCTTCGCGATCGCCTGCGCGCGATCGCGCACGCCCAGCTTCGCGAACAGCGCGTTGACGTGCGTCTTCACCGTGGCCACCCCGACGTAGAGCGCCTCGGCGATCTCGCCGTTCGACCGGCCCTGCAGGATGAGCGCGTAGACCTCCCGTTCCCGAGCTGTGAGCGCAGGGAACCGCGTGGCGAGGGCCGTCGCCGAGGCCGGATCCGGATCCGTGTCCGCGAGGGAAGGCTCGACGCGCCCGTGCGCATCCGGCGCGGCGGCATCGGGGGTGACGGCGTGCGGCGCGCCGATCCGTCCCAGCAGCACGTCGCGCACCGGGGCGGAGAACGTGGACTGTCCTGCGGCGACCGCGCGGATCGCGGCGGCGAGCTCCGCCCGCCCCGCGTCCTTGGTGAGGTAGCCGCGGGCGCCGGCGCGCAGCGCGGCGACGATGTCGGCGTCGTCGGCGAAGGTCGTGAGCACCAGCACGGCGGTGCCCGGCGTCTCCGCCGTGACTCGCCGAGTCGCGGCGGCGCCGTCCAGCACCGGCATCCGCAAGTCCATGAGCGCGACATCGGGATGGGTGGCGGCGATGAGCGCCACGGCCTCGGCCCCGTCGCCGGCGGCGCCGACGACCTCGAAGTCCTCGACGAGGCTCAGCACCGTCTCCAGCCCGTCGCGGATGATCGCCTGGTCGTCGGCGAGCACGATGCGGATCCGCTCGGTCACGCCGGCGCCTCCACTCGCAACTCGAAACGATCGCTCCGTGCGCCCGCACCACCGCCGGTTCCTGAGCCCGTCGAAGGGTCCGGCACCAGACCTGCACGGGCGGTCCCGCCGAGCGCGGCGAAGCGCTCCCGCACCCCGCGCAGCCCCAAGCCGCCACCGGTCGCGACGAGCCCCCTGTCCTGAGCGGGCGCCGCGGGGGCCGGGTTCTCGATCGTGCACTCCACCCGGTCAGGATGCCAGATCAGCCCGACCCGCACCTCGGCGCCCGGCGCGTGCTTGCGCGCGTTGCTCAGCCCTTCCTGCACCGCGCGGATCAGCGCCTCGGCGAGCGCGGCCGGTACCGAGCGCGGCACGCCGGCGACGTCGAGGCGGGCGCTCTTCTCCCCGGTGACGAGTGCGCGGATCCGGACCTCGAGTTCGTCCGGCGCTACCGGTGCCGCCGTGTCGGACCCCGGTTGCTCGGCCGGCTCGCGCAGTGCCCGCACGGCCTCACGCGCCTCTTCCAGCCCGTTCACGGCGAGCCGCCTCGCGGCTGTCACCCGTTCCGCCGCGCGACCGGCGTCACCCGCGACGAGCAGCGCCTCGGCCGCGTCCAGCTGCACCACGAGGCCGCCCAGGCTGTGCGCCAGCACATCATGCAGGTCACGGGCGAGCGCCACCCTCGCGGCAGTCGCCTGCGCCCGCAACGCCTCGGCGCTTGCACGTTCCCTCTCGATCAGGAGCACGCGCTGCGCCCGCCGGCCGAGCCCCGCGATCACGCACAGCACGAGGGCGGCGACGATCCCGGCGAACCCGAGGACGTCGACCTCGGATCCGGCCGTCCCCGTCGCGCCGGCCTGCGCGAGCGCGGCGCCCAGCGCGATCCCGAGCGCCCCCACGACCGCGACGCCGCCGAAGACCGGCAGCGGCGTCTGGGGATCGCTCGTCACGGTCATCACCGCCACCACGAGCAGCGCCACACCCACCCCGCGCGTCGGAACCGCGGTGAGGCTCCCCGCGATCGTCATCACGGCGAGCAGACCGATCGCGAGCAGCGACGCCCGGCCGGATGGCGGAGACGTCCTCGCCTGAGCGGCCGGCGCCTGCACCCCTGTTGGAGGAACCGGATCCGTTCCGCCCCGGGTCGCAGCGACCAGCGTGCGGATCACCCAGGCCACGAGCCCGACGAGGGCGAGGGCGGTGACCCACGGCGAGACCACGGGGGCGGCCCGCCACAGTCCGTAGGCGACGGCGAGAGCGCCGGCGAGATTGATGCCGGCGCTCCACCAGGTGAGCGGATTGATGCGGGTCACGAGACCATGATGCGCGCTGATGCGTCCTGCGCGGTGCCGCGGTGTTGCCCTTCGACCCGGTGGTGCAGCACGAGGGTCCTGGCTGCGCGGTTCGCGGCGAGCACGAGCAGGATCAGTCCGGCCGAGATCCCGAGGTGGCTGCCGAACGACTCGAACGCGAAGGTCAGGCCCACGCGCACGCCGATCAGCACGACCCAGAGTGCAAGGCCCCAGGGCGAGGTGCGGGTCTCGAACTCGGCGGCGGCCCTGGCCGCAGCCTTGGCGGGCATCCCCGCCGTGACCGGGACGGCGCCGTCCGGGCGGGCGATGCGGCGAATGTGTGCGATCGCGCCCATCGCGGCGCCCACGACCACGGCGATCACGATCTCGACGACGAACGCGACGACGTCGATGACCCCGAGCCCGCGCCCGTTCAGGGACTGCAGCAGCAGTGCCACGCCGAGGATCGCCGCCACTGCGGGGAAACTCCAGTCGCGGGTGCCGAGCACCGGACGCCAGGTCATCTGCCGGACGGCGATCACGCCGACCGCGACGAGGATCAGCAGGACGTTGGAGACGATCGAGAGGTTCATGTCCTCGATGCTCCTCCGATGCCGGATCCGGCGGCACCGCCCTGGGGTGGAGATCCGCGTTCGGCGGGTGGAGATCTGCGCTCAGCGCGCGGAGTCCGCGCCCGGCGGGTGGAGATCCGCGTCCGAGCCCGCGATGTGGTGCAGGCACCACATCGCTGTGGTGGCACGACCATCGGCCGCCGGCGCGTCGATTTCTAGCCTTTTCAGTACGAGAACTTCCCGGATCGGGATGCCGCAGACGCCCTCCGCGGGCAGTGAGAGAAGGACACCATGAACACCACGAAGACCACTGACAACACCACCGCCAGACGCCTCGTCGGAGCCGGGCTCGTCGGCGCCACCGTGCTCGGCTCGATCGCCATCGGCGTCGCCACCGCCGCCCCCGCGTCGGCCGCGACCCCGGTGCGCGCGGCGGCCACGGCCGACGTCACCCGCGGGTTCGACATCGTCAACACGACCAAGCACACCCTGGAGCTGACCGGGATCGGCAGCCCGGGCGAGCGCGATCAGTACCGGCCGACCGGGACGAAGATCCTCCCCGGTCAGTCCTACCGCTACGAGAAGGTGTACTACTTCGCCAAGCGCGGCGAGACGACTCTCACCTTCAACTACAGCGAGGCCCTGGCCGACGGCTCGATCCGGATCGGGGCGTTCGAGGCCACGCTCGTGGTGGACGCGTTCAGCGGCACCAACATCCGCACGGATGCCGGTGCCACCTTCACCGTCGAAAACCAGGGCATCACCGCCGGCCGGCTGATCCTCTCGGAGAAGGAGTTCTCCACGATCTCGGTGCCCGCCTCCGACGCCCAGCGGCAGGCCGACCTGCTCAACCAGACCTGCATCTCGGGGATGGCGTCGTGCACGTTCACGCCGGTGACGAAGGTGGACGGTCCCGATCAGCGCAGGCTGGTCGCCGGTGGCGCGAACAACACCGACACGGCGCGTCCGGAGAGCTTCACCACCAAGGTCGTGGCCACCACCACCTCCTCGGTCGAGACCACCGGGTCCGCCAAGCTGACGATCAAGGGGATCCTCGAGGCGGGCCTCAGCCACAAGTACGGCGGCACCTGGTCCGACACCAAGGAGACCACGAAGGTGCACAACTACACGATGAGCCCTTACTCGAACTACAACATGTGGTCGCGGTCGCTGACCGACCGGGTGACCGGCGACTTCACCGTCACGATGGGCAAGACCACCTGGAAGCTCTTCGGGGTGCACTTCGACATCCCGAAGAAGGACGCCGACCCGCTCTACGACAGCGTCGCACGCCCGCTCACCGACCAGGAGAAGGCGAACCTGCCGCAGGTCGCCGAGATCAAGCCGATCACGCCGGCCGACTGACCCACTGGGGACCCGGGGGATCCGAGGAGTTGGGGAACCACGGATCCGAGCCGCCGCCCGCACCCGAGAGGTGTGGGCGGCGGTTCTGCGGGAGTACTCTCGGGGCACCGGCGGGATCGCACACCGGCAGGCAGGAGCACGTATGCGCGTCGTCATCGCCGAGGACGAGTTCCTGCTGCGGGAGGGGATCTCCCGCATCCTCGCGGATGAGGGTCACGAGATCGTCGCGACGGCCGGCGACGCGGACGACCTGCTCGGCAAGGTCGCCGCCTACCGGCCGGATCTCGTGCTCACCGACATCCGGATGCCGCCCGATTTCGCCGACGACGGTCTGCGCGCGGCGAAGCGGATCCGTCGAGAGTTTCCCGGGACGGCCGTGGTCGTGCTGTCCCAGTACGTGGACGCCACCGGTGCGATGGAGCTGCTCGCGGACGGCGCGAACGGCATCGGCTATCTGCTGAAGCGCCGCATCCTCAACCTCGAGGACTTCCTCGACTCCGTTCAGCGCGTCGCCGACGGCGGATCCAGCATCGACTCGGATGTCATCACCTCGATGGTGCGCCGCGAGGTCCGCAACCACCAGGACGGCGGCATCGCGCAGCTCACCCCGAGGCGGCTGGAGGTGCTGCAGCTGATGGCGCAGGGCTACAGCAACGCGCGCATCGCCCGAGAGCTCTTCGTGACGGAGAAGGCGGTCGCGCGCAGCATCGCTCTCATCTTCGTGGCCCTCGATCTGCCTCCGGATCCCGACGACCACCGCCGGGTCCTGGCCGTGATGCGCTTCCTGGACCGGTGACGGATCCGGCACTCTCAACCGGTCCCTGAGCTCGTCGAAGAGCCCGAACCCGTTTGTGGGTGCACTATCCCTCGCGATGGCCGAGCGGAATCTCCGCGCGCAGCGTCGTCCCGCCGTCGGCGGCCGGCTCGAGCGTCATCGTCCCGCCCAGGGTCTCGACCCTGTCCCTGAGGCTGCGCATGCCGAACCCTGGGACCGCTCCGACCGGCCCCTTCCCGTCATCGCTCACCGCGATCTTCAGGCGGCCGTCCCGCACGGCCAGGTCCACGACGATCTCGCGGGCGCCGGCGTGCTTCACGGCGTTGGTCAGGGCCTCGGCGATCACGAAATAGGCGGTCGACTCGACTTCGGCGTCCATCCGGCCGAGAGGGGAGGCGACCTCGACCCGCACCGGGATCCGGACCTGGTCGGCCAGCGCGGATACCGCGGCCTCCAGGCCGTGGTCCTTCAGCCGGCTCGGCATGAGGCCCTCGACCAGGCCGCGCAGCTCGTCGAGCAGGGATCCGCAGCGCTCGGCGATCTGCGCCGCCTCCGCCCGGATGTAGTCCGCGTCGTCGGCCTGCCGCGCCATCCGCTGCACGTCGATGCCGACCAGGACGATCCGCTGCTGGGCGCCGTCGTGCAGATCCTGTGCGATGCGCCGCCGTTCGGCGTCCGCGGCCACGACGATCCGGCGCCGCGAGGTCTGCAGCTCCTCCGCTGCCATGTGGAGCTGCTGCACCGCGGAGCGCAGCTCGACGATCAGCCGCTGCTTGTCCATCGCGAGTCCGAGCTGTGCGGACACGGTCGCGACCAGGCTCCGGTCCGCGATCAGCTCGCGGTCATAGAGGAGCCCGCCCACAGGTGCCTCGACCGGACCGATCGGCCACCAGCCGCGCTCACCGGGTACGGCGAGCTCGCGCCCTGCGCTGTCGACATAACGCGCTGGGTCCGTGTCCGTCGTCCAGAGGATCCGGGCACTGGGGTCGCCCAGAGCCCGCACCGCGAGCGCATCGAGGAGTGCCGGCTCCACGGACGCCGCGGAGATGCCCGCGGCCACCTCCGCGACCTCACCCGCGTGACCGAACGCGCCGAAGGTCAGCCCCACGAGGAAGGCGACGGGCAGGCCACCGAGCATGAGCAGTTGGACGACGGTCGCGGCCTGCTGCACGCCGGGGCGGGAGTCGAGGTGCAGCATCACGACCGTCATGCCGATCACCGCGATGGCCGCGCATCCGTAGCCGATGAACGGGAGCAGTTGGCGGCGCGGGAGCCTCGGCATCCGAGAGAGCCGGATGCCCCAGAGGACGACCGTCGCCGCCAGAGCGACCATGCCCACCGCCGCCTGCAGGGTCCAGACCACCTCGGTCGCACCGGGTTGCAGGACGACGATGATCTGCGGGGCCACGGAGACGAGATAGGCCACCGCCACGATGGCGCGGGCGGCCCTGCCGGGCAGCCGGCCGGAGGGGAACGCGAGCAGCAGGTGCAGCAGCAGGGCCAGCGGGAGGCTGGACGTCAGCGTGCCCAGGACGCGGAGCGCCGGGATGCTGTCGTCGTAGGTGCCGGAGGCCCACAGCGCCAGCGCGGTGAGCAGCATCACCCGCCCGATGGCGTTGTGCGGGCGCCGGTACCACGCGAGCAGGCCGGTGACGGTGAAGACCGCGACCAGCGCCCCGTCGAGGAGGGATCCGCCGAGCCCCCTCGACGTCGAGGGGATCGCGAGCTCGACCAGGCACAGGACGGCCATCAGGATGCCGATGCCGACCAGCGCCGCACGCAGGCTCGGCATTCCCGCCCCCGAGGAGCGCCCGTCCGCCGAGCCGTTGAGCGGTGTCATGCGTACAGGATCCCAGGACCGGTCGACCAGCGGAACGGTTCCGGATCTTCAGGTGGCTCGCTCGGCCTGGAGATGTGTGGTCAGGGGAGGCCGGGGCGAGGCATGACGACCGATGGGTCCGGGCGGAGGATCAACGTGTCCCCCGGAGTCCAGGGCCGCTCGTAGTAGGGCGGCGCAGGATGCGTGCCCACGAAGTTGTACCGCGCGACGGACACGTAGTCCATGCAGAGGCGCGTCTCGATGCCGTCCCAGTTGTCGCCCGCGACCGTCGTGTAGCTCACGATCCGCCCCTGGCCGTCAAGGTTCACGGTGCCGCTCGCGCCTTCGCGCGGTCCGAAATCGATCGGCTCAGCCAGGAGCTCTCCCCGGCGTCCAAGGAGATTTCCGTCGGCATCGACCACGTCCGTGGTCTTGATCTGCGCGGGCGGGTGGCAGTTCTCTGCGCCTCCCACACGCTCCTGCTCAGATGTCGGGAAGCTGGCTGACGGCTCCGGTGTGGGCGTAGCGGACCGTTCAGAGGAGCTCGTCGGCGGAGTCGTTGCGTGCGGAACGGCTGTTGTGATGGTCGCGACGGCGGTGCCTGCGCCAACGGCGAGGGCGGCGACCACGAGCCCGGCGACCGCCCAGGTGGCGATCCTCGCCGTGCGATTCATGGCTTCAACTTAGCCCCGGGGCCAGACAGTTACGAGCCTCGGCCGTGCCAGATTTGCGCAACAGCGCGACCGTGAGCGCGAAGAGCAGCAGCGCCGTCGCCACCGCCCGCGAAAGCACCTGATCCCATGTACCGCATGCGTCGCCTTACGACCCGACCTGCGGCGTGGAGTCCCCCTGGCGGGCCTCCCACGCGGCGCGCATGAAGCGGCGCACGTCCTCGTCGACGCGGATGTCGCGGGGGCGCAGCGGACGGGACAGGTACAGCCCGTCCAGCGAGGTCAGCCGCGACAGCGCGACGTAGGTCTGCCCGGGGGCGAAGGCGCCGGATCCGAGATCCACGATCGCGCGATCGTAGGTCTTGCCCTGGGACTTGTGGATCGTGACCGCCCACGCGAGCCGCAGCGGGAACTGCGTGAACTCGGCGACCACCTCGCGGGAGAGCGTCTTGGTGCCGGGGTTGTAGATGTAGCGATAGCGCTCCCAGACCGCGGGTTCGACATCGACCTCCTCGCCGTCGATCTCCACGCGCACGGCATCGCCGAGGATGCGCACCACCGTCCCGATCGTGCCGTTCACCCAGCGCGGCGGATCCGGCGACGCTGCGATGTCGTTGCGCAGGAACATCACCTGCGCGCCCTCCTTGAGCTGCAGCTCCTGGTCGGCCGGATAGTTCGACTCGCCGCGGCCGAAGTCGCCGGAGATGTCGGCCTTGGCCTTCTGCACCTTGCCGGGCAGCGCCGCGAGATGGCGGGCGTTGATGCCGTTCACGATGTCGTTGCGCGTGGCGAGCGTGATGATCGGGATCTCGCCGGGTGCCGGATCCGGCGGCGTCCTCGCGCCCGCGTCGTTGAGCGCACCCGCGATCTCGGCGGTCACCCGGCCGTAGCGCACCGCGTTCAGCATCGCTTTGAACCCCGCATCGGACTGCCGGTGGATGTGCACGAGCTCGCGCACGTGCAGCGTCGCGCCGTGCGTGCCGATGTCGAGCAGTCCGTCGGTGGCCTCACCACCGGTCCACACCTTGGCGTCGAAGAACCAGAAGGAGCGGTAGTGGTCCTGGATGTAGCGCAACTCGTCGCCCCGTGGCGGCACGGGGGCCAGCTGATACGGATCCCCGAACATCACGACCTGCACGCCGCCGAACGCCTCCGCCTTGCGGCCCCGCGCCTGACGCAACGACCGGTCGATCGCGTCCATCAGATCCGCGTTGACCATCGACACCTCGTCGATCACGAGCGTGTCGATCGCGTTCAAGATCTTGCGGGTCGCATCCGATTGGTCGATCTCAGTGTCGGCGATGAGGCCGATCGGCAGCCGGAACAGCGAATGGATCGTCTGCCCCTCGACGTTCAGCGCTGCCACTCCCGTGGGGGCGCAGACGGCGATCTGCTTCTGCGTGTTGTACGCGAAGTGCTGCAGCAGGGTCGATTTGCCTGTGCCGGCGCGCCCGGTGATGAACACGTGCTCGCGGGTGTCCTCGATCAGTCGGAACAGTTCTTCCTGTTCGGCGGAGAGGGTCGGCGTGCTCACGGTCCTCGAATTCTACCGGCGAGCGTCTTCTCTGACCGCGAGACTGCACTGGAATAACGAGACAGCACTCCGGGAGTGCAGTCTCGTCACTCAGTTGCAGTCTCGCGGACCCGGCCGGGCCACTCGGGGTTCCTGCAGGCGGACTTTCGTAGACTGGCGCACATGGTGCAGTCGGCGGGGGTGCTGACGCCAGGCGTGCGGTCGCGCCGGGCGCGGAGTGCGCGTCGCCGTGCCTCGCTCTGGTCTGACCTCACCCTGCTGGCTGTCGTCGGCGCCGTGTTGGTGGCCGCCCTCGCCGCGGGCGGACTCACCATGTACCGCGAGTTCTACAGCCCCTCCGCCTTCGTCACGCGCTACCTGACGCTGCTCAGCGAGGGTCGCGCGGCCGACGCCCTGCAGCTGCCCGGCGTCGCCCTCTCGCACGGCGACCTCGACACCGACGCGTTCCGCTCCGCCTCCGATGCTCTGCTGCGTCATGACGCACTCGGCACACTCACCGACATCGTCGTGACCGACGAGCACCCCGACGGCGACGCCACCTCGGTCACCGTGACGTACAAGGCCGGGGGTCACGCCGGATCCTCCACCTTCCGCGTCGCTCAGGACGGCTGGATCGGCGTCGCACCCGCGTGGGAGTTCGCGCAGAGCCCGCTCGCCGTCATCTCGCTCACCGTGCGCGGATCCGACCGGTTCTTCGTGAACGGCTTCGAGCTCGACCGCCGCCAGGTCGCGGCGCAGGGTGCGGACTCATCGGCGCTCGACGCGGTCCCGATGCTGGTGTTCTCCCCGGGGCTGTATTCGGTGTCCGTGAAGACCGCGACCGCGACCGCGACCGGCATCGGGGTGCTGGCCGACAAGCCGCTCGCCGACGTGCCGCTGGATGTGCAGGCCAAGCCCACCGACGCCTTCGTCAAGGTCGTGCAGCAGCGCGTCGACGATTTCCTCGCGCAGTGCACGACGCAGCATGTTCTGCAGCCCACCGGCTGCCCGTTCGGTCAGACCGTGCCCAACCGGGTCGTCGACGGCCCCACCTGGAGCATGGTCAAGGGACCCGACATCACCCTGCAGCCCGACGGCGAGGGGTGGAAGATCGTGGCGACCCCGGCCACCGCACACATCGAGCTCGAGGTGAAGTCGCTCTACGACGGATCCGTGTCGCACGTCGACGAGGACGTGCCGTTCGAGGTGGACGGGACGATCCGGTTCCTGCCCGACGGATCCGCCTCGATCAGCATCACCTCACCCGAGCAGTCCGCTCCCCCGCCCGGATCCGAAGGCTGAGCCCGCCCCGCACGTGGTCGTTGAGCGAGGACGCCGAAGGCGACCGAGACGAAACGCGGTGCCCTGCCGGGGTGCCGCGTTTCGTCTCGCTTCGCTCGCTCAACGACCCCGTGGGGCCTCAGCGCCCGCGGGCGGCAGCCCTGGCGTCCTTCTCCGCGAGTTCGGCGAGCCGCGCGTTGTACTCCTCGAGCTCCGCATCGCCCGAGCGATCGGCAGCCCGGTCCTGACGCTTCTGCACCTTCGCGTCGCTGCGGCTCCACTGGATCGCGACCGTGATGGCGAGGATCAGCGTCGGGATCTCCCCCACCGACCATGCCACGCCGCCGCCCACGTACTGGTCCTGCAGCGGCGTCGCCCCCCAGGTGCGGCCCATGGATCCGAACCACTCGGCGACCATCAGGCCCGACTGCATCATTATCGCCATGCCGAAGAACGCGTGCGTGGCCATCACGGCGATGAGCGTGATGAGGCGTCCTGCGTACGGCAGCCGCCGCGGAACCGGATCCGCGCCGATCAGGCTGAGCACGAACAGGTATCCCGAGATGAGGAAGTGCATCGTCATCCACTCGTGCCCGATGTGGTCGGTCATGGCCCAGCGCACGAGGTCGGTGAAGTAGAACGCCCACAGCGACAGCACGAAGATCGCCGCCGCCACGAACGGGTTGGTGACCACCCGCGAGAACGGCGAGTGCACCGCCCACAGGATCCATTCCCGCCCGCCGCGGGTGCCGTCGTCGCGCTTGTCGATCGCGCGCAGGGCGAGCGTGACCGGAGCGCCGGCCACGAGCAGCAGCGGGATCGCCATGGAGAGCATCATGTGCCCGAGCATGTGCACGCTGAACAGAGTCTCCTGATACGCGTTGATCGCGCCCCCGGTGACCCACACCAGCCCCAGCATCCCGAGGATCCAGACCACCGTGCGGTGGATCGGCCAGGCGTCGCCGCGCTTGCGCAGCCGGAGGACTCCGAGCACGTACAGCGCGATTCCGAACGCCGCGGCGGTCGCCCAGATCAGGTCGATGTTCCACGCCGTGATCCAGCGGATCGGGGTGAGTTCGGGGGGCAGCGGGGAGCCGGTGAGGATCTCGGCCGGCGTGCGCACGGTGGCCACCTCGAGGCCGGTGGGCGGCGCGGTGCGCGAGAGCGCGGCGGCGAGGCCGGAGGCGATGCCCATGAGCGCGAGCTCCAGCAGCACCAGGGTCCAGAACGGGCCGGATCCGCCCGCGTTCGCCGACGCGGAGCCGGATCCGTCCTGCTCGAGCTTCGGGATGAGCCGGGTGCGGTAGCGGGCTCCGAGCGCACCGAGCAGGATCAGCACGATCGCCTTGGCGACGATGAGTCCGCCGTAGGGCGTGAGCAGACCGGCCCAGTCGCCCACGGCGACGATGGAGCGGGCGATGCCTGAGACCGCGACCACGATGTACGCGGCGAGGGCGAGGGAGGAGTAGCGGCGCACGAGGTCCGCGAAGGTGAGGGCACCCCTGGTCTTCTTCGCGCCGGCGGGCCTCTTGGCGCTCTTCGCCCCGGGCTTGGCGGAGGCGTGCGCACCGGCCGTGGCGCTGCCCTTGCGGGCGCCGCCACGCCCGGCGTCGGCGAGCTCGCTGCGGGATCCGCGCAGCACGATCAGCAGCACGAGGCCGCCGATCCACACCGCGGCGCCGACCGTGTGCAGCAGCAGCGAGTTCACCGCGGCGTCATGGCCGCTGAGCTCGCCCGCATGGCCCTGCGTGGCGAGCGGGACGAACGAGGCGGCGGCGAGGATCGCGGTGAGCAGAGTGGCGGTCCAGCCGCGGAAGGCGAACGCGGCGATCGTGATGACGGCGCCCGCGAGCACCGTCATCAGCCAGGCCTGACCGAGAGGGAGCTCGAGCAGGAACCGGCCCAGCTGGGCGCCGAACTCCGGCCCCGCGCTGAGCTTCACACCGAGCGTCTGCAGGAACGTGAACAGACCCGCCACGGCGCTTGCGACCGTGTAGACCGCGGCACCGATCGAGGCGGTGTCCAGTGCGATCTCGAAAGAGCGCGCCCCGCTGCGCAGGGCGAACAACGCGAGCACGAGGGAGCCCAGCATCGCCGCCGCGCCCAGGTTGCTGATCGTCTTCACGACGGGCAGGCCCCAGCGCACCACGGGTCCAGGATCGAGGAGCAGGTTGGGCGCTGCGCCCCCGCCGAACGCGAGCCCGGCGACGACGGCGAGGATCGCGGCGCCGACAAGGATCACGGGACCGGCGATGCGCAGCGACGGGGATCCGGCGGGCAGGGCGGAGCGGGCGGCATCCGACCCGGTCTCGGGGCGGACCCCGGTGGCGGGGCGATTCACCCCTCCAGCCTATTCCGGTGTCGCTCACGGTCTGCCGGGAGCCCGGCCGATTGCGAGGCCCCACGCGAAAGGCCGCCCCTCCGAGAGAGGGACGGCCTTGCGAGGCGAAGCCGGAATTACTTGACGGCAGCCTTGAGCTTGGAGCCGGCGGTCACCTTGACGCGCTTGCCGGCCGGGATCTTGATCTCGGCGCCGGTCTGCGGGTTGCGGCCCGTGCGGGCGGCGGTGGCGACCTGCTCGAAGGAGATCCAGCCCGGGATCGAGACCTTGCTGCCCTTGGCAACAGCGTCCGAGACCGTGGCGAACAGGGCATCGAGAACGCCGGAGACGGCAGCCTGGCTCTGGCCGGTGGCGCTGGCGATGCTCGCGACGAGCTCGGTCTTGGTGATGGACTTGTCAGCCATTTCATCCTCCAGCGACGGGATCCCGTCGCTTCGTATCAGAGTTCCGGATGGGCGGATGCCCCCCGTTGGTCGAACGACCGCCTTGAATGTATCAACCAAACCCCGGATTTCCGCGTCATTTCGCGGGTTTTGACGTTTTGAGACGGCGTGTCGCGCCTCATTCGTCACTCCAGTCACAGGGGCGGGCGCCCGGAGGTCACCGGCCGTGAGCGGCGATGAGGTCTCGCGCGGTGCGGGCGAACGCGGGAGCGACCCTGTTCTGTCCGTCGAGGTACCCGCCGACCAGGGCCGCATCGCGGAGCAGGACGAGAGAAGCCGCCACCGCGTCGGGGTCGCGCAGCTGCGCCCCCTCGGCCAGCTGCCTCAGCGTCTCGCGGAACCACTCGCGGTGCACCGCGATGAGGTCTCGCACCGGGCCCTGATCAGGGTATTCGGCGGCGGCGTTGATGAAAGGGCAACCGCGCGTGTGACGCTCACGGATGTCGTGCGCGATCCCGTCCACGACGAGGTCGAGCAGCACGGCGGGATCATCCGATGCCTCGGCAGCCAGCGCGAACAGTCCGCGCAGTTCTTCGTCCTCGCCCTGGAGGTAAGCGAGGACCAGCCCCTCCTTGCCCGAGAACTGCTTGTACATCGTGGCGCGAGTGACGCCCGCGGTCTCGATGATCCGGTCGACGCCAACCGAGTGGATGCCTTCGCGATAGAAGAGCTTGGTCGCCGCGTCGAGCAGTCTCTGCCGCGCCGAGCCGGGGCGGACTGTCGTTGTGGTCGTCGTCATGAATGCCCTTCCTCGTCCATCGTGCCACACGGGAATACTCTTGTGTAGATAGAACGTTCAGTCTACCATGGGCAGCGAAGCAGCAGACGCGGATCCCGCAGACCACTCGAACACCGAATCACCCAAGGAGCACGACATGACCACCTCGACCAAGACCCCGATCGTCCTCATCCATGGGCTGTGGATGACGCCCAAGAGCTGGAACACCTGGGCGCAGCGCTTCCGCGACGCCGGCCACGAGGTGATCGTCCCGGGCTGGCCCGGTATCGACGACCGCGACGTCGAAGACATCCGGCGCAACCCCGAAGCGCTCAAGGGCGTGGGCCTGAAGCAGATCGTCGACCACTACGAGCGAATCATCCGCGCCCTCCCGGTGAAGCCGATCATCATGGGGCACTCGTTCGGTGGCGTGATCACTCAGATGCTCGCGGACCGCGGCCTCGGTGCCGCCTACGTCGGAGTCGCCCCGGGGCAGACCGCCGGCATCACGACACTGCCGCTGTCGACGCTGTGGACGGGCACCCCGATCCTGTCCAACCCGTTCGGACGCAACGGCGCGAAGCCGCTGTCGAAGCGCCACTTCCACTTCACCTTCGGCAACGACCTGCCCCGCGCGGAGTCCGACCGGCTGTGGCAGGAGTACGCGGTCAACTCCTACAACCGCGTCTTCTTCGAGGGCGTCTCGTCCGTGCTCAATGAGAAGGGCGGCGTCACCCACGTCGACTACGACCGCACCGACCGCGCACCGCTCCTGGTCATCACCGGCGAGATCGACCACGTCGTGCCCCCGGCGATCGGCAAGGCCATCGTCAAGAAGTACCGCTCCAGCGGCAGCCCGGCGGTCGTCGACTACCGCGAGTACCCGGGCCGCACCCACCGGCTGGTGAGCCAGGACGGCTGGGAGCAGATCGCCGACGACGCGCTGGGCTGGGCCACCGCGAACGAGCTCCGCGAACCGGTGGCGACGCCCGAGGTGTGACGAGACCTCCGGACACGCAGAAGGGGCGAGGATCCGAAGATCCTCGCCCCTTGCGTCCCTGGGATGAACTCAGGGACCGGTAAGACTTACCAGCTCGACTTGGTCACGCCGGGCAGCTCGCCACGGTGCGCCATGTCACGGAAGCGGACACGCGAGATGCCGAACTTCGTGAGGACACCGCGGGGGCGGCCGTCGATGGCGTCGCGCGAACGGACGCGGGCAGGCGACGCGTTGCGCGGAAGCTTCTGCAGGCCGACGCGGGCGGCCTCGCGGGCCTCCTCGGTCGCGTTCGGGTCGACCAGGGTCTTCTTCAGCTCGGCACGACGCTCGGCGTAACGCTCGACGACGACCTTGCGCTGCTCGTTGCGCGCGATCTTGCTCTTCTTAGCCATGGATCAACGCTCCTCTCGGAATTCGACGTGCTTGCGAACCACCGGGTCGTACTTCTTCAGCACGAGGCGGTCGGGGGTGTTGCGGCGGTTCTTCTTGGTCACGTAGGTGTACCCCGTGCCCGCGGTCGAACGCAGCTTGATGATCGGACGGATGTCCTGAGCCTTCTTGGCCATTAGAGCTTCACACCCTTCGCCTGGAGGTCCGCGACGACCCGCTCGATGCCGCGGGCGTCGATCACCTTGATGCCCTTGGCGGACACGTTGAGCGTGATCTTACGACCGAGCGACGGAACGAAATACGTCTTCTTCTGCACGTTCGGGTCGAAGCGGCGCTTCGTCCGACGGTGCGAGTGCGAGATGTTGTGACCGAAACCGGGAACTGCTCCGGTCACCTGGCACACTGCTGCCATGATGACTCCTTCTCTACCGTGAGGCCGGACGGCCCCACCCAAGATCCCTTGTCTGCACGCCTCTCCCCTGCCCGATCGCTCGGTTCAGAAGGGGAGGCACACGAACTGCGCACAGGAGTGTGCGCAGACAAAGAGCTACTTTAGCACGGATCAGCGGCCGGGCGTGTCGGCGGCTGCGGCGGCCTCGGCGGCGCCCCGGCCCCAGCGGAACGGGGACACGGTCGGATCCCCGGGGATCCAGAACCGCCAGGGGAACGCATCCGTGCCGGCGTGACCGGCCACCCCCACTCGCGGGCCCGTCGCGACCTCGGCCAGCGGCGAGCCGAGCCAGAGCTCGGCCCGCGCTCCCGCCTGCTCGCCGCCCGTGACGGCGTCGATGCCGTCGTGCCGCGGGTGCCGCAGGCCCGACGCCTGACCGAACCGGCCCGGTCCGCGCGCGAGGTCGCGCAGCTCCCGGGTCTGAAACTCAGTTGATCCGGCGCTGTCCAGCGCCGGATCCGCGTCGGCACCCCCAGATCGACTGAGTTTCGGACGCACACCGCGCCGCACCGCCGCCGCCTCGACACCGGAGACGACCTCGCCGGCCCGCAGCAGCACACCACCGGCGACGCCGTCGGGTGCGCACACCACGTTCACGCAGGAGTGGATGCCGTGACTGAGGTACACGTACAGATGCCCGGGCTCGCCCCACATCGTGGCGTTGCGCGCGGTGCGGCCCATCCGGGCGTGGGAGCCGGGATCCGGCACCGGGCCCACGCCCTTGCCGTGGTAGGCCTCGACCTCGGTGATCCGCAGCTGCACCTCGGCGCCGTCCACGAACGTGCGCAACCGGGCACCGAGCAGGCGCGGCGCCACCTCGAGCGGCAGCGCCTGCAGGTCCTCCCGCCGGGCGCGGCGCAGGCCGTCGCCAGCGGGCGGAAGACCCGCGCCGGTCATCACCGGTGCGGCGCCTGTGCGCACCACGACGGGTCGAAGCCGGCAAGCACGACGAGCTCCTTGCCGGTCTTCGTGTCGACGATGTGCGTCTGCATCGTGGTCGGCAGCGGCAGCAGCGACTGGTCGTAGGGGTTGTTCACGAGCTTGGGGGCCACCACGATCGCGCTGTACTGCCCGCTCGGGGACGGGCAGGCCTGCATGATCGCGTCGGATCCGGTCACGCTGAACAGCTTCGTCGCCTTGCCGTCGTCGTCTACCCGGGTGACGATCTGCCCGGTCGGCAACCCGGTGGCATCGCGGGTGGCGACCTGTCGCAGCGTGCCTCCGGGGAAGGGCGCGATCGTGCCCGGCACGCCGAAGTCGGGGGTGGAGGCGGCCAGGGGCTTCTCGGATCCGTCCGCCAGGTTCAGCTCGACCAGGTCGTTGCCGCGGCTGACGATCGCCGTGTAGGTGCCTCGGGAGATGCCCTCGACGGTCTGCGCGGCGCCGAGGGCCGTCGGCTTCGCCTTCGCATCGGAACGGTCCTCGACGTACAGCGCACCGCTGAAGTCGATGAACAGCGCTGAGGAGGAGTCGGGCACGAACGCCCACTGGGCGATGCTCGGCATCTTGTCCCCGACCGTGACGATCTGCGGCTCGCCGTCGCCCGTGAGCGACTGGCTCACCAGGATGCTCGCCCGACCGCTGGTCGCACTGATGCCCTTGTCGGTGAAGGTGTAGCCGACGAGGTTGCCGCGCTCGGACACCTGCAGGTTCGAGAGGAACCCGGGGCCGGGCAGCTTCAGCTCCCGCTGGTTCTTGCCCTTCCGATCCATCACCAGCAGCACCGACGTGCCGCCCTTCTCCGTCGCCACCACGAGGTGGTCGGCCGTTGCGCGGAAGTCGTCGATCTTCTCGTGCTGCACCACCGGGACGGCGTTCTTGCCGCCGAGGTCGGTGAGGAAGATCGTGTCATCGCCGTCGGCGTTGCGCTGCAGCAGGAAGATCGTCGACTTCGGCGTCTGGAAGGTCGCCTGCAGTGTGCTCTGACGCTGCTTGTCGGTGCCGGTCGCATCCTTGACGGTGACCGTGTAGGTCGTGTCGTCGTCGAGCGGCACGGTGAAGCGGATCCCGAGGTTGCGCCCCGACGTGTCGACGGTGAACGGAGCCTTGGGGCTCACGCTCACCTGTTTCGGATCCACCTTCGCCAGCGGCTGGCTGGCGGTGATGATCATGCGCGTACCGGAGGCGTCGATCGCCGACTGCGCGTCGATCTTCACGCTGCTCACGCGCGGTCCCTGCAACAGCGTGATCACCCCGAACGCGGCGACCACGAGCACGAGCGCCCCGATCACCGCACCGAGGACCAGCGGGAACCGTCGGCGGCGCGCGACCGGGGCCGGCGTGGGATGGGGCTGCCACTCCGGGGGCTCGAGCCGCGGGTCCGTGGGTGGCGCGAGCTGCGGATCCGCCGGCGGCTCTTCGACATGCGCATCGTCCGGCACGAGGGGCGGATCCTCCTGGTGCACGCGCGTCGCCGCCGCCGCGGCCGGCGCGGGGGCGACGTCCGGGAACTCGGCCTCGGCCTGCGCCGGAGCGGCATCGGCCGTCGAGGCGCTTGTGCCCGATCCTGCGTTCGGCGTCCGCCGCGGTCCCGGAGTGTCGTCGAAGACCTGCTCGGGCGCCGCAGAGCGGGTGACCGGCTCATCCGCGGTCGGCACGGCGGGGACCTGCGGAGCCTCAGGAGCGTCCGCCGCAGTCGAGGCCCTCGGCGCAGCGGCCTCGGAAGGCTCGGCCGGCTCGGAATCTTCCGGCGCCGCGGCTTCCACCCCGGCAGCCGCCTCCTCCGCCGCACGGCGCGCGCGCAACTCGGCGCGGGTGAGGGGGTGATCCGCGTCGTCAGTGCTCATAGGGGTCCTTCGGCTCCGAGATCTTCGACACACTGGCCGGCACGATCGAGAGCTTCCCGTCCGCGCTGGCGCGAACGGTCCCCTTCACCTGAATCCAGTCGCCCACAGCGTACTGGCCCTGCCAGCCGCTGATCTGCACGGGCACCGACGCCGGCTGCGCGTCGAGCACGCAGTGCGTGATGACCATGCGGGTCAGGTGCGCCTGATCCTTCGCGGATCCGCTGGGCGTGAGGAAGCCGGTGAGGGTCACCGTGGATCCGTCGTACTTCTCGGGCCGGGAGCCCGTGGCGAACACGCTGGCCCAGCCGCCCACGCCGAACGTGCTGGTGTCGGTGTTCGCTCCGAGGGCGACGTCGTCGGCGCCGGCGAACAGCACGTTGCCCATCGGGGCTCGCTGCATCGCCATGTCCACCGAGAGGGACGCAGGAGGCAGCAACAGAGCTCCCGCGACGACACCGGTCGCGATCACTCCGCCCGTCGCACCCAGCACCGTGCCCAGCACGCGGCGGCCGGACCGGGCGGGCGCGTGGTCGTGGTCATGCCCGTGGTCGGCGTCTCCGTGATCGTGACCGTGGTCCTGCTCCGCGCCGAGCGGCAGCACGCACGACCATACGGCGCCGACCAGCGTCGCGATCGCTGCGGCCACGGCGAACCACACCGTCTCGGGGCTGATGTAGAGCGTGAGCCGCCCCGTGAAGGCGAGGACGAGGGTGGCGATCGCGAGCGCGACGGCCAGACCGGCGCCGAGCCAGCGGGTGCCGAGTGCCTGCGCACGAGAGGGCCGGTGCGCAGTCGTCGTCTCAGGAAGAACCTCAGGCAAAGACGTTCACCCCGATCCCCAGGGCGAAGCCGAACAGGATCACGATGCCGACGATCCCGCCGAGGGTGCGGGCGGTGAAGGTGGTGCGCAGCAGCGCCATCATCTTGATGTCGACCAGCGGACCCACCAGGAGGAAGGCGACGATCGCGCCCGGCGAGAACGTCGAGGCGAACGAGAGCGCGAAGAACGAGTCCACGTTCGAGCAGATCGCCACCGAGATGGCCAGCGCGATCATCGCGACGACGGACAGCAGCGGGTTGGAGCCGATCGCCAGCAGCACGTCGCGCGGGACGAGCACCTGCACGGCGCCCGCGAGCGCGGATCCGATGATCAGCGCGGGCATCACGGCGCGCAGCTCGATGAGGAACTGGGCCAGGCTCCGGCGGATCCCGGATCCCTGCTCGTGCACGACGACCTCGCAGGTGTCGCGGAACCGCGCGGTGAGCAGCGCGTCGGGATCGGGATGCCGGCTGTACACCCAGCCGATCAGGTTGGCGACGAGGTAGCCGCCGACGAGACGCGCTACCAGGATCCCGCCGTCGAAGCCGAACGCGGCATGCGTCGTGAGGATCACGATGGGGTTGACGATGGGAGCCGCGATGAGGAACGTCAGCGCCTCCGCAGGTCCCAGCCCGCGCATCATCAGCCCGCGGGCGAACGGCACGTTGCCGCACTCGCACACCGGGATGAGCATGCCCAGCAGCGACAGCACGGCCCTGCGCGCCCAGCCACGCTTCGGCAGCACGCGCTCGATCACGCCGGCGGGCAGCCATACCTGCACCGCGATCGAGAGCAGCACCCCGAGGATCACGAAAGGCAGCGCCTCGAACAGCACGCTCAGTGACAGGGTGAGCCCGTCCTGCAGCCGGTTCGGCAGGCGGGCGGAGAACAGATGCGGCGCGAACACGTCGATTGCGACGAGGGCGGCCACTACCGCGACGCCGATCACCGCGCCGATGAGCGCCGTGCGCCCGGACAGCCGCGGCGGCGGCGTGCGCAGTGCGTGCGGAGTCGCCGCGCCGTCGCGCGCAGCGGTGGTACGGCGGCCGGGGGTCGTCAGGGTCACGCGGGGATCACTCCTGGGCGGCGTTCGAGCAGCTCGCGCAGAGTCCGAAGATGTCGACCACGTGCTCGGCGTCGCGGAAGCCGTGCTGGGCCGCGGTGCGCTGCGCCCACTGCTCGACATCGGTCGCCTCGATCTCCACGGTCATCCCGCAGGAGCGGCAGATCAGGTGGTGATGGTGACCCTCGCTGCTGCACGCGCGGTAGAGCGCCTCGCCCTCGGGGCTCTGCAGCGAGTCGGCCTCGCCGGAGGCCGCGAGCCCGGCCAGGGCGCGGTAGACGGTGGCCAGGCCGATGCCGGTGTTGGCCTCGCGCAGGGCCTGGTGCAGCGATTGCGCGCTCACGAATCCGCGCAGGTCGGAGAGCTCCTCGCGCACGCGTTCGCGCTGCCACGTGTTCCGCTGAGCCATGCCTCGAGTCTAGAGCGGGGATCTGGTCCGCGGCTGGGAGCAGCGTATCCGTGACCTCCGAGCGGCGGCACGGGGTCATTGAGCGCGGCGCCGCACGGTCGTTGAGCGAGGACGCTCAGCCACCGAGACGAAACGCGGCGACCTTGCGAGATCACCGCGTTTCGTCTCACGGGCGCTGCGCACGTGTTCGCTCAACGACCCCGGAAGGGGTCAGGCCTCGGTGCCCTCCGCGGGTGCCTCGGCCCCGTCGGTCTCTGCCGGGCTCTCCGTCTCGGCGGCGGCAGCGGATCCGGATGCCTCGCTGCCGAGAGCGCCGTCGGGGCGGATCAGCTCGCGCACCTCGGCCATGAAGCTGGTGAGCTGCTGCTGCTGCCAGCGCAGCTGCCGGGCCCGGTCGTCGGCGTCGCGCACGACGTTCGCGGTGTGCGCGGTGACCATGTCGACGATCTTCTGCGACTTGGTGCGGGCGCGGTCGAGGGTCTCGCGGGCGCGCACCTGCGCCTCGGCCTCGATCGCGCTGGCCTGCGAGCGCATCAGGCGTTCGTAGTCCTCGGCCTTGGCGGAGATCCGCTCGGCGTGCGCCAGCGAGGATGCGACCTGCTCGTTGGCATCGGCGGTGATGCGCTCCGCGTGCGCGACGGCCTGGTTGTGCAGCACGAGGAACTCCTGCTGCGCGTCATCCTGACGGCGCGTGAGGGACTCCTCCATCTCCAGCACCCGCGCGTTCATCTCGCGCACCTCGCGCTCGGCGGAGACGCGCAGATCGGTCGTCTCCCGGGTGACCATCGCGCGCAGCGCCGCGGCGCCCTTCTCGGCCTCGGTGCGGATCGAGTGCGCCTCCTGCTCGGCATGGTTCACCTTCTCGGCGGCGTGCGCGGCCTCGCGCTCGACCTGCGCGGTGTGCGCCGTGAACTCGGTCTCCATCTTCAGGCGCACCTGGTCGGCGTCGCGCTCGGCCTGCGCCGTGATGCGCGCGACGTCGGCGTCGAGTTCGGCGCGCTTGGCGGCGGCCTCGTCGCGGGCGGCGTCGAGCAGACGCTCCGCCTGCACCGCGGCGTTCTGGATCAGGACGCTGGCCTGCTCCTCCGCCACGCGCAGCACGGTCTCGAACTGCGAGCGCGAGGTGGCCTCGTCGATGTCCTCCTGGGACCCGGCCAGAGCGGTGCTCAGCGACTGGATCTGCTGCGCGGACTCGGCGATCTTGGCGTTCGCCGTCGCGAGGTCGGACTCCAGCTGCGCCGCACGCTTCTCATGCGCGGCGGTCGCCTTCTCCAATTCCTCGCGGTGCTTCTCCGCGACCTTGCTGAGCTCGCCACGCAGGTGCGCGTCGGCCTTCGCGCCGGACTCGGACGCGCGCCGCAGCTCCTCCGTGAGGGCGGTCAGGTGCGCGTCGACCTCGGTCTTGTCATAGCCGCGGAAGCCGATCGTGAAGGACTGCTGCGTCGTAGGGTTGTCCAGCAGCTGATCGAAGAAGTCGCCCTGGGGGCCTTTGTCCTCGGTTGCTCGGTCCTCGGTTGCCTCGGCCACGTGCCGCGCCTTTCTGTTCGCCCCTCCTTCTCCCGGGCAGGGGGGATGTGCCGGAAGGATGGATGCGGAGGGTGAATCGCGTCGTCCGGCGCCCCTGGGTGCGGGGTCCGCGATCCGCGCGAGTCCTGAAGATCCTAACCCGGCGTTCCGTTGTGCCGACAGGGCTGGAGCCCGGCTGGGCGCGGAACGATCGGCAGGAGGATCGCCGCGTCGACGCGTCCCGGTCCCGGCGCCGTTCACGCCGCTGAGCTGTCGGCGTCCTCGGAACGGATCCCGGCGACCACCGCGCGGACCGCGACCTCGGCGCGACGGCGCTGCTCCGCCCGGTCCACGCCGGAGAGCGGTCCGCGCAGGCAGAGCTCCGCGAAGCCGTGCACGGTGGCCCAGCACGCCCAGGCGGCGTCGTCGCGGCGTTCGGCGGAGAGCTCGCCGGCCGCGACGAGATCGTCGAGCGCGGCAGTCAGCGCCACGAACGCAGGAGCCTCCCGCACCGTCGCAGGATCCGGCGGCCGGATCCCGAAGAAGACCACGGCGAACCATCCCGGCTCATCCAGGGCGAAGTCGACGTAGGCGACGCCGATCCGACGCAGCCGCGCGGCCGGAGAGCGGTCGGGGGCATCGGTCATCGCGGCGGCCAGACCCTGCTGGATCGCGGCCGCGGTCGCGTCGAGCAGTGCCGCGCGGTTCGGGAAGTGCCGGTACGCGGCGTTCGGCGACACCCCGGCCCGTCGGGTCGCCTCGCGGATCGTCACCGCCGAGGGCCCGCCCTCACGGCTGAGTTCGATCCCCGCCTGGACGAGGGCGGTCGCGAGATCGCCGTGATGGTAGGCCACCGGATCTCCTCCCCTCGGGACTGGTTCCGCCTCTTGAACCGGATCAGCGCGATGTGTACGGTGTGAACATAGCAGATGTGGACGCCGTGAACATCGGCGCCCTCGGCGCGACTGGAACGACCAACGGAGGATGTCATGACCGCTCTGCCCCCTGTCGTCGACGAGCAGACCTGGCGCGAGGAGCTCGCGAAGCTGCGCGTCCGCGAGAAGGCCGCGACCCGCGAGCTGGACGCGATCGCCGCCGCGCGTCGCCGGCTGCCCGCCGTGAAGCTGCCCGAGTACACACTGATCGCCGAGGACGGCTCCGCCGTCAGGCTGGCCGACATCTTCGACGGGCACAGCCAGCTGGTCGTCTACCACCACATGTGGACGGATGGAGCGACCTGGCAGTGCCCCGGCTGCACCGGCGGCACCGCCCAGTTCGCGCGCCCCGACATCGTGGAGCCCCTGGATGCACGATTCGTCATCGTCACCAACGGGCCGATGGACGAGATCCTCGCGTACAAGAAGCGGGTCGGGAACCTGATGACCTGGTACTCGGCGGCCGGCACGAGCTTCGGCGCCGACATGGACGCCGGTCCCGGCGAGGGATTCGGATACAACGTGTTCCTGCGCGACGGGGACGACGTCTACCGCACCTGGCACACTTCCGGCCGCGGGGCCGAGCAGTTCATGCTCACCTTCGCGATCGCCGACGTGCTGCCCTACGGGCGCCAGGAGGTCTGGCAGGACGTCCCGGACGGATGGCCCCAGCATCCGACCTATGAGGGATGGCCGGGATCGAAGGAGATCGCCGAACGCTACGGCGATCCGACGGCCTAGCCTCCAGGATCAGACCCTGGGGCAGGCCTTCGGGTCGGCCCCAGGGCCCCGTCCCGCGTTCGGCGCCGCGGGATTCACCCGGTGCGCGGGCTCGGCCTCGTCAGCGGTTCGTCCTCGACAGTGCGCAGCGTGCGCAGCCAGGCGACCTTCTCGGCGTCGTCCTCGCCGAGCGAAGCCGGCATCGGCGCCCCGGTCACGGCGGACCGGGGCGGCAGCAGCGCGACGGCGATGGCGGTGGTGAGCGGAACGGCGAGGACGAGCCCGATCCCGCTGCACAGCGTGCGGACGACCTCCGTCGCGATGTCCTCCAGGCTCAGCAGGCTCACCATCGGCTGGTCGTACACGTAGAGCAGGAGCACCACGCTCAACGAAGCCCCCACGTAGGCGAACACGATCGTGTAGATGGTGGAGGCGATGTGGTCTCGACCGATGCGCATCGCGCGGCCGAAGAGCTGCCGCCGAGAGAGCTCCGGGGCGACGGCGCGCAGCTCCCAGACGGAGGAGCTCTGCGTGATCGTCACGTCGTTGAGCACGCCCAGGCCGGCGATGATGATCGCGCAGGTGAGCAGCCCCTGGAAGTCGACCTGCGGCACCATCGGCGCCAGGAACCCGCCGCTCTCGTCGATGCCGCTCAGCCTGGTCGTGCCGACCGCCAGCTGGGCCAGCATCGCGGTGATGGCGACGCCCGCCAGGGTTCCCGCCAGCGCTGCGCTCGTGCGCATGGAGATGCCGTGCGCGAGATACAGCACGACGTAGAGGATCGCAGAGGAGCCGACGAGGGCGATGGCCATCGCGGGCCCGGCGTGCAGCAGGGCGGGCAGCATGAACATCACGATCATGGCGCCGCTGAACACCAAGCCGACGAGGGCGAGCAGGCCTCGCAGCAGTCCGACCACGACCACCACCAGGGCGAACAGGCCGGCCCAGACCGCCAACGGGACGGTTCTGACCACGCCGAATGCCGAGACCCCCGGGTCCACACCTCCCGGCTGGATGATGTGCGAGTTCGTGGGCAGCGGAACGACCATGAGCTCGAGCCGGTCGCCGGGTCGCAGGCCGGCGTGGGCGAACGGCCCGTTCAGCATGATCGTGACCGTCTCACCGGCACGAGCGCCGTCCTCGATCCTGACTCGCGCGATCGCACAGGTCGCGGAGGACGCTCCGCCGGCTCCCGCCGAACCGCCGGAGGAAGCGGGTGGGGTTGTGCCGGGGCCGGCCGAACTGCCGTCCGCGCCGGATCCTGCCCCGGCGCCATCGCCACCGGATCCCCCGCCGGCACCGCCTGCTGCGGCGGACGGGCGCATGGCTGCGCAGTCCGGCGTCATCCCCACGATCTCGCCGGTCGGATAGGTCGTGCTCCGCGCGGATGAGGAACCGGTCGCCACGCCTCCCGGACGCGCCGCGGAGGGCCACAGCAGCAGCAGCCCGACGACCGTCATCACCCCGACGACGATCAGGGTCGTCAGCAGGATGCGCCGGGGAGTGCGCGCGACCCGAACCTGCCGAATCATCCTGGCGTCATGTCCGTGCCCGTGTCCCATCGCCGAACTCCTCCACTCGCCCCGGAGCATTGTCCCCCCGGGAGGACCGGTCGCGCGGCACGCGGTGAGGCGTGGCGACGCGGCGATCGATCACGGCTGGCGCACCGCCGCCTCGGGGCGGGTCGCCGAGCGCACGACGCGATCCCGACGGGATCCGATCGCGCGGCAGACGAGGTAGATCACGAACGAAACCGTCGTGATGTAGGGGCTCACCGGGAGTGTGCCCATCACCGCCAGCAGGATGCCGCCGACCGCGGACACCACCCCGAACACGGCCGCCAGCACCGGAACCGACAGCGGGCCCGAGCGCACCCGCATCGCCGCGGCGGCCGGGGTCACCACGAGCGCCATCACCAGCAGCGCGCCGATGATGTGCACCGCGACCGCCACGACGAGGCCGAGCAGCAGCATGAAGGCGAACGAGACCCCGACCGTGGGGACACCGCGAGCGGCCGCGGACTGCGGGTCGAGCGAGTCGAAGCGCAGCGGCCGCCAGATGAGCAGCAGCCCCAGCAGCACGAGGGCGCAGATCCCGGTCAGCCAGCCCAGCTGGTCCGACTGCACCGAGACGATCTGGCCCGTCAGCAGGCTGAACCGCCCCGCGGCGCGCCCGTTGTAGAGCGAGAGGGCGAGGATCCCGATGCCGAGGCCGAACGGCATCAGCACGCCGATGATCGAGTTGCGATCGCGTGCGCGGGCGCCCAGCCAGCCGATGATCGCGGCGGCGATCAGGGATCCGACGATCGAGCCGGTGACGACGTCGACGCCGACCAGCAGGGCGACGGCGGCGCCCGCGAAGGACAGCTCGCTGATGCCGTGCACCGCGAAGGCCATGTCGCGCTGCATCACGAAGACGCCGATGAGGCCGCCGACGAGACCGAGCACGGCTCCCGCCCAGACCGAGTTGGAGACCAGCGCGAGGATCTCGCCGTACTGCGACAGACCGCCGAACATGGCCTGGCCGATGTCCGCGAGGTTCATGCGTGCAGCTCCTCATCCGGGCCGTCGTGGTGGTGCGCGGCGCTCTCCGCATCCGGCGCGCCGACGACGACGAGCCGGCCGCCGACCTGGGAGACGAACACCGGAACGCCGTAGAGATCCGAGAGCACCCGCGTGGTGAGCACCTCGTGCGGCGTACCCAGCGTGAACCGGCCGTTCGCGAGGTACAGGATCCGGTCGACGATGTCGAGCACCGGGTTGATGTCGTGGGTCACCAGCAGCACCCCGGCGCCGGTGCGGCGGTGCCGGTCGATGAGCTCCACCACTGCTCGCTGATTGGCCAGGTCGAGGCTGGTCAGGGGCTCGTCGCAGAGCAGCAGTCGCGGGTCATCGGCGAGCGCCTGGCCCACGCGCAGCCGCTGCTGCTCGCCGCCGGAGAGGGTGCCCGCGGGGCGGTTCGCAAAGGAGGAGGCACCCACCGCCGCAACCAGAGCGTCGATCCTGGCGCGGTCGCCGCGGCGCGGGATCGGCAGGCCGAACCGGTGCCCGTCGACGCCGAGCGCGACCAGGTCACGACCCCGCAGCGACGTCTCGGCCGGCAGCGGCCGCGCCTGCGGGAGATAGCCGATGCGGCGGTTCCCACGTCGGCGCACCGGCTGCCCTGCCGCCTCGATGGTGCCTTCGGAGAGGTCCTGCAGCCCGAGGATCGCGCGCAGCAGGGTGGTCTTGCCGGTGCCGCTGGGGCCGAGCACCGCGACGAGCTCGCCCGGGGCGACGTCGAGGTCGAGTCCGCTCCACAGCTCCCGGTCGTCCCGGCGGATGCCGGCGCCGCGGATCCGCAGCAGCGGAGCGGCCGGAGAGGCGGCGGGAGAGGTCACTTGTCGAGATTACGCGAGAGCGTGTCGATGTTGTCCTTCATCCAGGTGAGGTAGGTCTTGCCGTCCGGAACGAGCTCGGTGACCTCCTGGACGGGCACGCCCTTCTCCTTCGCGACACCGATGATCTTCGTGGTCTCGGCACCGCCGGCCTGGGCGTTGGCGAACAGCGCCTTGACCTGACCCGACTCGACGAGGTTCGTCGCCTCCAGCAGGGTCGCCGGCGGCACGTCCTGACCCTCCTCCACTGCGTGGCTGAACGCCTCGGGCGTGACGTTCACCAGGCCCGCGGCGGCCGTCAGGTACAGCGGGACCGGCTCCGTGACGAAGATCTTCTCGCCCTGGTGCGCGCCCTTGATCGTCGCGAGCGAGGAGTTCAGTCCCGCGATCCCCGTCTCGAACGTCGCCAGGTTCTTCTCGAAGTCCGCCTTGTGCGCCGGGTCGATCCCGCTCAGCTCGTCGGCGACCTTCTTCGCGACGTCCTCGACGACCGCCGTGTCGTACCAGACGTGCTCGTTGAAGCCCTCGGCGGTCTTCGTCCCGTCCTCGCCCTTCGGCCAGCTCGGCGCGAACGTCACCGCGGTGACCACCGGCGCCTTGCTCCCCGACTTCGAGACCAGGTCGCCGAAGAAGGCGTCGTAGCCGCCGCCGTTCTCCAGGATCAGCTTCGCCCCGCGCACCTTCAGCTGATCGGCGGCGGTGACCTCGTACTCGTGCGGATCCTGCGACAGCGACGCGATGACGGAGGTGACCTCGACGTGCTCGCCGCCGATCTCCTTCGCAATGTCGCCCCAGACATTGGTCGACGCCGTCACCGCGATGGCGCCCGATCCGGACGAGGACGCGGGATCGGCCGTCGCGGAGCAGCCCGCGAGGGCGAGGATCGAGGCGGCGGCGAGCGCGAGGGCGGCGAGGGGCTTCTTCATGATCTCGACCCTACGGTAAATGAGAATCATTATCAAAACGGATCCTGATCCGCATGAGACCGACGCGTCTCACGAGGGTGAGTGGGTCCCTCCCCCCGCCGAAGCCGAGATCGCCGCGCCGGCATGATGACGGTCCGGGCGGGGGAACAGGGCACCGACCCTGATCCGCTCGTAGACCACGGTTGCGGCGAAAAGAAGGATGCCGACGCCGATGCCTGCTGCCGTGGCCACCACGGTCGACGTGCGTGCGGCGATGGCAAGGGCCAAAGCAGTGATCGATCCTGCGAGCACGGCGTTGACGAGAGCGATCATCGACGCCATGGCGAAGATCACAGACCAGCGGGAGTATCGGACGCCGAACTTGCCGTTCGACAACGGGTCTTCTGCGGCGAAGAAGCTGTGCGCAGTGGGAGTGAGTCTGGCGTAGTACGCGCGTATGGCTTCGATCCGCCTCGTCACCGAGACGTTCTCGACAGTGGTGTCGACGAGTCGCACGATGGTGAACCAGCCGAGCAGCCAGATCGTGGGCAGCACCGTGAGTGCCAGCGGGGCGAGGAGGCCTTTTGTCGAGCTGGCGAAACCGAGGGCGACGAGCCCACCGGATAGCGCAGAGAGGTAGATCATCGACCGCGTGCCGGCTTCGTTGATCGTCGACCCCGCAATCGACTGGAGCATGGACTGTTCTGAGCTGAGGGCACCCAGCAACGCCGGTGACGTGTCGAGATCTTCCACTTTAAGACTCCGTTTCCGCGGCTGAGGAACGCCGCGCCATAGAGGGTGACCACTGACTTCGTGGATCTAGACGGCCACTCGGACTCGCCACGCGTCGGAGTGGCCGTCTTCCGTGGGGCGCGGAGTCGCCCCAACGGTTCAGTTGCGGGGCGGGTTGGCGGGCAGCCACTCCTCGAGGGTGGTCTCGAAGATGATCGCGCCGTCGACGGGGATCAGCGTGCGCTCGTCGATGTGCGCGCCGTAGTACTGCGCGTCAGGGTCCTGCACCACCTGGCGGCTGTCGCCGCGGAATGCGAGACCACGCCGGACGAACTCGTCCATCGTGAACTGCTCCGGGCCCGCGATCTCACGGTCACCGTTGATGGGCTCCCCAGCGGCGGTGCGCGCGACGGCCGTCGACACGTCTTCGGCAGCGATCGGCTGGATGAGGGCACCGGGCAGGTGCACGGCGCCGTCTGCCCCGACCGAGATGTCCGCGATGCTACCGAGGAACTCGAAGAACTGCGTGGCGTGCACGAGCGAGTACGGCATGCCCGACTCGCGGATCAGCTTCTCCTGCGCCGTCTTGGCCCGGAAGTAGGGGATGTTCTGCGGGCGGTTGGTGCCGACGATGGTCAGCGCGACGTGGTGCCCGACGCCGGCCTTTGCCTCCGCGGCCAGCAGGTTGCGGGTGGACGTGGTGAAGAAGGTCAGCACGGCGTTCTCCTCGAAGGACGGAGAGTTCGAGACATCGACGACGACGTCGGCGCCGACCAGGACCTCGGCCAGTCCTTCTCCCGTCAATGCGTTCACACCCGTGTTGGGAGATGCCGCCACTGCCTCGTGGCCGTGCGCGTTCAGCTTCGCGACAACCTTCGAACCGATCAGTCCGGTACCGCCGATCACAACGATCTTCGCCATGTCCTTGCCTTTCGTCTGCGGGGGCGCCGGTGCCGACGCCTCATCAGTAGTGACCGGAAGGGGACCCGCTCTGTGACAGCGTCAGCGTGTGTTCCAGTGCCGCAGCTTGTCAGGGTTGAGCACTGCCCACAGCCCAGCGACTCGACGGAACTGTATGCGGAGGTTCAGAACTGCGGCGACGCGACTTCCGTCACGGAAGACCATGGCCGGCGCTCCGTTCACGTCGACGACCGTCGACGTGAACCCGGTGGCGGGTCCCATCAGGTTCACGAGGACATCAGACACTTCCGCGCGGCCTAACACCGGAATCGTGGGGGCGACCACTCGTCCGCCGCTGTCGACGAGAAGTGTGACGCCGCGGCGCAGCTTCTTCGCGAGACGGGACCGGTCACCTGTGGCGAGCAGTTGCCGAATCGTCTCGACGTGGGATTCGTGACGGCGCGCGCTTCGCGGGGAGAGAGGACCGAGAGTGCGCGATGGTGATCGACGGGTCATGCTCCGGCCGACGTGAGATGCTGCAGCTTGTCCGGGCTCATGACCCAGAGGAGCTGGACGATGCCATCCGCTGCGGCCGTCACGGTCACGGCTGTGGTGACCACCCCGTTCTCGGACAACGTGGCTGCCGGTTGCCCGTTGACTTCAACCCAGCCGATCCGTTTTCCGGTCCAGAAGTGACTGGAGAAGGCAGCGACGAACTTCGCCACCCGAGTGCGGCCGATGACAGGAATTCGCGCAGCGAGCTTCGCCCCGTTCCCGTCTGTGTAGCTGACGACATCGGACGCAAAAAGATCCTCCAGTGCAGCTACATCCCCAGTCTGGGCGGCGACGAGGAACGTCTCCAGCAGCCGGCGGTGCTCGCCCGCGGGCACCGCGTTACGCCTGTTGTCCGCGAGATGCTTGCGCGCCCTGCTCACCAGCTGCCGAGCTGCGGGCACCGAGGACCGCACGATGACCGCGATCCGCTCGTACGGATAGTCGAGCGCTTCACGAAGAACGTACGCCGCCCGTTCGGTCGGGGTGAGCTTCTCGAGCAGCAGCAGGACAGCCAGGTCCAAGGCTTCACCGCGCTCCGCGCCTAGTAGAGGATCATCCTCGGTATTCACCGGTTCAGGGAGCCATGGACCGATGTACGTCTCCCGACGGGCATGAGCCGACTGCATTTCATTGATGCACAGGCGGGTGACCACCGTCGTGAGAAGCGCCCTCGGCTCTTTCACGATCGATCGGTCGGTGTGCTGCCAGCGAATCCACGCATCCTGCAGGATGTCTTCCGCATCGGCGACGCTGCCCAGCATGCGATAGGCGATGCCGAACAGTCGCCGACACTCCTGCGCGAACACGTCCGCGGCGCAGTCGAGGTCGACCCACTCAACAGACATCTGATCGTCCGTGATCCTCACCCTTCGCCGCGCACGATGATCGTCGCCATGCTCTTACTGATCTTGACCGGGAGGAGCGGCCGAATGTGACACCGGGAGTGAATCTTCTTGCGGATGTCGTGACCCTGTCGGATCCTCAAGGCACATGTCCGACCCTGACCGCCAGGGTGGCCGCCATTGCCGCCCGCAGAAGAACATCACTCCCTGACAGCGGACCATCCACGGAACCCTTGCACAACACAGGACGGCCACCGGCGAGTAGGTTCCAGGCAGGACCCCTGAAACCCTCAGCGAGGAGAGACGCATGAGCCAGACCTCTGCACCGACCACACGTCGCGTCGTGCTGTACGAACTGATGTCGATCGATGGTTTCGCGGATGATCCGGGAGAGGGCGAGTGGCTGCGGGACACCGGAACCGGGATCGGCGACTTCCTGGCGGAGACCATCTCGACACAGGACGCAGTGCTGCTCGGGCGGCGCACCTACGACAAGTGGGCGCCGTATTGGCCGACTTCGACGGTGCAGCCCTTCGCGGACTTCATCAACGGCACACCGAAGTACGTGTTCAGCTCCTCACCCCTGGAGCCGGCATGGGCGCATTCGTCGCACGTCAGCGGATCACCGGCCTCGTTCGTCGCCGATCTCAGGAAGCAGTCCGGCGGTGATATCGGCATTCACGGCAGTCTCTCCCTTGCACGTGAACTGATCGCCGCCGAGCTCGTGGATGAGATGCGACTGATCGTCGCTCCGAGCCTGGCCGGACGCGGGAAGAGACTGTTCGGAGACGATCCGGACGGCGTGCTGCAGCGTTTCGAGCTCGACACGGTCGATCGGTCCGGCGGCTGCCTGCTGCTGCGCTACCTGCACATCGCGTGAGCGCAGGCGAGGACGGAGCGCGGACCCCGCGAGGGGCGCGCTCCGTCGTCCGCGTCAGCCGCGCAGCCAGACCGTGCTCTCGCCCGGCACCGCACCGTCGACGAGCGCGCCGAGCACCGGCTCCTCCCCGGCGGCGAGCGCGAACGGCTCCGTGCCGAAGTTCGTCACGACCTGCCACCCGTTGGGGCGGGCGAAGCGCAGCACGTCGTCACGGCCGGTCTCGATCCACTCCAGGGTCTCGCCGGTCTGCAGCTCGTGGCGCAGCGCGAGCGCCCGACGGTAGGCGTTCAGCGACGACGACGGATCCGCATCCTCCGCCTCGACCGCGTAGCTCGCGAACCAGGCCGGCTGCGGGATGTGCGCGCCGCCGGTGCCGAATCCGAGCGATGACCCGGTGCTCGACCACGGCAGCGGCACACGGCAGCCGTCACGTCCCAGGCCATCGCGCTCCGGATCCGCGCCCCGGAAGAACGCCGGATCCTGCCGGTCCTCGGCCTTGATGTCGGCGACCTCGTGCAGGCCGAGCTCCTCGCCCTGGTACAGGTAGGTACTGCCGGGCAGGCCGAGCAGGAACAGGGATGCGGCGAGCGCCCTGCGGCCGCCCCGCTCCAGATCGACCTGATCCGCGGGTCCGCCGGCGAGGATCCACGCCGAGCCCTGCTTGACCTGCCGACCGTTGAGCGGCTCGAGGCCGTAGCGGGTGGCGTGCCGCACCACGTCGTGGTTGGAGAGCACCCAGGTGGAACTGGATCCGGTCGCCTCGCTCTGCGCGAGGTTGTCGGTCACGATGTGCCGGAACTGCGCGGCGTCGAAGTCGGCCTCGAGCAGGTCGAAGTTGAACGCCTGGCCGAGCCCCTCGGGCGTCGCGTACTTGGCGCGCCGCTCCGGGGTTGCGACCCACGCCTCGGCCACGGCGATGCGCGGAGGGTCGTACTCGTCGAACACGCGACGCCATTCGCGGTAGATCTCGTGCACCGCGTCGCGATCCCACAGCGGGTGCTGGCCGGTCGTCCGGTCCATCGCGTCGAGCTCGGCCTGACTGGGCAGCACCGCCGGCAGGTCCTTGCTGAGGCCATGCGCGACATCGATGCGGAAGCCGTCGACACCGCGGTCCGACCAGAACCGCAGCGTGTGCAGGAACTCGGCGTGCACGTCGGGGTTGTCCCAGTTGAAGTCGGGCTGCTCGGTCGCGAAGTGGTGGAAGTACCACTGGCCATCGCCGACCGGCTCCCAGGCGGGGCCGCCGAAGACGCTCGTCCAGTCGGCGGGCGGCAGCTCGCCGTTCTCGCCGAGTCCGTCGCGGAAGATGTAGCGGTCGCGCTCGGGCGACCCCTTGGGGGCGGCGAGCGCGGCCTGGAACAGCGCGTGCCGGTCGGAGGAGTGGTTCGGCACGATGTCGACGATCACCTTGATGCCGCGGCCATGCAGCGCCGCGATCATGTCGTCGAAGTCGTCGAGGGTGCCCAGGCGCGGATCCACGTCGCGGTAGTCGTCGACGTCGTAGCCGCCGTCGGCGAGCGCGGAGGGGTAGAACGGGCTCAGCCACACGGCGTCGACGCCGAGCCCGGCGAGGTAGTCGGCCTTGTCGGTGACGCCGCGGATGTCGCCCAGCCCGTCGCCGTTCGAGTCGGCGAAGCTGCGCGGATGGCCCGGACGATCGGCCGTTCGATCGTCCGGGCCGGCGGGTCTATCAGCCCTTGACGGCGCCCTGGGTCACGCCCTCCATCACCCAGCGCTGGGTGAACAGGTAGGCGACGATCGCGGGAGCCATCGCCATCAGGTAGGAGGCGAAGGCCACGTTGTAGTTGCTGCTGAACTGATTCTGGAACAGGTTCTGCCGCACCGGGAGGGTCTGCAGGGCCGGATCCGAGATGATCAGCGACGGCATCATGAAGTCGTTCCAGGCGTACAGGAAGGCGAAGATGCCGACCGTGGCGCTCATCGGGCCGAGCAGCGGGAAGATGATCCGCCAGAACGTCTGCCAGGTGCTCGCGCCGTCGATCCGGGCGCTCTCTTCGAGTTCGAGCGGGATCGACCGCAGGAACGCGGTGAACAGCAGCACGCTGAAGCTGAGCTGGAACATCGTGGCGAGCAGGATCACGCCGAACGGATTGTCCAGATGGGTGAGCCCGGTGAGCTGGATCTGCGGCAGCGCCACCACCGGGAACGGGATGAACATCGCGGCCAGCAGGTAGAAGAACGAGTACCGGAACAGCCGGTGATCCCAGTTGCGCACGATCGCGTACGACGCGAACGCGGCCAGCACCACGGTCAGGAACACTGTGCCCGCGGTGACGAGCAGCGAGACCCCGGCCCCGACCGGGAACTTGGTGAGGTCCCAGGCCTGCGTGAACCCGTCGACGCTGAACGGCGCCGGGAGCGAGAACGCGTTGCCGTCGACCGCCTGCTTCGACGTCTTGAACGCCATGGAGATCGTGACGTACAGCGGGATCAGCACCGTGACGGTGCACAGGATCAGGATGATGGTTCCCGACCAGTTGACCCGCTCCATCTTCACGCGCGGCTTGCGGCCGACGGTGGTGAGGGCCTCGGTGGTGAGAAGAGTCTGCGTGGACATCAGAGTGCGTTCCTTCCGCGGGTCACGGACAGCTGCAGCAGGGAGATCAGGATCGCGACGATGAAGAAGATCGTCGCGTTGGCCATCTGATAGGCGTAGTCGCCGCCGTTGAAGCCGGCGATGATCGTCATCGCCACGCTGCGGGTCGCGGTGCCGGGACCACCGTCGGTGAGGCCCTTGATGATGTCGTACGCGTTCAGGAACCCCTTGAATCCGAGCACGATATTGATGACGAAGTACCCGGCCACGAGCGGCACCGTGATCCGGGTGAGCTGCTGGAACTTGCTCGCCCCGTCGATGTCCGCCGCCTCGTAGACGTCCCCCGGGATCGAGAGCAGGCCCGCGATGTAGATGAGCAGCGTGCCGGGGATCGCCTGCCAGGCGGTCACGATCACGATGCCGACCCAGGCCAGATCCGGATTCGCCAGGATGCTCGTCGACAGCCACGGGATCCCCGTCGCCGTCCCGAGAGCCGGGATCGAGTTCGAGAACAGGAAGTTGAAGACGTAGGCGATGATGATGCCCGAGATGACCATGGGGATCACGAAGATCGCCCGCAGGCCGGTCTTGAAACGGATCCGCGAGACGAGCCCGACGGCCAGCAGGAAGGCGAGCACGTTCACGACGATCACGGTGGCGATCGAGAACCCGAACGTGAACAGGTAGCTCTGCAGAATGGCCGGATCGCTGAACGCGGCGATGTAGTTGGTGAACCCGTTGAAGCTCCAGGTGCCGATCCCGATCGAGTCGGTGAAGCTGAAGAAGATGCCCATGAC
Source organism: Microbacterium sp. 2MCAF23 (assembly GCF_052115565.1). NCBI lineage: Bacteria > Bacillati > Actinomycetota > Actinomycetes > Micrococcales > Microbacteriaceae > Microbacterium > Microbacterium sp. 2MCAF23. The sequence continues at coordinate 73,942 of NZ_JBFRGY010000017.1, read as the reverse complement.
CGCCGGCACGGTGATCGCCAGCGTGAACAGCACCAGCGTCGGCAGCAGGAACAGGTAGTAGATCGGCTCGATCCGACGGCTGCTGCGCCGGATCTTCCGGTCACCGCCCGTCACGATGGTCGTTGTCGTGCTCATTTCGCGGTGCCCTTCGTATCGCTCGGAAGCTTCGGGGCGAGGAAGGCGGCGCGCGCCCAGTCCGCGTCCATCGTGCTCAGGGTGTCTTTGACGCTGCCCCCGAGGGCGATCGCCTGGACGTAGTTGAAGACCGGGATCGTCTTCGGCACCAGCACCGAAGCCCCCTGATAGACCGCGCCCTCGTCGTAGTACGGGATCATCCCGGCGATCCGCGGATCGTTCGGCATGGTGGCGTCGGTGGTCGGTGCGAAGCCGAGCTGCGCGGCGTTGTACGCGTCGATCACGGACGGCTGGTAGAGGTAGGCGAGGAAGTCGCGTGCGGCCTTCTGGTGCTTGGATCCGGTCGGGATCATCGCGGCGAGGTCCATGTTCACGCGGACCTTGAGATCCTTCGGATCGTTCGTCATCGGCAGCGGGAAGGTGCCGAGCTGCAGGTCGGGGGACGTCTTGGCGATCTCGCCGAACGCCCACGGCCCCTGCAGATACATGGCGCCCTGACCCTTCGCGAACGCGAGGTTGCCGTCGACGTAGGCCTGGCTCCCTGCGTTGGGCTGGGTGTAGTTCTTGATGAGCTGCGTCATCTGGTCGACCGGCTTCGCGAAGTCCTTGGAGAAGGACGTCTGCGAGTTCGGGCCGACGTTCGTGCCCTCCTCGTTCATCTTCTTGAAGAAGTCCACGACCGGCACCTCACCGCCGACGGCATAGTCGTACCAGCCCTGACCGATCGTCCAGTTGTCCTTGAACGTGCCGTAGAACGGGGTGACCCCAGCCGCCTTCAGGGTGTCGCTCGCGGCGATCAGCTCGTCCCAGGTCTTCGGCACCTCGATGCCGTGCTTCGCGAAGATCTCCTTGTTGTAGATCACCGAGGCGGCCATCACCGAATACGGCAGCACCGTCGTCTTGCCGGGGCAGATGCCGTACTGGTCCAGCAGCGGCTGCAGATCCTTGCGGATCCGTCCTGCCTCCTCCGTGTCTGACAGGTCGGTCAGCGCGCAGCGCTGCACGAATCGGGCGACCTCGAAGTTGTAGTTCGCCAGCATCAGGTCCGGCGGGTTGCCGCGGACGAAGCTGGCCGAGACCACGTCCACGCCCGAGGTGTCGATCTCCACCCGCACCTTGTTCTGCGAGGCGTTGTAGTCGTTCACGACCTTGGTCATGAAGTCGATCGCCTCGCGCTTGCTGAAGGTGAAGCGGACCGTCTCGCGACCGTCTGCCGGCGCGCAGCCGGCTAGGGCGGTGCCCGCGATCGTCAATGCCGTGATGACGGCGAGCACTCTCGCCGTCCGCGTTCTCTTCCCAGACACCATCGTCCTCGTCCCTTCCGGCGGATCCACCGCTCCGCAGCCTGAGGGCCGGCGGCGAGATCCTTGTTCCGGAGATTAGATTTTGTTCCCGAATCAACTCGGGCAAGGGATACTCTGACAGAGGTCACCCGAGAGGTCAAGCACGAATGCCGAGATCCGCCGCGCCCGACACGGCACCCGACGTCGCCGCCGACGCCGGTCCCGAAGGCGCGCTCGTTTCGGGCCGCGACGCCCCCACCGCGTCCGCCGTCAGCAGGCCGAGCCTCGGCCAGGTGCTCGACTTCGCGTGGGGTCGCGGGCCGTTCACCGCCACGGAGGCGATGGCCGGTGCTTCGCTCACCCGTTCGACCACGATCGACGCGATCGACACCCTCGTCGCGGCGGACGTGGTGCGCGAGCTCCCGAACGCCCGCGACGCCGGCGAGTACTCGGGCGGACGCCCCGCCCGCAGATTCGAGCTGCCCGCCGACCTCGGCGCCGTGATCGCCCTGGACGCCGGCGACACGCACCTCGGCGTGACCGTGACCGACCTCGCGCGCACCCCGCTCGCGCACGTGCGCACCGACCTGGATCGCCAGCACACGGTGGGTCAGCGCCGGACCGCCATCCTGAAGCACCTCGACGCGGCGCTGTCCGCGAGCGGCGTCCCCCGCGACGGCATCCTCGCCCTGTGTGCCGGCGTCGCGGCTCCCGTGGCACGCAACGGTTCTTCCCCGCCCCACCCCGACGGCTTCTGGGAGCGCACCAACCCCGGCCTCGCCGAGCTTCTCGCCGGATGGGCGCCCGTGGTCGAGATCAAGAACGACGCCGTGCTCGCGGCCGCCGCGGAGGGCGATCTGGGCGAGGCCGTCGGGTGCCGCGACTACATCGCGCTCATCGCCGGCGAGCGCTTCGGCGCGGGCGCCGTGGTGGACGGGCACATCCTGCACGGCGCACACGGCGGCGTGGGCGAGATGGTGCTCTTCGACCACGTGCGCGGGGTGGACTCCGCGCACGGCCTCGGCCCCACGATCACGCGTATCGCGGACGAGCTGCTGGACTCCGGCGACGCCGAGGCCGACGGCGCTCTCGCCGCGCTCGCCACGGAAGGGCTCCGGGCGGATCGCATCCTCGCCCTCGCTGCGACCGGGGATCCGGATGCGGCGAGGGTGGTGCGCGAGACCGGCGCCTATCTGGCCCGGGTGGTCGCCGTGCTCGGCAGCACCTACGACCCCGAGCGCGTGATCATCTGCGGGGCGATCGCCGAGGACATCGAACCCGTGCTCGACGCCGCGCGCGACGTGCTGCGCCCGCTGCTGGACCTGCCGGCGCCGGCGATCCTGCGCTCACGCCTCGGCGCCGACATCGTACTCGCCGGCGCGGTCTCCACGGCCCTCGCCTCAGCGCGCGCCTTCGGCCTGCCCCAGCTCGTGGCGCAGCGCTTCAAAGGTCGTTGAGCGAGGACGCCGAAGGCGACCGAGACGAAACGCGGCGATCTCACAGAGTCGGTCCGCAACAGTGCCGCGTTTCGTCTCTCTCCTCGCTGCGCTCGGTGCTCGCTCAACGACCCCGATGAGACCGGATCCGGCTCCGCCCGCGTCAGTCCACCAGCAGCGCGGGCTCCTCGAGCACGGCGGCGACGTCGGCGATGAAGCGGCTCATGCCGTCGCCGTCCACGACGCGGTGGTCGAAGGATCCGGCGACCGTGGTCACCCAGCGCGGGCGCACCTCGCCGTCGACGACCCACGGCTTCTGGCTGATCGTGCCCATGGCCACGATGCCCGCCTCGCCCGGGTTGATGATCGGGGTGCCCGCGTCCATCCCGAACACGCCGATGTTGGTGATCGTGATGGTGCCGCCCTGCTGGTCCGCCGGGGTGCTCTTTCCCTCGCGTGCGGTCAGGGTGAGCCGGTTCAGAGCGCGCGCGAGGTCCTTCAAGCCCAGGTCCTGTGCATCCTTGATGTTCGGCACGAGGAGGCCCCGCGGGGTGGCCGCGGCGATCCCGAGGTTCACGTAGTGGCGCACCGCGATCTCGGCGCCGTCGGCGGTGTCGATCCAGGCGGCATTGACCATCGGGGTGCGGCGCACGGCCCAGATCACGGCGCGGGCGACGATCAGCAGCGGCGAGACCTTGATGTCGGCGAAGTCGGGTGAGGCCTTGAGCCGCTTGACGAGCTCCATGGTGCGGGTCGCGTCGACCTCCTTCCACACGGTCACGTGCGGGGCGGAGTAGGCGCTCTGCACCATGGCCGAGGAGGTCGCCTTGCGCACGCCCTTGACCGGGATGGACTCGGTGCGGCTCTCGTCGGCGCCGGCGCGAGCAGTCGAGGGCGCGATCCCGCGGGCGAGGCCCACCGGCGCGGGCTGCGGCGCGGGCACGGTCTCCTCGCGCACGTCGCCCCACTCCGGGGTCTGGATGTTGCGGAACACGCTGGCCTGCTCGGCGTGCTTCATCACGTCGTCGCGGGTGACCTCGCCGTCCGCCCCCGAGGGGGCGACCTGGGTGAGGTCGACGCCGAGATCGCGCGCGAGCTTGCGGATCGGCGGCTTCGCGATCACCCCGACCGAGGAGCGCACCGGGCGCTCGGCGGGACGGCGGCGGCGCGAGGTCGCCTCCGCGCCGGAGCCGTAACCGACCAGCACGGATCCGGAACCTTCCTCCGCCGGGGCAGCAGCGGGAGCCGCGGCGGGGGCGGCCGGCTCGGCAGCCGAGGTCAGGAACGTGATGATCGGGGTGCCGACGTCGATCGTCTTCCCCTCTGGCACGAGCAGCTCGCCGACTGTGCCGGCGTGCGGCGAAGGCAGCTCCACGAGCGACTTGGCCGTCTCGATCTCGCAGATCACGTCGTTCACGGCCACCGCGTCGCCGGGCGCGACCTTCCAGGTGACGATCTCGGCCTCGGTGAGGCCCTCGCCGACGTCCGGCAGGGTGAAGGTCTGGGTGCTCATCAGAGTTCCTTTCGGAGGGAATCTCTCGGTCGGAGTGTGCCGAACTCAGTCAGTATCGTGCGGATTCGACCGCAACGGGCGGAAGCCGACCAGATCGACTGAGTTCGGAACCCCCGGAGGAGGTCATCAATACGCCAGAGACCGGTCGACGGCCTCGAGGATCCGGTCCGGATCCGGCAGGTAGGTGCTCTCGAGCTTCGCCGGCGGGAACGGGGTGTCGTAGGCCGAGACCCGCAGCACCGGCGCTTCGAGGGCGTAGAACGCCCGCTCCATGACGGTCGCCGCGATCTCGCTGCCGAGGCTCACGAATCCCGGCGCCTCCTGCGCGTAGACCATGCGGCCTGTGGAGCGCACCGAATCGAGGATGGGGCCGTAGTCCACCGGCGACAGGGAACGCAGGTCGACGACCTCGCAGCTCGTGCCCTCGGCCTCGGCGAGCGCCGCGGCCTGCAGCAGGGTCGACACCATGGCGCCGTGCCCGACCAGGGTCACGTCGGATCCGCGGCGCACGACGCGCGAGGCGTGCAGCGGCAGCGCCGGGGCGGACAGGTCGACCTCGCCCTTGGGCCAGTACCGGCTCTTCGGCTCGAGGAAGATCACGGGATCGTTCGACGCGATCGCCTCCTGGATCATCCAGTACGCGTCGTTCGGGGTGGACGGCGAGACCACGCGCAGGCCCGGGGTGTGCGCGAAGTAGGTCTCGGGGCTCTCCTGGTGGTGCTCGACGGCGCCGATGTGCCCGCCGTAGGGGATTCGGATCACGATCGGCATCGAGACCCTGCCCTCGTGCCGGGCCGTGATCTTCGCGAGCTGCGTGGTGATCTGGTCGAAGGCGGGGAAGACGAAGCCGTCGAACTGGATCTCGATGACGGGGCGGAACCCGCCCATCGCCAGGCCGATCGCGGTGCCGACGATGCCGGACTCGGCGAGCGGGGTGTCCAGCACGCGCTGCGGGCCGAAGTCGCGCTGCAGGTGCTCGGTGACGCGGAAGACACCGCCGAGTGCGCCGATGTCCTCGCCCATGAGGAGCACCCGGGGGTCGTCCTCCATGGCCTTGCGAAGACCCGCGTTCAGAGCCTTGCTGAACGGCATCGTCTCGATGCCGGTGGTCGTCTCCACGGTTGTCATGCGCGGGATCCCTTCACGTTTGCAGGACGATCGCAGGAATCCAGGACGGATCCGTCCTGAATCTCCTGCAGAGTGCGAATCATCCTCGATACCGAGGCCCGGGCGTTCATGCGCCGGCCCCGAACGAAGCCTCGTACTGCGCCTGCCATGCCTTCTGCTCGGCCATCAGCGGGTGCGGGTCGCTGTACACGTTGTCGAAGATCGCCTCGGCCGTCGGAGAGCCGAGTTCGAGCGTGCGCACGCGCAGGTCTTCGGCGGCGTCCGCGGCCTCGGACTCGACGTCGGCGAAGAAGGATCCGGCGGCTCCCCGGTGCTCCAGGTAGGCGCGCATGCGGTCGATCGGGTCGCGCAGCGCCCACTCCTGCTCCTCGTCGCTGCCGCGGTACTTCGTGGGGTCGTCGCTCGTGGTGTGCGCGCCCATGCGGTAGGTGACGGCCTCGATCGCGCGCGGGCCCTGGCCGGTGCGCGCCTCGTCGAGGGCGCGGCGGGTGACCGCGTAGCTCGCGAGCACGTCGTTGCCGTCGACGCGGATCGACTCGATGCCGTATCCGGCGCCGCGCTGGACGAGCGGCACCCGGGACTGGGTCGACACCGGCACGGAGATCGCCCAGTGGTTGTTCTGTAGGAAGAACACCTCGGGGGTCTGGTAGCTCGCCGCGAACACCATCGCCTCGTGCACGTCGCCCTGGCTGGAGGCGCCGTCGCCGTAGTAGACCATGACGGCCTGGTCGCGGTCGACGTCACCGGATCCGCACTTGCCGTCGAAGACGATCCCCATCGCGAGGCCCGTCGCGTGCAGGGTCTGCGAGCCGAGCACGAGCGTGTAGATGCGGGTGTTGCCGTTGCGCGGATCCGTCGGGTCCCATCCCCCGTTCGAGGTGCCGCGCATGAGCTTGATGATGTCGACCGGATCCACGCCGCGGATGCGGGTGACGGCGTGCTCGCGGTAGGAGGGGAAGATCGTGTCCTGCGGGCGGGCGGCGCGGGCGGATCCGACCTGGGCGGCCTCCTGCCCCCGGCTCGGCGGCCACAGTGCGAGCTGGCCCTGGCGCTGCAGGTTCGTGGCCTGGGTGTCGATCGCGCGGATCGCGACCATGTCCCGGTAGAGCTGCTCGAGCTCGCCATCGGGCAGGGCCTCGATGAGGGGCAGGTACTCCTCCGCGGCGGGGTTCGGAGCGAAGCGGCCGTCGGCATCGAGGACGCGGACGGTGGGGATATCGGCGTCAGTCACCTTGTCTACGGTAACCGAGCTTTCCCCGTCTGCGGTGGAGGGTGCGCACAAACGATCCCGAGGCGTGTGTGACGATCCCCACGGACGCATGCGGGCGCGCGGATATCCAGGTGTCCCACGTATTAATGCCAGGTCCCCCTAGCTTTTTTACGTGGAAGGCCTTGCAATGCCGTGTGGTCATAGAAAGTGGCCGTCGATCTCTTCCAAGACTGCCGCGAGCGTCTCGGCACCGATTAACGCCGAGTAGACGAGTTGGCCTTCAGCGAATGGGATGTCGTCGACGGAACCCGGCTCGATCTGCCAGTCGTCCGCCGCCACGCCCGGCACCGCATCAAGGATGACCGCGAGCAGCCGATGGTCCCAGAATCCCTCGGCAGTCACGGCAAGGTAGGTCTCACCCTCCTGGTGCTTGACGAGCGCGCCGAGCCGGAAGGTGCCGATCGTCGCGATCCACAGCATGCCCGTCTGCGCCGACCGTGCAATCGCCTCCCGAACCTTGCGGCGCAGACCCAGAGCGACGATCGCGGCGGATTCCACCTGCCATCGTCGGTAGTCGACCGGGGCCGGCTCAAGATGCACGGAACTGACCACCCGTGTCGACCCGACTGCCGCTCGGCGGCACTCTTCCTGAAGTCGTGCATAGAAGTCCTTCGTCGGGGTATCACCCTGCCGAAAGCCGGCTGCAGCCAACCACCAGCCGGTCCCAGGCAGCGGCGAAGACACCTCGCGGGAAAGGGCTTCGGGCACCTCGAACTCGCCAGAAACGCCCCGCAGATCCCGTATCTTGACCTTGAACCACGCTTGATCGTCGAGGGCTCTGATCCGTTCCGCACCCCCTGCCGCAACCTCCCCAGGAATCGCCTGGGCCTTGCGGACGAGCGGGTGGTCGAGACCATGAAGCTCGACATCGACCGGCGGGAACTCGACGCCGAGATCGTCGAGTGCTCGCCGCGTGGGTCTGACGTGATCGGACATGAGGAGACGCTACCGGCGACTTCCGACGTTCTACGCTGCCGCCGGATCCGAGTCGTCAACGTTCTCCGGAGAATCCTCCGAGGCTGTCGAGCTCATCATCGGTCGCATCGGCGAGCAGCCGAGTTGCCGCGCGCGTCGTTCCGTCGAGAAGGCGCAACGCATCGAGCGCACCATGCTGGATTTCGTCACGGTGCGCCTCGATGAACTCTCGAACCGCCGCGTCAACGACATCCTTCTTGGAACGCTGCAAGAAATGCGCTGCGTTCGCGATCAGTCGATCCGTTTCGGCGTCGACCTTGATCGGGGCCGTTGCTGCCATCCACTCACCCCCACCATCAATGGGTACCAAAGTACCATGGTATCGCTGGGTTCAGCCGACGGGTCGCGAAACCCAATCCACGAACGTCGGCACAACCGCGCCAGCATCCCGTGGCTTCGCACTCATGGCTATGGCAGGATCAGGCGCGCTGGGCAGCGGCCACGGCGAGCACGCGGGGCAGCGACTCCGCCTCGCCGACCGAGATGCGGATCCCGTCCCCGGGGAACGCCCGCACGATGAGGCCGGCCTCCTCGAAGGCCGCAGCGACGTCGGCGGTCGCCTCGCCGGTGGGCAGCCAGACGAAGTTGCCCTGGGCGTCCGGCACGTCCCAGCCCTGTGCACGCAGGCCCTCGACGAGCTCGGTGCGACGTTCGACGATCACTGCGACGCGGGCGCGCAGCTCGTCCTCGGCGTCGAGGCTGGCGATCGCGGCGCGCTCGGCGGCGGCGGTGACCGACAACGGGATGGCCGTGGTGCGGGCCGCGTCCAGCACGCGCGGGTGCCCGATCGCGTAGCCGACGCGCAGGCCCGCGAGCCCGTACGCCTTGGAGAAGGTGCGCAGCACGACCACGTTGGGGTGTGCCTCGAAGATGCGCTCGGCCAGGCCGTCGACGGCATCGGGCGCGGTGACGAACTCGGCGTAGGCCTCGTCGAGCACGATCAGCACGTCCCGCGGCACCTTCGCCACGAACGCCGCGAACTCGGCGCTGGTCACGATGGGACCGGTCGGGTTGTTCGGCGTGCACACGATCACCACGCGGGTGCGCTCGGTGATGGCGGCGGCCATGGCGTCGAGATCGTGGCGGGCGCCGGGGGTGAGCGGCACCTGCACCCCGGTCGCCCCGGCCACCAGCGGCAGCCCGGGGTAGGCCTCGAACGAGCGCCACGCATAGACGACCTCGTCGCCGACCGTCGCCGCGGCCAGCACGAGCTGGTACAGGATCGCGACGCTGCCCGAGGCCACGTGCACCGCATCGGGCGCGACGCCGTAGCGCTCGCCCAGCCGGGCGCGCAGGGCACCGGCGGTCGCGTCGGGATAGCGGTTCATCGGCGTCGCGTCGGCGAGCGCGGCGAGCACCGAGGGCAGCGGCTCGAACGGGTTCTCGTTGCTGGAGAGCTTGAAGGCGTCGGCACCGGCCTGCTTGCCCTGGCGGTACGGCGGGAGGGCCGCGATCTCTTCGCGGATGCGGGGCAGGATCTCTTCGCTCACGGGTCGAGTCTAGATCTCCTGACGGGCGGGACACCGGGGTCCCCGCTGCCGCAGACGCCGGCGTCGAGCCGATTCCGCCGGCGGATCCGTCGGCGGGCGGCCGGTCCGAATCTCCCCGGCGGATCCCGGGTTCGGATGCGAGAATCGGCATCATGAGGTTTCTCATCCGCGTCATCGTGAACGCCTTCGCCATCTGGGTCGTCAGCCTGATCACCATCCTGGAGGTCACGGTCACCCCTTACCCGCCCGGCGGGATGGTGCCCCTGCTGGTCACGCTGCTCGCGATCGGAGCGGTCTTCGCGATCGTGAACACCATCGTCGGCACCGTGGTGAAGATCGTGGCGATCCCGCTCTACATCCTGACCCTCGGGCTGATCTCGCTCGTGATCAACGGATTCCTGCTCTGGCTGGCCGCGTGGATCACCGGCTTCTGGGGCTGGGGGCTGCACGTCGGCGGGTTCGGCTGGACCATCGTCGCCGCCCTGCTCATCGCCATCATCAACGCGGTCTTCAACGCGATCCTGCGCCCTCAGCGCCAGCGCGACCGCGACCGCTGAGGCGGTCCCGGGGCCGCCCCGCCCTCGCGTCGGCAGTCGCCCGTCGGTCACTTCGCTCCGGGCACACGCGTCGCCGTGAAATCGGTCGAGTCGGTCAGCGCGGCGCCCTCGTAGACGGAGAAGTGCTCACGGATCGCGTCCATCCGCGGATCCCCGGACTGCTCGGCCAGGCGCACCGTCTCCTGGTACGCCGAGAGCTGATGCGCCGGCATGGTCAGGTCGATCCCATGACCCGGCAGGGTCGTGCGCGTGATGACCAGCCCCTGCGACGATCCCAACCCGTCGGGCCGTCCCCCTCCGGCGAGCCCGGCGACCGGATCGTCCGTGTGCCGGACCGCGACGTGGTCCACGTTCTCGGGCAGCGCGGGCTCCGTCGGCGACCCGACCGTGTACACGCCCTGCACATCGAACTGGCCGGACTGCGCGACGAGATCGACGTTCATGCCGCCCTGCGAATATCCGACGAGGTCGACCGGCGTCGTCTCGTCAGCACCCGCCGCATGCAGTGCCGCGACCGTCGCCTTGTACGAATCGGACTCCTTCCGCTCGACGTACGCCTGGACGTTCGAGTTCATGTCCCAGGGCTCCGACTGGGGCTGTCCTGGGCGGGTGCCGTCGACGTAGGCGACGAACCGCGAGGATCCGTCGGCCAGCGCGTACTTCTCGACGCGCACCTGAGGCGCCTGGCCATACGGAATGCGGGCGACGGCGTCGCCCAGGGTCGTCGGCGCCGTCGGAACGGGGAGCGCACCGGGGCTCGCGCCCGCACCCCCTGAACTGCTCGCGACGAATCCGGGTGTGCGCGTGCGACTGAGCAGCAGGTCTCCGGGGCGCGGTTCCGCTGCGCCCCTCCCGGGGGCACCGGGACCGGCGGCGCCGTCGACCAGCACCACCCCCGGTGTCGGCATCAGCGGCACGCGCGGTGTCTGTCCCATCCTCGGCGCCACCGACATCAGCAGAAGCAGCGCCCACTGGGAGAGTTCAGCCTCGGCCGCCCCTGCGTTCAGCAGCGCGAGGCGCAGGGCCGGGCTCAAGGTCGAGAGGATGTCCCAGGCCGTCCCGCTGGTCTCGCTGAGCGGGCTTCCCGGCGTCGCCGTGAAGCCTTCGAATGCCCCCTGGGCCCAGGTCTTCAACAGCTCGCGCCGGGCCTGAACCAGGCGCGGGTTCTGCGCGAGGATCTCCTCGATCCGATGCTGCGAGCGCTTCACGAGTTCCGGATCCGTCACGCCCGACATCTCGCGCTGAGCGCGGAGCTCGGCGATCTCGAAGATGTCGGCCATGGTCACGGTGTCACTCGCGAGCTCGTCCAGCTCGGCGCCGACTGCGTCCAGGCGGTTCGCCGCCGGCCACATCGGCATGGTCGCGCCATACCGTGACCCTGGCGGCAGGGCCGACGACTGCAGGATCGTCGGGATCTCCAGCAGCTCCTCCCGGGCGACCTGAACGGCGGCGGAGTCGGCGCGTATGCGGCCCGCCATCGCGCGCAGGTCGTCGGGATCCACGGCGACGATGCCGCCATGCGTGATCTCCACGTCGCTTCCCATGACGTCACCCCGCCCGCAACCCGGACTGGATCGACTCCAGCTGGTCGAGCACGCCGACGAGCTCACGCTGCTGCGCGGCGCATCGCTCGAGCATCAGCTCGATCGCGCGGGCTTTCCACGCGCAGTCGGCCGCGAGCGCGCGCAGATCGGCGAGCGCGCGATCCAGCCGCTCTCGCGCGCGGTCGCAGCGCAGCATGGCCTCCGCGAGCATCCAGGATCCTTCGGCAGTGACGGGAGCGATGGCGAACATGACAGCGACTCTGCCGGAGGCCGAGTCCGCGCAGGACGAGGTTCCCGTGACCCGTGCAGAGCCCGCGGATCCCCGGCCATGTGGAGGACGAACGGCGCGCACTTCGCCACCCGCGCTTCGCCGCCTGCGTTCCGCCGCCCCGCTCCGCCGCGCCGCGCTCGGCCGCCCGACTCGTTACGGCACGGACTCGTTACGGCACAATGGAGCCATGACCGAGTCGGACCCGTTCCGCGTGATCTTCGTGTGCACGGGCAATATCTGCCGGTCCCCCATGGCGGAGGTCGTCTTCCGCGACATCGCCGCCAAGCAGGGCCTCGGCGACCGGATCGTGTCGACCAGCGCCGGGACGGGCGACTGGCACGTGGGCGAGCAGGCCGACAGTCGCACGATCGACTCCCTGGCCCGCCGCGGCTACGACGGAACCAAGCATCGCGCGCGCCAGTTCACCTACGACTCCTTCGCCGAGAACGACCTCGTCGTCGCCCTGGACCGCACTCACGAGCGGATCCTGAAGCAGTGGGCGCGCGACGAGTCGGAGGAGGGCAAAGTGACCCTGCTGCTCTCGTTCGAGCACAATCCGACCGTGCTGGATGTGCCGGACCCCTACTACGCCGACGCCCGGGTGTTCGACGAGGTGCTCGGTATGATCGAGAGAGCGAGCCACGGCCTGTTCGGCCAGCTCGAACCCGCCATCCGACCGCCGCGTCCGTGACGTCTCCTCGCCCGTGACGGCACCGCGGAGTATCGGACCGACGGCATGATCCACGACTCTTCCGGAGGACACCCCGTGACCGCCTCGCTTCCCGTCCAGCCTCTCAGCCCGCTCGACGGCCGCTACCGCGCCGCGGTCGCCCCGCTCGCCGACTACCTCTCCGAGGCCGGCCTGAACCGTGCCCGCGTCGAGGTCGAGGTGGAGTGGCTGATCGCCCTCACGGACCGCGCTCTGTTCGGCACCGCGCCGCTCGCCGAGGCCGACAAGGACCGTCTGCGCGGCCTGTACCGCGACTTCGGCCAGGCCGAGATCGATTGGCTCGCCGAGAAGGAGGCGGTGACCCGCCACGACGTGAAGGCCGTCGAGTACCTCGTCCGCGACCGCCTTTCGGCGCTGGGCCTGGATGCCATCGCCGAGCTCACGCACTTCGCCTGCACGAGCGAGGACATCAACTCCGCCTCCTACGCCCTCACCGTCAAGCGCGCCGTCGAGCGGGTGTGGCTGCCCGCGCTGCAGGATGTGATCGCCAAGCTCCGCGAGCTCTCGGTCGAACACGCCGACGCCGCCATGCTGTCCCGCACGCACGGCCAGCCGGCGACGCCCTCGACCATGGGCAAGGAGCTCGCGGTGTTCGCGTGGCGCCTGGAGCGCGTGGTCAAGCGGATCGAGGGATCCGAGTACCTCGCCAAGTTCTCCGGCGCGACCGGCACCTGGTCTGCGCACCTCGCCGCTGAGCCCGACGTCGACTGGCCGATGATCGCCCGCGAGTACATCGAGGGGCTCGGCATCGACTTCAACATCCTCACCACCCAGATCGAGTCGCACGACTGGCAGGTCGAGCTGTACGACCACGTGCGCCATGCGGGCGGGATCCTGCACAACCTCGCGACCGACATCTGGACGTACATCTCGCTCGGCTACTTCGCGCAGATCCCCGTCGCCGGCGCGACCGGATCCTCGACCATGCCGCACAAGATCAACCCGATCCGCTTCGAGAACGCCGAGGCGAACCTGGAGCTGTCCGGTGCGCTGCTGAACTCCCTGTCGCAGACCCTCGTCACGAGCCGGATGCAGCGCGATCTCACCGACTCGACCACGCAGCGCAACATCGGCGTCGCCTTCGGGCACTCGCTGCTCGCCCTGGACAATCTGCGCCGCGGCCTCAACGAGATCTCGCTCTCCCGCGACGTGCTGCTCGAAGACCTCGACCACAACTGGGAGGTGCTCGCCGAGGCCATCCAGACCGTGATCCGCGCGGAGGTCGTCGCCGGGCGCTCCACGATCCAGGATCCGTACGCGCTACTCAAGGAGCTCACCCGCGGTCACCGTGTGGGTGCGGCCGACCTCGCCGAGTTCGTGCAGGGCCTGGAGATCGGCGACGCCGCGAAGCAGCGCCTGCTCGCGCTGACCCCGGCGACGTACGTGGGGCTCGCGGAGACGCTCGCGAAGTAACCGGGCTCAGGCCTCGGCGGGTGCGGCTGCGGGCGCGCCGGAGTGCTCGCCGGCGCGGTCCTTCGGCATCGCGAGGATCGCCACCAGCATGAGCGCTGCGGTCACGGCCGCCGCGATGAACACCCAGGTCGAGGCGTGCACGACGGTCGCCGGGTCCTCGGATCCGCCACCGGAGGCGATGATCGCGTTCGAGATCGCACCGAACACCGCCACGCCCACGGCGCTGCCGGCCGAACGGGCGAACGTGTTCATCCCGGTGACCGCGCCGCGCTCGCCCCAGCCGACGGATGCCTGCGCGACGATGAGCGTGGGCGCGGCGGTCCAGCCCAGGCCGAAGCCGATCACGAAGGCGACCGCGGCGAGCGTGTAGGCGTTCGGATACGGCCCGATCAGCGCCAGCCCGATCGCGGCGAGCACGGCGATCGACGCCCCGATCAGCGCCGTGAAGCGGAACCCGTGCCGCAGATACAGCCGCCCGGCGTTGGCGGCCGAGAGCGGCCAGCCCAGGGTGAGCGCGGCCACGGCGAGCCCTGCCAGCAGCGGCGGCACCGCGATCGCACCCTGCAGATACGCCGGCGCGAAGCTCGTGATGCCCGTGAGCAGGGCGCCGATCGCGAGCGAGGCGAGCGTCGTGGTGAGGATGAGGCGGCGCGAGATGAGCCGCAGGTCGATGATCGGCTCGGCCGCGCGGCGCTCCACGAGCGCGAAGGCCACGAGCGCCAGCGCACCGCCGACGAAGCAGACCAGGCTCGGGACCGACAGCCAGGCCCAGGCGTTGCCGCCCTCGAGGATGCCGAGGATGATGCCGGTCAGACCGATCGTCAGCAGCCCCGCGCCGAGATAGTCGATCCGATGCCGGTGCTTGTCGATCTGCTCATGGAAATGCCTCACCAGCATCCATCCCGCGATCAGGCAGAGCGGGATGTTGATGAAGAAGATCAGCCTCCAGGCGTCGAACTGGGCGAACAACCCGCCCAGCGCCGGGCCGATCACCGAGGACAGCGCCCAGACGCTGGCGATGTATCCCTGCACGACGGCGCGCTCGGACAGCGTGTAGATGTCGCCGACGATGGTCGCGACCATCGGCCCGACGGCCCCTGCGCCGACCCCCTGCACCAATCGGAACAGGATGAGCGAGGTCATGCTCCACGCGAGTCCGCACAGGATGGATCCGACCAGGAACAGGGCGATCCCGAAGAGCACGATCGGCTTGCGGCCGACCGTGTCGGCGAGCTTGGAGTAGATCGGTACGCTCACGGCCTGCGCGAGCAGGTAGATCGAGAACAGCCAGGGGAACTGCTGGTAGCTGCCGAGGTCGCGCACCACGCTCGGCACGGCCGTGGCCAGGATCGTCGCATCCATCGCGATGAGACCCATCGCGAGCATGAGCGAGAGCAGCACCGGGCCGCGATCGGATCGGAGTCCGACAGAGGCGCGATCGATCGTCATGCTCACCCTGGGGTCAAGGCGTTCCGGATCCGGGCTATTCCCGGTCGACTACGCCTTCGGCGCGTCGCCCTCCGCGGACCCGGATGCGTCGTCCGAGTCGGCATCGACCGTGCCCGTCGTTCCCGGTGCGGCTGCGGTGTCGTCGACCTTGTCATAGAGCACCGGGCGGTCGTGGGTCTTGGTGAAGTCCGCCGGATCCACCGCAAGGATCAGGATCGAGAGGATCAGCAGGGCCGCGATGAAGATCCCGCCGGTCACGATGAAGGCGAGGTTCCACGGCGGGATGGCCGCGTAGGTGCCCTTGTCGACGGCGCGCATCACCTTGTCGGTGAAGGCGCCCGTGGCGATCAGCGTGACGACGCCGGCGAAGACGCCGCACAGCAGCGACAGCCCGATCAGCTGCACCGGCCGGAACAGATCCCTGCGCCTGGTCTTCTCGGTCATGCGGATCCTTCGTTCTCGGCCGGCGCCGTGCCGGCGGTGTCGATGCCCGAACCAGTGGAGCGGGAGCGGGGGCTGAGCCCTGCGATGCCGAGGAACACCGCGACGACGGCCGCGTACGCGCCGAAGATGCCCACGGCCAGGGTGATCCCGGTCAGCGTGAACGAGCCGGCCTCGGCGATGGAGTAGTTGAGTGCGTAGGTCGTCGGCACGCACAGCAGACCGACCGCGAGCGCCAGGCTCAGGGACCCGATCAGGATCGCGTCGCGGGCGCCGTCGGCGACGACCGCCGGCGCGGTCCCGGCGCGGGCCTGACGGCGGGCACGGAGTCCGGCGAGGAGCTCGACGAGCCCGCTCAGCGCACCCCACGCGATCACGACGACGAAGAACAGGGGCGTGGAGCGCCACGCGGGCACTCCCCCGGCCATGCCGGTGATGACGGAGATCACGGCGAGCAGCACGTGCGGCCAGCGCCAGCCCGCGGGCGCCACCAGCCATGCGGCGAGCATGTGGATCAGCGCCGTGACGAGAGCGAAACCGCTGAACACCGAGAGCCCGACGACCGCCGAGTGGTCCGCGGTGAACGTGATCATGAGCGCCGCGACGGCGGCGAAAACGGCGCGCGCGAGCTGCACGGTGCCCATGGACATCGTGCGCAGCTGGAACGTGCGGGTGGCGGGCATGACGGATCCTCGGGTCCCTGTGCTTCGAGCCCGTCGCGCGGTCTCGGGGACCAGGCCTCAGCAACCGCTTCGACGGGTTCTACGGCCGCCCCGATGGACGGGCGGACCCTGCCAGTCTACGCGCGGGATCCTAGGCGCCCGCTCGGGAGGCGGGCTCCGGCGCATCCGGATCCCGATCGCCCGCTTCCGCATCCGGATCCGGATCCGGATCCTCGGCGGTGCGTCCGTCCTTGCGGCGCGGTTGCAGCTCGCTGAGCAGGGTGCCCGCGATGATGAGGGCCGCTCCGAGGATGGCGAGCGGCGGGATCCGCTCCCCCGCGATGCGCCCGACCACCCCGGCCCACACCGGTTCGCCGGTGTAGATGATGGTCGCGCGGGTCGCGGAGACCGAGCGCTGCGCCCAGTTCATCGTGAGCTGGATCAGACCGCTCGCGACGCCCATGCCGAGACCGGCGAACAGCCAGACCGGGTCGAAGGCGGGGATCGCCTCGCCGACGGCGGGCATGGTGGCGAAGCCCAGCAGCGACGCGGTGAGCAGCTGCACCACCGTCAGCCGCCCCACGTCGAAGCGCCCGCCGAAGAGGCTGATCAGGATGATCTCCCCCGCGATCGGCAGCGTGCTGATGAGGGTGAGGATCTCGCCCTCGCCCAGCTGGATGCCGCGGGATCCGATGCCGGCCACCAGCAGCAGGCCGACGAACGCCAGGCCCGCCCCCACCAGGGTCAGCGCCCTCGGCGGCTTGCGCAGCACCAGCCACTGCAGCAGCGGAACGAGCGGCACGTAGAACGCGGTCATGAACGCGCTGGTGCTGGAGTCGATCGTCTGCAAGCCCGCGGTCTGCAGCCCGTAGCCGCCGTAGATCGCGGCGCCGATGGCCGCGCCGGCCCCGAGCTCGCGCCACGTCATCCCGCGCAGCGAGCGCCAGAAGACGGCCGCGGCGAACACTCCCGCGGCGAGGAACCGGAACCCCACGAAAAACCACGGCCCGGAATGCTGCATCGCCGTGTGCACGACGAGGAACGTGCCGCCCCAGATGATCGTGATCCCGACGAGGGCCCACTCCTGCACGGACAGTCCCAGGAGGCGACGGGAGACGGGGTGATTCACGGTAATACGTTACGGGGTTCCGCGCCGCGAAGACGCTTCCCGCGGGGTCGTCGAGCGCCCTTCGACAGGCTCAGGGACCGGGCGAGGCCGGCCGAGCGCCGCACTGAGCGAGCGCAGCGAGTCGAAGCGACGAAACGCCGCGCGCTCGCGCGGACGTCGCGTCAGCCCGCGGTGGCGATCCAGAGCCGGCCGGATCCGGTCACCTGCACGTGCGCCGCCCGGCTCACGAACACGGAGGCGGCGCGGGGCACGTCCGCTGTCTCGTCGCCGGCGGACAGGGTGAACGATCCGTCCGTGGCGATCGCGATCGAGGGGCCGGCCAGCGCGATCGCGGCGGCGCCGGTGACCGCGATCAGCTCGAACGGCACGCCAGCGCCGGAGGCATGGATGCGTGGCCGGTAACTGCGCACGTTCTCGGCGATCTCGACGGGGACGAGGTGGTCGTCCTCCGACGCGGTGAAGGTCAGCACGCGCTCGAGCTCGGCGGTGTCGACGTGCTTGGGGGTGAGCCCGCCGCGCAGCACGTTGTCACTCGGGCCCATGAGCTCGACGCCGGCACCGCGCAGATAGGCATGGATGTTGCCTGCGGGCAGCCAGAGCGACTCCCCCGCGGCGAGCGTGATGTGGTGCAGCATCAGGGCGACGGCGATGCCGGGGTCGCCGGGGTAGGCCTCGGCGAGGCGCGTGATCAGCTCGAAGCGGCCGTCACCCGACGCCGCGGCCACGAGTGCGGCGACGGCGAGGTCCACGGCCGCACCGCCGGCCAGCAGCCAGGAGAACCCGGCGCGCAGCCCGTCGGGGCCGGCCAGCTCCTCGCGCCAGGGCGCCAGCGAGTCGGATCCGGAACGCGCCGCGAGGGCGTCCACATCGGCGAGGATCTCGGCGACGGGACGGAAGCCGCACAGCGCCTCGAAGCCGTCCTCGAGGGCGACGATCAGCTCGGGCTTGGCATAGGGATCCTTGTAGTTTCGGTGCGCGGCGGTGAGCGGGATGCCACGGGCGTTCTCGTCGGCGAATCCGGTCTCGGCCTGGGCCGGGGTGGGATGCGCCTGGAGCGACAGGGGCGCGCCCGACACGAGGATCTTGAGCAGGTACGGCAGGCGGGAGCCGCTCTCGTTCTCCCAGTCCAGCAGCGTCGCCCAGGGTTCGCCGGCGACGGTGCGCGCCGGGGATCCGGGGTGCGCGCCGAGCCACAGCTCCGCCTCCGGGCCACCGGTGCCCGCGGTCCCGAGCACGCCCGCGACGCCGTCCACCCGGCCCCAGGCGTAGTCGCGCGGCTCATTGCCGATGGGGACGAACAGCGGGCTCGAGGGGGCACTCATGGGTCTCCGTTCAGCGGATGCAGAGGGTCCCTGCCAGCGTATCGAGCGTCGCCGCGGCGGGCCGCCCCGTTTCGAAGCGCGCGAATTGCCGTGACCCGAGGCCGGGAAGGGTCATTCGCGCGCTTCGAAACGGCGATCAAGGCGCGCGGATCCGCGGGATCCGGACGAAGATGGCTCCATGAGCCAGCCCCGCCCCGCCACAGCCGCGACCGCCGCGATCCGCTCCGCCCGCGACCTGCTGCTCGCGCACGCCTCCGATTACGCGGGCGCCCGCGCGGTCTTCCACTGGCCCGCGCTGCCCGAGTTCAACTTCGCCCTGGAGTGGTTCGACGTCGTGGCCGGCGAGGCGCCGAACCGGCCTGCGGTGCAGATCGTCTCGGCCGATCTGACGAGCAGAAGCTGGACCTACGGCGAGCTCGCGCGCCGCTCGAACCAGGTCGCTAACTGGCTGCAGGGCCTCGGGATCCGCCGCGGTGACCACGTGATCGTGATGCTCGGCAACACGATCGATCTGTGGGAGACGATGCTCGGCCTCACCAAGGTCGGGGCGGTCGCGATCCCCACTTCGACGCTGCTCTCCCCCGCGGATCTGGCCTACCGCGCGGAGAAGGGCGAGGCACGCGCGATCGTGACGCTCGGATCCCTCGCCGACCGCGTCTCCGAGCTGCCCGAAGACATCGAGCGCATCGCCGTGCCCGACACGTCTGGCGCGGCGGCGCCCGCCGGCTGGCACGACTTCGCCGGCTCGAACGACGCCGAGAACGACTACGAACCCGACGGTCCCACCCCGGCCGGTGACACGAGCCTGCTGTACTTCACCTCGGGCACGACCAGCCGGCCGAAGCTCGTGCAGCACACGCACGTGTCGTATCCGGTCGGGCACCTGTCGACCATGTGGTGGCTGGGCGTGCGCGAGGACGATGTGCACCTGAACATCTCCTCGCCCGGCTGGGCCAAGCACGCCTGGTCGAGCTTCTACTCGCCGTTCCTCGCCGAGGCCACCGTGTTCGTCTACAACTACGACCGCTTCGACGCGAACACGCTCATGGAGGTCATGGAGCAGCACCGCGTCACGACGTTCTGCGCCCCGCCGACGGTGTGGCGCATGCTGATCCAGGCCGATCTCGGACGACTCCCGCACCCGCCGCGTGAACTCGTCGGCGCCGGCGAACCGCTGAACCCCGAGGTCATCGGTCGCGTGCGTCAGGCCTGGGGCGGCACGATCCGCGACGGCTTCGGGCAGACCGAGATGACGGCCTGCGTGGGCAACTCGCCGGGTCAGGTCGTGAAGGACGGATCCATGGGTCGCCCGCTGCCCGGATACCCGGTGGTGCTGGTGGATCCGGTCACCGGGGCGCGCGTGGACGGCGACGCGGATGGCGTGGCCGAGGGCGAGATCTGCCTCGACCTCGCGGAGCGCCCGCTCGGGCTCATGGCCGGGTACTACGCGGATCCCGATGCCACCGCGCGCTCACGCGAGGGCGGCTTCCACCACACGGGCGACATCGCGACCCGCGACGCCGAGGGGTACCTGACGTACGTCGGGCGCGCGGACGACGTGTTCAAGGCGTCCGACTACAAGATCTCGCCCTTCGAGCTCGAGTCGGTGCTGCTCGAGCACCCGGACGTCATGGAGGCGGCGGTCGTGCCGAGCCCGGATCCGACCCGCCTCGCGGTGCCGAAGGCGTATGTGCTGCTGACCGCGTCGGCGCACGACGACCTCACCGCGACCGCCGGCTCGATCTTCGCCTACGCCCGAGGCCAGCTCTCCCCGCACCTCTGGGTGCGGATCATCGAGTTCGTGCCGGAGCTGCCGAAGACGATCTCCGGCAAGATCCGCCGCGTGGATCTGCGCGCTCGCGAGGCCGAGCGCATCGCGAGCGGCGACGAGTCCGGTCAGCACCACGACCGCGACCACCGCTGACCGGGCCGCTCCCCTGTCGTTTCAGAGCGCGCACTTTGCTGTGGATCCGGCCCGGATCCAGCCATTTGCGCGCTTCGAAACCCTGAGGGGCTGCGAGCGGACGTCAGCGCGCGTCGTAGTCGGCGCGGGACTGCTCGATCGTGGCGTGGTTGGCGATCGCCCACTGTGCGATCGTGTGCGCGATCTCGACGAAGGTGCTGCCGAGAGCCGTGAGCCGATACTCCACCCGTGGCGGGACTTCTGCGTAGGCGGTGCGGATCACGAGCCCGTCGCGCTCGAGCTGGCGCAGCGTCAGGGTGAGCATGCGCTGGGAGATCCCGGGGATGTGCCGCAGCAGGTCGCTGAACCGCATCACGTCGTCGCCGAGGGTGGCGACGACCAGCAGCGACCACTTGTCCCCTACCCGGTCGAGAACGTCGCGGATCATGCGCCCCACCTCGGGACCGCCTGGCTGCCCCTCGCACGAGCGCTCGTACTCGGAGAGATCCGCAGGCGCGGCGGGCGCCGGCTCGCTCACGGTTCTGCCCCTGTGCGCCGGTGACACCGATGTGCCTTTTGTACGCGTCCCCACGATGCCCCATTCTTTACTTACTGATCGTAACAAGGTGACGATCGATAACAAGAAGGAACCTCATGCTGATCGCCCTGTGGATCGTCAACGCGCTGCTCACCCTCGCCATGCTGGGCGGCGGCGGCATGAAGCTGATCACCCCGAAGCCGGTGCTCGCCGAGCGCGGGATGGCCTGGACCGAGGACTTCTCCGCAGGCTCGATCAAGGCGATCGCCGCCCTCGAGGTCGTGGGCGCGATCGGGCTCATCCTGCCGCTCGCGACCGGGATCGCCCCGATCCTCACCCCGCTCGCCGGCACCGGTCTCGCAGTCATCATGCTCGGCGCCGTCGTCGTGCACCTGCGCCGCAAGGAGACGGCGACCCCGGCGATCGTCCTCGCCGTGCTGGCCGTGGCGAGCGCGGTGCTGGGCTTCCTCGCCATCCGCTGAACCCGCTCGCCGCGCTCCCGGATCCGGCTCAGGTCGCGATCCTCGAGTTCAGATCGCAATATCTGCTGTTCCCAGCCGCCGGAAACAGCAGATATTGCGACCTGAACGAAGTCATCGCGACCCGAACGAGGGGATCCGGCGCCGGCAGAGCGGCCGGGGTCCGGGCGGCTCAGAGGTCGGCGATGACGATCCGTCCCATACGCATCAAGTGCTCGTACGCGTTCGGCCGTTGCATCAGCTCGCCGAGATTCGCGGGCACGACCTGCCAGCTCACGCCGAACCGGTCCACGAGCCAGCCGCACTGCTCGGCCTGCGGCACGGCGCTGAGCGCCTCCCAGATCCGGTCGATCTCCTCCTGTCCGTCGCAGTCGATCTGCAATGAGAACCCGGGAGTGAACGTGAAGTCCCTGTCGACGGGAGAATCGAAAGCCGCGAAGCGCTGCCCGGCGAGCAGGAACTCGGAGTAGATGATCGGCTCGTCGACGTGCGGAGGCTCGGTCACCGGATACTCGACCTGACGGGTGATCCCCGACGGCGGCAGCAGCTCGCCGTACAGCCCGATCGCCTCCTGCGACCTGTTCCGCACGGGCCCGCCGAACACGAGCATCGGGGTGATCAGCGGCGCGGGCTCGGCATCGCGGTCCATCAGCTTCAGCTGCCAGCTGACCCCGTAACGATCCTCGACCCAGCCGTACAGACCGCTGAAGAAGTACTCCCCGATGTCCATCAGCACGAGGCCGTCTTCGCCGAGTCTGGTCCAGGTGCGGTTGATCCAGGCCCGCGCGGCATTCTCATCGTCGAAGCGGCGCGGATCCACACTCAACAGAAACGAGATCGCCGGGTTCGGCGCGAATTCGGATCCGGCGTTGATCAAGGTGATCCGGTAGCCGTCGATCTCCACGTCCACGGTGAGCGGCTTCCCAGCGAACGAGCGCTGGAACTCCGGCAGTCCGTCGACGGGGTAGCGCGCGACGACCCGCGAAGTGGTGCGGTCGAACACCGACGCGTAGAAGGCCCCGGCCTCCTCGGCAGCATGGTCGCACCAGATGTTGGGGGTGATCCGCTGGGTCATATGGGGGAGCTCCTCGCACGCCGACGGTCCCCCCAAGAACTCCAGAGTGCTCGACCGCACGCTCTCACCGCAAGCGCCCGGCGGAGATCGGAGCACGGTGCGGGGTTCGCGGTCAGCCCCGGTCCGCCCTCAGCGCCGTCCGACTTTGAGCCGAGGCTTCGCCCTCACCACCGGAACGGAGGCCGTGATGACGGCGTCGACGACCATGGAACCGTCGGTCGGGCCGATGACCGGGATCGCCGTGGTCGGGGTGACCTCGATCGGATCCACGGGCATCCGCGCCAGTTCGCGATGCGCCTTCACGTACGCGGGGATGAGCAGCGCCGCCGCGCCCAGCCAGGCGAGCGGGTTGCTCAGCGCGACGCCGGGGTAGCCGATGAGGGCACCGAGCACGACGGCGGCCCCGACGCGCATCACGAGCTCGATCACGCCGGTGACGGTCGGGATGAGCGTGTGCCCGAGGCCCTGCAGGACGCCGCGCAGCACGAACAGCACTCCGAGCGCGGTGTAGCTGACACCGTTGATCAGCAGCATGAGGGCGGCGAGGCGCACGACCTCGTCGGATCCGTCGCCGATGAACACGCGCACCATCGAGGATCCGAACAGCACCAGCAGCGCTCCGAGCACGACGGCCGTGATGACGGCCATCCAGATCGCCTGCGTCACGCCGCGGCGAATGCGGTCGGGCCGACGTCCGCCGAGGTTCTGCGCCGCGTACATCGAGGCGGCGAGTCCGATCGAGGCGAGGAACGCGACTGCGATGCTGTCCACGCGGGAGGCGGTCGTGTATGCGGCGACGGCGACGGGGCCGAGCATGTTCAGCGCGACCTGCACGGTGATCGTGCCGATCGCGATGATCGAGGCCTGGAAGCCCATCGGGAGGCCGAGGCGCAGGTGCTGGACGATGTCGTCGCGGGTGACCCGCCAGTCGGCGCGGTGCGCATGCAGCACCGGGAGCTTGCGCCACACGTACACGAGGCACAGCACGACCGAGACGCCCTGCGCGACGACGGTGGCCCAGGCGGCGCCCGCGACGCCCCATTCGAACGTGCCGACCATGAGGATCACGAGCACGATGTTCAGCGCGCAGGAGACGGTGAGGAACACGAGTGGGGTGCGCGAGTCGCCGATCGCGCGGATCACCGCGGAGAGGTAGTTGAAGAACATGATCGTGCTGCCGCCGATGAAGGTGACCTGAGTGAACACGGTCGCCTCGGGCATCAGCACCTCGGGCGTCTGCAGCAGGGCGAGCAGCGGCGCGGTCACGAGGGGGGCGCCGACCGAGATGATGATGCTCGTCGCGGCGGTCAGCAGCGTGCCCGTGGCGACCGACCGTCGCACCGCGGCGTGATCGCCCGCGCCGTATGCCTGCGCGGTCGGGATCGCGAAGCCGCTGCTGAGTCCCCATGCGAAGCCGATCAGCAGGAAGATCAGGCTGCCGGTCGCGCCCACGGCGGCGAGCGAGTCGACGCCGAGATGGCGGCCGACGACGATCGCGTCGGCGAACTGGTAGAGCTGCTGCACGACATTACCGATCAGCAGGGGGACGGCGAAGGCCAGGATGACGCGCCAGGGGCGGCCGGTGGTGAGGGACGTGGACATGCGGAACTCTTCGGGCGGGGATCGGCGGGGGACGAAGCAAGGCCCGCCGTGATCGGTCACGGCAGGCCGTTTCCCATGGTATCGAATCGATTCGGTGAATCGGTAGGGGGTGCGGGAACTTTCTGCCGGGTCGGGTCAGTCGGTGCGACCTCCGCCGCCGTATCCGCGATGCACCTCGGGATCGAGTCCGTGCGCGGCGGCGAGGCGGGTCACGAGGGCGGCGAACGCCTCGCGCTCGGCCGGATCCAGAGGGCTCAGGACGTCGGCGTTCTGCTGCTCCGCCGCCGCGCGGAGGGTCCGCAGAGTGGCACGGCCATCCTCGGTGAGATCGAGGCGGTGGTGGCGGCGATCGTCGGGATCGCGTGTCCGCGACACCAGGCCGGCCGCCTCGAGAGTGTCGACGAGCACGACCACCCGACTGGGCACGGCGCCGAGCCGGTCCGCCAGCGCCCGCTGACTGAGCCCGGGGTTCTGCATCAGGATCCGTAGCACCCCGGCCGTCGCCGGCGTGAGGCCGACCGGCTTCACGAGTTCGGCGAATCGCGCGGAGGCGAATGCGCCGAGCTGGGACAGCAGGAACCCCGTGCGTGCGGGTCGGCGAGCGGCATCCATGGGTCCAGCATAGTCCTCTTGACAGAATGATTCATGCCATGCATCATTTCAGTCATGACCGATTCTTCGCCTGCTTCCCGTCGCCCCGGCGGGCCCCCGCTGGGCCCGCTCGCGATCGTCACCTTCGCCCTGACCATCGCCGGCGTCGTGGTGCTGCTCGTGGGCACCGGGTCGGTTCCTGCGCCGTTCGCCTCCGCCGCCGACGTCGCGAGCTGGTACACCGCCCACGCCCTGCCGATCCGCATCGCGGCGACTCTGCAACTCGGCGCCGCCGTGCCGCTGGGGATCCTCGCCGCCTCGATCTATGCCCGCCAGCTGCGCCTCGGCGTGCGCGTGCCCGGCCCGGTCATCGGCCTGTACGGCGGGATCGGCGCCTCACTGCTGCTGCTCGTCTCGGCCCTCGTGACCTGGGCGCTCGCCTCCGGTCCCGATGCCGCCGATCCCGGCAGCGCCGCGACCCTCGGGCGACTCGCCTTCGGGCTCGGCGGTGTCGGCTACGCCGTGGGCATGGGACTGCTGATCGCCGGCATCGCCGTGCCGGCGTTCATCCTGCGGCTGATCCCGCGCCGGCTCGCGCTGGCCGGGCTCGTGCTCGCGGCCGTGGGCGAGCTGTCGTTCCTCTCGCTCGTGATCGACCCGCTGCAGGCGCTGCTGCCGATCGTGCGCTTCGGGGGCGGAGCCTGGCTGATCGCAGCAACGTTCCTGCTGCCCCGGGACAGGCCGCGGCGAGGTCCGCGCACCGCGGCCGCGGAGGACGCGTCATGAGCACCGCGCTCGTCGTCGGCGCGAACGGCGCCATCGGCGAGGCCGTCGCACGCCGGCTCGCTGCGGAAGGGCATCGGATTCTCCTGGTATCGCGCCGACCGCATCCACTGGCCGCACTCGCGGACGCGCTGCGCGGCGACGGTCACGACGCGGAAGCGGTCGCGTTCGACGCCGCCGAGGCGGGCGCGCTAGCGGAGTTCCTGGCCGTGCACGCCCCGGAGGGGATCGACGTCGCAGTGAACAACCTCGGCATCGCGCACCTGCCTCGTCCGCTCACCGAGATCGACGACGTGGAGTTCGCCCAGGTGCTCGCGGTCGACCTGCTGGGCCTGTCCCGGTGCCTGCGCGCGGAGCTCGCTGCGATCCGCGACGGTGGGGCCGTCGTGAACGTCGCTTCCACCGCAGGCATCGGCGGTGCCCCCGGCATGTCGGCCTATGCCGCCGCCAAGCACGGCGTCGTCGGCCTCACCCGCACCACGGCGCTCGACGAGGCCGCCCGGGGCGTGCGCGTGAACGCCGTCGCGCCGGGGCCGATCGCGTCGGGCTCGGTGCTCGACCAGCCCGCGGAGGTGCGCGAACGCATCGGCCGGTTCATCCCGATGCAGCGGATGGGGCGCCCCGAGGAGGTCGCCGAGGCGATCGCCTGGCTGGCCTCACCCGCCGCATCCTTCGTGACCGGCGTGGTCCTGCCCGTCGACGGCGGCAAGACCGCCGCGCTCTGACCGATCCGAACGGAGACCTCTTGGACCTGTTGACCCTGCTGCGCGAGTTCCTCGTGCTCGTGCACCTCGTCGGCTTCGCTCTGCTGCTCGGCGGCTGGGCCGCACAGGCGGTGCGACGACGCTACGTCACCACGACGCTGTTCCGCACGGGGCTGGGGGTGATGATCGCGTCCGGACTGCTGCTCGCGATCCCCTTCCCCGCCGGCGTGCACCTCGACTACCTCAAGCTCGGGGTGAAGCTGGTGGTCGCCCTCGCCATCGGCGGCGCCTTCGGCGTCGTCATCACGCGGGAGCGCGCCGGCCGGCCGACCGCCACGGCCTTCTGGACGATCGGCGCCCTCGCCGTGCTGAACGCCGGGATCGCGATCTTCTGGCACGGCGCCTGACCGGTCGCCCGGCGCCCCCCATTTACGAGTCGTCCCCCTGAGCACGGTCTATAGGTCGTGCTCAGGGGGACGACTCGATGAGAGGAGGGCGCTCAGCGGAATCGGCGCAGCCTCAGGCTGTTGCCGACCACGAACACGCTGGAGAATGCCATGGCGGCTCCCGCGAGCATCGGGTTCAGCAGGCCCAGCGCAGCGATCGGGATCGCGGCGACGTTGTAGGCGAAGGCCCAGAACAGGTTCGTCTTGATCGTGCCCAGCGTGCGCCGGGAGAGCCGGATCGCGTCGGCCGCGGCCCGCAGGTCGCCCCGCACGAGCGTGATGTCGCTCGCCTCGATCGCGACGTCGGTTCCCGTGCCCATCGCCATGCCGAGGTCGGCCGTGGCGAGCGCAGGAGCATCGTTCACCCCGTCCCCGACCATCGCCACCACGCGCCCCTCGGCCCGCAGCCGGGTCACCACGTCGACCTTGCCCTCGGGCAGCACCTCGGCGATCACCTCGTCGATGCCGACCTCCGCGGCGATCCGCCGAGCGACCGCCTCGTTGTCGCCGGTGAGCAGGATCGGCGTGAGGCCGAGGCGCTTGAGCTGGGCGACCGCGTCGGCGCTCGTGGGCTTCACGGTGTCGGCGATCACGACGATGCCGCGGGCGAATCCGTCCCACCCGACCGCGATGACGGTCTTGCCTCCCGCTTCGGCCTCGGCCTTCGCGGCCGCGACCCGGGGGCTCAGGCGCTGCGCCCAGTCCGCGAGCAGCGCCTCCCGGCCGACGAGCACGGCGTGCCCGTCGACGATGCCCTGCACACCGCGGCCCTCGAGATTCTGGAAGGAGTCGACCTCGGGAAGCGGATCCGCGGTCGTCCCGTCGAGTGCCCGAGTGGCCGAAGCCGCCGTCGCAGCACGGGCGACGGCCTGCGCGATGGGGTGCTCCGACGCGTTCTCCAGCGCACCAGCGAGACGCAGCAGCTCGGCCGGATCCGTTCCCTCCTCCGCGATGACGCCCGTGACCTCCATGCGCCCGCTCGTCACGGTGCCGGTCTTGTCGAGCACGATCGTGTCCACGCGGCGGGTGGATTCCAGCACTTCCGGACCCTTGATCAGGATCCCCATCTGGGCGCCCCGCCCTGTACCCACGAGCAGCGCGGTCGGCGTGGCGAGGCCCAGGGCGCACGGGCAGGCGATCACGAGCACGGCGACCGCGGCGGTGAACGCCGCCGTGGCGGGGAAGCCGGCTCCGAGCCAGGCGCCGAGCGTCACCACGGCGATCGCGATCACGATCGGCACGAACACGCCGCTGATCCGATCCGCGAGGCGCTGCACCTCGGCCTTGCCGGTCTGGGCGTCTTCGACGAGTCGGGCCATCTGCGCGAGCTGCGTGTCGGATCCGATCCTCGTCGCGCGGATCACCAGGCGCCCGCCGGCGTTGACGGTCGCTCCGGCCACCGCGTCGCCCGCGCCGACCTCGACCGGCACGGATTCACCGGTGAGCATCGACGCGTCCACCGCGGAGGATCCGGAGACGACGACACCGTCCGTGGCGATCTTCTCACCCGGACGCACGACGAACTCGTCACCGGCTGCGAGCTGCGCGATCGGGATCCGGACCTCTTCTGTCCCGGAGCCCGCCCCGGTCCCGGAGCCCGCCGAAGGCCGCAGCACCGCCACATCCTTCGCGCCGAGCTCGAGCAGTGCGCGCAGCGCCGCGCCCGCACGCCGCTTGGAGCGCTTCTCGAAGTACCGTCCGGCCAGGATGAAGACGGTCACGCCCGCACCCACCTCGAGGTAGATGTTGCCGCTGCCATCACCGGCTTGCAGGGTGAGCGAGAACTCGTGCCGCATCCCCGGCATGCCCGCGGCGCCGAGGAACAGGGCGTACAGCGACCACCCGAACGCGGCGAGCGTGCCCATCGAGATGAGCGTGTCCATGGTCGCGGCCCCGTGACGCAGATTCAGCCACGCGGCACGGTGGAACGGCCACGCGCCCCACACGATCACGGGTGCGGCGAGCGCCAGCGACGCCCACTGCCAGTACGTGAACTGCAGCGCGGGGATCATCGCCATCGCGATGACGGGCACCGTGAGGATCGTGCTGACCAGCAGCCGGGTGCGCAGAGAGCGCAGCTCCGGGTCATCGGTCTCCGGATCCGGCCCCTCGGCCGTCTCGGGGAGCGCGGGCTTCGGGAGCACGGCGGAATAGCCGATGTCCTCGACCTGGGCGATGAGCGTGGACGGGTCGAACCCGTCCGGCAGCGACACCTTCGCCTTCTCGGTCGCGTAGTTCACCACAGCGGTGACCCCGTCGAGCTTGTTCAGGGTCTTCTCGATGCGGTTCGCGCAGGAGGCGCAGGTCATCCCGCCGATCTCGAGCTCCACGCTGTTCGCGTTCATGGGTGCGTCTCCTTTCGTTGCAGGTCGGTCGCGCCGGGTCAGTGGGCGCGCGTCGTCGTGTCGAGGACGAAGGCGGCCGTGTGCACGGCTCCCTCCACCTGGAAGTCGAAGTAGAGCAGGTAGCGGCCCTCAGTGCCCACGTGGGCGGAGAAACGGACGTCGGGTCCCGACGTCGCGCCGGGCGTCGGAGCCGCGCCTTCCGGATGCACGTGCAGGTAGGCGAGGTCGCCCTCGCGCAGCGCGACGAGGTGCCCGTAGGCGCCGAGGTAGGGCTGCAACGTGGTGACGGGAGCGCCGTCGCGACGGACCGTCACGGTCAGCACGGAGGCGGATCCGGGCTCGAGAGAGCCGTCGATGCTGACGTCGAAGCCGTCGGCGTTCGCTCGGGTGCTCGTCGCGGGGACGACGGGTGCGAACAGGCCGGCGATGTCGATCGTGCGGGTGAGGGTGACCGGATCCGCACCCGCGGCCGCGAAGTCCGCGAAGACCCGGTACGTCCCGGCGGCGTCCCACGCCCAGGGAATGCTCCAGGTGCCGGTGGCGGTGTCGAGCACGGGGTGCACGTGCCGGAACCCGGTGCCGTCGCTGCGCACGACTATCAGGTGCAGATCCTTCTCGTGCTGCGGCGTGTAGGCCGTGACCGGGGCGCCTGCGGCGTCGAGGATCCGGAAGCTCAGCGCCCCCAGCTCCCCCACAGCGCCAGGCGCGGAGACCGGAGGGAGCGTGTACCCGCCGGCAGAGAGGGACACGCCTGCGAGGCTCTCCCCCGCCGCCGCGTGCGCGCTGTGGTCCATGGATCCCTGTGCGCCGGATCCGTGCGCGTCGTGCTGGCCCATCTCGGTCTCCTCCTCGTGCATGGTGTTCTGCGGTGCGGCGTCGCGCGGGGCGACGAGTGCCGCGGCGCCGAACGCCACGGCGAACGCCGCCGCGAGCCCGGCGCCGTAGAGGCCCAGTCGTCCCGCGGCGTTCATCAGGCGTGAACCGCCCGGTAGCCGGCCTCGTCGACCGCGGCGAAGACACTCGCGTCATCGAGACCCGTCGTGGACGTCACCACGAGGCGGCCGGTCGACGCGCTCACCTCGATGCCTTCGACGCCGGCGATCTTGCCGACCTCCCGGCGCACGGACATCTCGCAATGCCCGCAGGACATCCCGGTCACCTGGTACTCGGTGGTGGTCATGTCATCTCCTCCGTTCGATACCCCGTCCGGGTATCCTATGGTCACAACCATATACCCCCCAGGGGTATTCCGCGCCCCACGAGGAATCACGTTCCCGCCGATCGGAAGGCCGCACCGACGCGTCTCGCGCCGGCGACGGATCAGTGCAGCGAGCCGTCGGCCTCGACCACACGCCAGGCGTGCAGTCGCACGGCGAGACCGGCCCGCGTCGGCGCGCACACGAACGGGCCCGCCTCCGCGACGAGCGACGACGCGAACGGCAGCACGCGCACGAGCTGGAGCGGCTCGCCGACGATTCCGGCGCGCACCGTGAGCGCGTCCGTACCACGGCTCACCCGCACGAGGATGCGACGATCGGCCCACTCCGGTACCGGGGCGAGTGACCAATCCGACATCCCGTCGGTGACCACGGCGCCCACTTGCGGCCGCCCGTCGGCGAATTCGACGCCCGCCTTGACCCAGCGCTCGTCCGAGACGCGCACGAACGCTCCCGCCTGGTCGAACTGGGCGGAGAACGCCGCCGTGAACTCCACCTCCACGGCCGTGTCCACGGCGAACGGCACCACGAGCGCGTGCTCGCTGTCGTGCACGAACCCGTACGACGTGATCCGCCACGCATCGCTGCCTTCGACGGCGGTGACGACGAGGTCGCCCTGATCCTCGGCGAGCGCTGCGGGCTCGTGGGTCCAGCGTCCGTCCGACCAGGCGATGTCCGTCATCTCCTCAGGCTACGGCCCCGGCGGCATCCCACCTGCAGCCCCGCGCCCCGCGGCCGCTGCAACCCCCGCGGTGACTGCAGCGGCCCCTGCGGCAGCCCGCAGCGGCCCTTGCAGCACCTGCGGATCCGTAGACTCCGGACATGCGCATCGTCGTCTCCGGCACGCACGCCACCGGCAAGAGCACCTTGATCTCCGACTTCTCCCTCGCACATCCCGAGTTCGTCGTCCTCCCGGATCCGTTCGAGTTCGTGGACGAGGGAAGCGGATCCGGATCTCTCGTCGCGCAGCTGCGGATCAGTGCGGAGCGGCTCCTCGACCCGGAGCTCGCCGGATCCGTGATCGCCGAGCGCGGGCCGCTCGACTTCCTCGCCTATCTCGCCGCGCTCGACGACCTGGGCCGGTCCTCGCGAGCCGCGGAGCTGTTCCGGCGCGAGGCCCCGCTCGCTGCGGAAGCGATGGCGGAGGTCGACCTGCTCGTGCTCCTCGGGCTCGACGACGGCATCACCGTGCCCGAGGAGGAAGACCCTGAGCTGCGCGAGGCCATGGATGAGGCGCTGCGCGCGCTGACCGACGACGAGGAGCTCACCGGCGCGGCGCGGATCCTGGAGCTCGCAGGCGATCCGGCCACCCGGCTGGCGGCGCTGGCGGCCGCCGTCCTGGGGTGATCCGGACCCCTGGTCCGTGGCGCGGGCCGCTCAGCCGGCCAGGGCCTGCTCCAGGTCGGCGAGCAGGTCGGCGACGTCCTCCAGGCCGACCGAGAGGCGCACGACCTCCACGGGCACGGCCGCCTCGGTCCCGCGCACCGAGGCGTGCGTCATCGCGTCGGGGTAGTTGACGAGCGACTCCACGCCGCCGAGCGACTCCGCCAGCTGGAACACGCGCGTCGACTCGGCGAAGCGACGGGCGGCCTCGCCCGACTCCAGCGCGACCGAGACGATGCCGCCGAAGCCCGACATCTGCCGCGCGGCGAGCTCGTGGCCGGGGTGCTCGGGCAGGCCGGGGTAGTAGACGCCGGTGACGCGGGGATGCGCGGCGAGGAACTCGGCCACGGCCTGCGCGTTCTCGTTGTGCTGGCGCATCCGCACCGGCAGGGTCTTGATGCCGCGCGTGGTGAGCCAGGCGTCGAACGGCCCGGACACCGCTCCCACCGCGAACTGCAGGAAGCCGACCTTCTCGGCGAGCTCGGCGTCGCGCAGCACGACCGCGCCGCCGACCACGTCGGAGTGCCCGCCGAGGTACTTCGTCGTCGAGTGCACGACCACGTCGGCTCCGAGTGCGAGCGGGCGCTGCAGCGCGGGGGTGGCGAAGGTGTTGTCGACCACGACGACCGATCCGGCCTCGTGTCCGATCTCCGCGAGCGCGGCGATGTCCGAGATGCGCAGCAGCGGGTTCGACGGGGTCTCGACCCACAGCACGCGCGGGGCCTTCGCGGCGACGGCCGCGCGCACCGCCTCGGTGTCGCTCATGTCGACGACCTGCACCGTGATCCCCCAGCCGCCGAGCACCCGGGAGATGAGCCGGAACGTGCCGCCGTAGACGTCGTTGCCGAGCAGCACATGGTCGCCCGGCTGCAGGATCGCACGCAGCAGGGTGTCCTCCGCGGCGAGGCCCGAGGCGAACGAGTAGGCGTGCGTGCCGCCCTCGAGCGCGGCGAGC
This sequence comes from Microbacterium sp. 2MCAF23, assembly GCF_052115565.1. Taxonomy (NCBI): domain Bacteria; kingdom Bacillati; phylum Actinomycetota; class Actinomycetes; order Micrococcales; family Microbacteriaceae; genus Microbacterium; species Microbacterium sp. 2MCAF23. The sequence continues at coordinate 41,173 of NZ_JBFRGY010000017.1, read as the reverse complement.
TGCGCCTGCAGCGCGTCCCGCGTCGGGTTGCCGCTGCGGCCGTACTCGTAGCCCTGGCGGAGGCCGCCGATCCCGTCCTGCACGAACGTCGTCGAGAGGTGCAGCGGCGGGATCACCGCGCCGGTGTAGGGGTCGGCGGCCTGGCCCGCGTGGATGGCGGCGGTGGCGGTCTTGTCGGTCTCGATGGTCATGGTGGGATCCTCTCGGGTTCAGTCGTGCGCTACGGCCGTGCGGTCTCGGTCGGCGCGGGGAGGCGGTCGGCGTGCGGCGCGTGCGCGTCGACAGAATGTGCTCCCGGCGAGTGCACATCCTGTTGGCGCGAAGAGGATGTGGGCTCGGCGAGTGCGTGTGCACTCGCCGGGGCGGACGGCACGGCGAACCCGTGCCCGGTCATCCAGTCGTCGTCGTAGAGCTTGTCGAGATAGCCGCGGCCGTGGTCGGGCAGCAGCACGACGACCACGTCGTCCTCCCCGAGGCCCTCGGCGACGCGCAGCGCGGCGACCACGGCCATGCCGCTGGAGCCGCCGACGAGCAGGCCCTCCTCGCGCGCGAGCCGACGGGTCATCGCGAACGACTCCGCATCGGAGATCCGCTCGTAGCCGTCGACCACGGCGGGATCGAACGTGGCCGGCAGGAAGTCCTCCCCGACGCCCTCGACGAGATAGGAGTGGATCTCATCGCCGGAGTAGATGGAGCCCTCGGGATCCGCGCCGATCACCTGCACGCGTCCGGCGCTCACCTCCTTGAGGTAGCGGCCGGTGCCGCTGATCGTGCCGCCGGTGCCGATGCCCGCGACGAAGTGCGTGACCCGGCCGTCCGTGTCAGACCAGATCTCCGGGCCGGTGGATTCGTAGTGCCCGCGAGGGCCGTTCTGGTTCGCGAACTGGTTCGGGTTGAACGCACCGGGGATCTCGCGGGCCAGCCGCGCGGCGACCGAGTAGTACGACTCTGGATGCTCAGGCGGCACCGACGTGGGTGTGACGACGACCTCGGCGCCATAGGCGCGGAGCGTGGCGACCTTGGGCCCGTCGAACTTGTCCGGCACCACGAACACCATCCGATAGCCGCGCTGCAGCGCGACCAGCGCGAGGCCGACCCCGGTGTTGCCGCTCGTGGCCTCGACGATCGTGCCGCCCGGTTGGAGCAGTCCCTCGCGCTCTGCGGCATCGACGATCGACCGTGCGATGCGATCCTTCGCGGATCCGCCGGGGTTGAAGTACTCGACCTTGGCGAGCACGGTCGCGCGGATCGCGCCGCGCTCGGCGGTCGCACCGGTGACGGACGAGAGACGGACGAGGGGCGTCGCGCCGACGAGGTCGGCGACATGGCTGGCGTAGCGCACGGAAGTTGTCCTGAACGGTGGTCGCGCCGGAAGAGCGCAGGGCTGTCTGTGGTCGTCGGAGAAGCGCGGATCGCGCTCAGAGACAACAACGACAGGTCAGGGCCACAGTGTCAAGGTACAGCACCGGATCCGGATCCGAAGACTCGGCCGCAACAGCCCGCGTAACAGTTCGCCGACTCCCCTCCTGGATTCAAAGAGCGCAAATGGCTCCATCCAGGCCCGGAAAGGGGTCATTTGCGCGCTTCGAACGGCAGAACCCCGCCTCAGGCCCGGCGCAGCGCATCCTCCAGGGCGACCCAGCCGAGCATCGCGCACTTGACGCGCGCGACGTAGCGGGAGACGCCGGTCAGGGCGGCCGCGTCGCCGTAGACGTCCTCATCGAGCTCCATCGCACCGCGGGAACGCAGCGCCTCACGGAATCCGTCGATGAGTTCCCCCGCCTCTTCCCGCGAGTGACCGACCACGAGTTCGGTGAGCATCGACGCGGAGGCCTGCGAGATCGAGCAGCCGGATCCCTCCCAGCTCACCTCGGTGATGCGCTCGCCGTCGTCGGAGACGCGGGCGCGCAACGTGATCTCGTCGCCGCAGATCGGGTTGCGCTGGTGCGACTCGCCGGTGTGCGGATCGTCCTCCGCGCCGAGCAGGCCCTTGCCGTGCGGGCGCTTGGAGTGGTCCAGGATTAGCTCCTGGTAGAGGTCCTCGAGGCCGCTCATGCGTGCACCTCCTGCTGGTCGGAGGATCCGGAGACGCCAAAGAACGCGCGCACACCGGACACGGCGTCGAGCATCCGGTCGATCTCGTCGGCCGTGTTGTAGAGCGCCGCAGAGGCGCGCACCGACGCCGTCACGCCGAGGCGGGCGTGCACGGGCTCCGCGCAATGGTGGCCGACGCGCACGGCGACACCGCGGGAGTCGAGGAACTGGCCGACATCGTGCGCATGCACCCCGTCGACGACGAAGGCCTGCAGCGCCACGCGCTCGGCCCCGTCGGCCGCACCGAGAAGCCGCACGCCGTCGATCGCGCCGAGACCGGTGCGCAGGCGCTGCTCGAGGTCCTTCTCGTGCGCGTGCACCGCATCCATGCCGAGGTCGTCGAGGTACCGCACGGCGGCGGCGAGGGCGATCGCCTGCGACACCGGCTGCGTGCCGGCTTCGAACCGCTGCGGGGGCGGCAGGAACTCGGTTCGCTCGAATGTGACGCGCGTGATCATCGAGCCGCCGGTGAGGAACGGCGGCAGCGCGGCGAGCACCTCACGACGTCCGTACAGACCACCGATCCCGTACGGACCCTGCATCTTGTGGCCGGAGAACACGGCCAGATCGACGCCCAGCGCGGGCAGGTCGAGCGGCAGATGCGGTGCCGACTGGCACGCGTCGAGCACGGTGAGCGCGCCGACGGCCTGCGCGAGGGCGACGATCTCCGCCACGGGGTTGACGATGCCGAGCACGTTCGAGACGTGGGTGAAGGCGACGACGCGGGTGCGGGGTCCGATGACCTCGGCGGCGTGATCGAGGTCGAGGGATCCGTCGTCGCGGATCCGGATCACGCGCAGGACGGCGCCTGTGCGGGCCGCCAGCTCCTGCCACGGCACGATGTTCGCGTGGTGCTCCGCCTCGGTCACGACGAGCTCGTCGCCGGGCTGCAGCGCGAAACGGGCGCTCTCGGGCAGGCCGCGGCCGAGGGTCGCGTTGCCGATCGCGTACGCCACGAGGTTCAGCCCCTCGGTGGCGCCGTGCGTCCAGACCAGGTCGTCCTGATGCGCGCCCACGAAGCCGGCCACGGCCGCACGGGCGTCCTCGTAGAGCTCCGTCGCCTCAGCGGCGAGCGTGTGCGCCCCGCGGTGCACGGCCGCGTTGGAGCGCTCCAGGAAGTCGCGCTCGGCATCGAGCACGACGCGGGGCTTCTGGCTCGTCGCCGCGGAGTCGAGGTACGCCAGCGGAGCCCCGTTCACGGACTCGGCGAGCAGGGGGAAGTCGGCGCGGACGGCGGCCACATCGAGGGCAGGAGAACTCACGTATCAACGCTACGTCAGCGCCGACCCCCTGGGATCCGTCCGACAGTGCTTGGTCTCGATCCGGTGACGCCGCGGGAACAACCGCAAGTGGCTCTAGACAGATGCTCTGCGCAGGGAATACCTTGTGCCGTAACGGCGGTATATCGGGGGGTATTCATGCGGGGTCGTACGCGGTCGCTACGGGGATTCGTCCCCGCTGCGGTCGCGGGCGGATTCTTCGCCCTCGGCTGGGTGGCTCTGTCGATCGCTTTCGGATCCGGATCCGCGCAGGCTGCAGAGATCGCACCCCCGCCGCCTCCGAGCCTCCTCGGCACGCTGCAGAGCACCGTCGGCGCAGTTCAGGACACGATCGTCGAGGCGCCGGCCACCGTTCAGAGCACGCTCTCGGCCGTGCAGACCACCGTTTCCGAGGTGCTTCCGGCACCCGTCGTCGACGCGGTGACGGACGCGGCACCCGCGCCCGCAGAGGCCGCAGTGCCGGTTGCACCGCTGGTCGCGCCGATCGTCGAAGCCGTCCTCCCGGTCGTGGAGGGCGTCGACCAGACCGCCGGCGCCGCGATCGACGTCGTCACGACGACCACAGACACGGTCGTCCCGGCGCTGAGCCCCGTGCTCGCGCCGGTCAACGCCGTTCTGCACCGCGTGCCCACGACGCTCGGCGCCGTGACCGATGCGCTCCCGCGGATCGCCGTCTCGATCGACGGCACCGTCGGAACCGTGACCGAGACGGTGCGCGGCGCGACCGCGACCGTGCCGCCGGTCTCCCCGGTCGCGGATCCGGCCGGATCTCCCGCCATTCCCGGTCTTCACGGCGCCCTAGACCCGGTCTCCCCCGCTTCACCGCGCCCCGTCACGCTCGCTTCGGCGCGGGACGGGGCGCAGAGTGCGCTTCCCACCCTCGACGAGCTCGTATCGGCGGCGCTCTCCGCGCCTCCGGCAGCGACCGCGCCCGCAACGCCCGCGCAGCACCCGTCGGGTTCCCCGACCTCTGAGTTCGGGGTGCCTGGCACCGGATCCGCATCCGGTGGCAGCACGAGCGACGTGCGCCTCTTCGGTACCATCTCTTCGTTGTCGGCAGGCGACCGTCTGCTGGCCGTCCGCACCGGATCTGCAGGCGACGACCGCCTGCCGGTCTCGCCGGTCGCGGAGCACGACTCCTCTCCCGACTGATCGGGGCACGGCCGCCCTTGAGGCGGCACGTGTCATCGCGCATTCGCGCATCCCCAGATCAGAAGGAAAGAGAACATGAATCGCATCGTCAAGCGTGCTCTCTGGGGCACGCTCATCGCGGGCGGGATCACTCTCGCCGGCGCGACGGCGGCAAATGCCGCAGAGGCGCCACCCAATGGCGCCGACTGCGGCTGCAACGTCGTCAACAGCACACTCACGGCAGTCACGAACCTCGTGGCCGGCGCCTGCGACCCGTCACAGGGCGGCGGAGGCGGAGGAACCGGCGGCCTTCCCGCGGTCACGCAGGACGTCTCGGACCTCGTCGGCGACACGCTCGGCACAGTCACGGGCACGGTCCCGTCAGGAGGCGGCACGGATCCGGGTCTGCCTTCCGTGCCGTCCGTCCCGGACGTCACGGACGCCATCGTCCAGACCGCCGAGGCGGCGACCGACGGAGCTGCGGACACGGTCAGCGGCGTCACCGACGCAGCCACAACCGGCGTGACGAACACGGTCGACGACGTCACGCACGCTGCTGCCAGCGGCGCTGCAGACACCGTCAGCTCGGTCGTCACGGCGGCGGGCAACAGAGTCGGCGACACCGTCGACGGGGTCACCGACTCCGTCGCAGCCGGCGTCAACGGCACCATCGGCGGGGTCACCGGGCATCTCCCGGGTCTGCCTTCCGTTCCGGGTCTGCCGTCCGTTCCGGGCCTTCCGGGCAACGGCGGCACCCCCGGCCTTCCTGGCGTCCCGTCACTGCCGGGCCTGCCGAACGTCGGCGACACCCTCGGCGGGGTCACCGGCACCATCGGAGGAATCACCGGACACCTCCCGGGCCTGCCCTCGGTTCCGGGCCTGCCGTCCGTTCCGGGCCTCCCGGGCAACGGCGGCGCCCCCGGCCTTCCTGGACTTCCTGGACTTCCTGGACTTCCTGGGCTTCCGGGCGGTTCGTTGCCCGGCATTCCGGGACTGCCCGGGACTGGCGGAGCTCCGGGCGAGATCACGGTTCCCCTTCCGGGGATCGGTTCGGTTCACGCCGGCACCACCCCGAACGGGCTCAACGTCGGTAAGAACCTCAACGTCCTGGGAATCAAGGACGTCTGGGACCTCACCGCTGGCCCCAACGGCGTGTCCACCACCGACCGCATCGGCACCGACAGCACCAACGTCTACGTCGACGCAGCCGTCCCGACGAACGGGACCACGGCCCCGCACGCCGGCGTGAGTCTGCCGAACCTCGGCGGGATCACCGGCGGCCTCCCCACCGTCCCGGGTCTTCCCGGTGGCGGCTCCCTGCCCGGGCTTCCGGGCACCGGCGGCACCCCCGGAGGTAATGGAGGAGGAACCATTCCGGGGCTGCCCTCGATCCCGGCTCTGCCGAACCTCGGCGGAGTCCTCAGCGGAATCACCGGCACGCTCCCCGGGCTGCCGGCCGTCCCCGGCCTCCCTTCGGTTCCGGGCCTGCCCGGCACCGGCGGCACTCCTGGCGTGGTCACGATTCCGGTTCCCGGCGTCGGTTCGGTTCACGCTGGCACCACCCCGAACGGCCTGAATGTCGGTAAGAACCTGAACGTCCTCGGAGTCAAGGACGTCTGGGACCTCACCGCCGGCCCCAACGGAGTATCCACCACGGACCGCATCGGCACAGACGCCACCAACGTCTACGTCGACGCAGCCGTCCCGACGAACGGGACCACGGCCCCGCACGCCGGTGTGACCCTGCCGAACCTCGGCGGGATCACCGGCGGCCTGCCCACCGTCCCGGGCCTCCCGGGAACCGGTACCCCCGGCAACGGGGGAACCCTCCCGGGCCTGCCCACCCTGCCCATCGGTGACCTCACCGGTGTGCTGGGCGGTCTGACCGGATCCCTCCCGGGCCTGCCCACTGTTCCGGGCCTGCCTTCGGTTCCGGGTCTCCCCGGCACCGGCAGCACGCCTGGCGTGATCACGGTTCCCATCCCCGGCGTCGGCAGCGTCCACGCCGGCACCACCCCCGGCGGGCTGAACGTCGGTAAGAACCTGAACGTCCTCGGAGTCAAGGACGTCTGGGACCTCACCGCAGGCCCTAGCGGCGTGTCCACCACGGACCGCATCGGCACGGACGCCACCAACGTCTACGTCGACGCAGCCCTCCCCACCACCGGCACCACGCCGGGACACGCTGGCGTCACCCTGCCGAGCCTCGGCGGGATCACTGGCGGCCTCCCGGGTCTGCCCTCCGTTCCGGGTCTCCCCGGCACCGGGGGCACCCCCGGTGGCAGCCTTCCGGGCCTTCCATCCCTGCCTATCGGTGCCATCACCGGTGCGCTGGGCGGTCTGACCGGATCCCTCCCGGGTCTGCCCTCTGTTCCGGGTCTCCCGGGCAACGGCGGCACGCCTGGCGTGGTCACGGTTCCCCTCCCGGGGATCGGTTCGGTTCACGCCGGCACGACCCCGAACGGCCTGAACGTCGGTAAGAACCTCAACGTCCTCGGAATCAAGGACGTCTGGGACCTCACCGCAGGCCCCAACGGAGTGAGCACCACCGACCGCATCGGCACCGACAGCACCAACGTCTACGTCGACGCAGCCCTGCCCACCACCGGCACCACCGCACCGCACGCCTCCGTCACCCTGCCGAACCTCGGCAACCTGACCGGCCGCCTGCCCACCGTCCCGGGACTCCCGGGAACCGGAACCCCCGGTAACGGGGGAACTCTCCCGGGCCTGCCCAACCTCGGCGGCGTCCTCGGCGGAATCACGGGCAGCCTTCCGGGGCTGCCCACCGTCCCCGGACTGCCCACGATCCCGGGTCTCCCGGGAACCGGCAACCCGGGAACCCCCGGCAACGGCGGAACCCTCCCGGGCCTGCCCAACCTCGGCGGCGTCCTCGGCGGAATCACGGGCAGCCTTCCGGGGCTGCCCGCCATCCCGGGCCTCCCTGGAACCGGCAACCCCGGAACCCCCGGTAACGGCGGAACCCTCCCGGGCCTGCCCAACCTCGGCGGAATCCTCAGCGGAATCACCGGCAGCCTTCCGGGGCTGCCCGCCATCCCGGGTCTCCCGGGAACCGGCAACCCGGGAACCCCGGGCAACGGAGGGACCCTTCCGGGCCTGCCCAACATCGGCGGGATCCTCGGCGGACTGACCGGCAACCTGCCCGGCCTGCCCACTGTCCCCGGTCTGCCCACGATCCCGGGCCTCCCGGGAACCGGCAACGGCGGCACCCTCCCGGGCCTGCCCAACCTGCCCATCGGTGCCATCACCGGTGCGCTCGGCGGATTGACCGGCAACCTGCCCAGCCTGCCCACCATCCCGGGTCTCCCGGGAACCGGCAACCCCGGAACCCCCGGTAACGGGGGAACCCTCCCGGGCCTGCCCAACATCGGCGGGATCCTCGGCGGACTGACCGGCAACCTGCCCAGCCTGCCCACCGTCCCGGGCCTCCCCGGAACCGGCAACCCGGGAACCCCGGGCAACGGCGGGATCCTTCCGGGTCTGCCGAACCTCGGCGGCTTGACGGGCGCCCTCGCGGGCGTCCTCCCCGGCGAGCCGAACCCCGGCGCCGGCCTGCCCAACCTCGGCGGCGTCCTCAGCGGAATCACCGGCAGCCTTCCGGGGCTGCCCACCGTCCCCGGCCTGCCCACGATCCCGGGTCTTCCCGGAACCGGTGGCACCCCGGGCAACGGCGGGACCCTCGCGGGCCTGCCGAACCTCGGCGGCGTCATCGGCGGCGTGACCGGAACCGTTCCGGTGGTCACCGGCGTCATCGGCGGAGTCACCGGATCCCTCCCGGGCGTCATCGGAGGGATCACCGGATCCCTCCCCGGCGTCATCGGAGGGCTCACTGGATCGCTGCCCGGCCTGCCCACCGTTCCCGGAACTCCGGGCACCCCGGGCACCGGAACTCCGGGCACGCCCGGAACCAGCAATGGCGGAACCACCCCGGCCGCCGGTGACGGTGGCGTTCAGGTCGTGTCTCACGTGACGCACGGTCTGAACGGGGCCGTGCGCAGCCTGCACGCAGCCACCGCGAGGACGGGTTCTCTCGCGCAGACCGGGTTCTACGACCCGTTCCTGCTCTTCGCCGGACTGTTCCTGCTTGCCGCAGGCGCGGTGGCGAAGGCCGTCGAGCGCCGCTGAAATCCTCACTGCGGAGGGCCGTCCTTGCGGGCGGCCCTCCGCTCCTGTGTGCGCATACATCCGGTACGAACGTCCTCGCCGCACGATCGGACTTCGCGACCGCGCGGTTATCCACACGCCCCGTCCGCCCCCCCCCGACACGGAACCACCCGGCCGCTAGGGTGAGCGCATGACCCCCACCGTGGAGAACCCGGCAGGCTTCGGCCCCGGTGCGGCGGGAGCCCCCGTCCGCGCGAAGACCGCCGGATCCGGACAGCCCCTGCGCGACTACCGCGTGCACCGCTACGTCAACGCGTTCTGCCCCACGTGCCATGAAGAGGATCCGGAACGTCCGCTCGCGGATGTCCGCCGGCTGAGCGGCTGGCTGGCGGTGCGAGGCGACCGCGTCTGGCTCGAGCGAGGCTGCCCCGAGCACGGACTGCAGCGCACGCTCTACGACGAGTCGGCCGAGATCCTCACCTACCTCGAGCAGTGGACCGCACCGACGAAAGTGCACGAACCCGACCTCGCAGGCAACTTCAAACCGGTGCCCTCGGCCTACGAGGACGGCCTGCCCGAGATGCAGACGCAGCACACCTGCATCCTGCTGGAGGACCTCACCGACCACTGCAACCTGCGCTGCCCGACGTGCTTCGCGGAATCCAGCCCTGCGGCGAGCGCCATCGCCCCGCTCGCGGAAGTGCTCGCCTCGGTCGATGCCCGGCTCGCCAAGGAGAACAATCGCATCGACGTGCTGATGCTCTCCGGCGGCGAGCCGACGCTGTACCCCTGGCTGGAGCAGCTGCTCGAGCACCTCGTGGCGCGCCCGATCGTACGCATCCTGCTCAACTCGAACGGTCTGCGCATCGCGCAGGACGACGCCCTCGTCGCGACGCTCAAGAAGCACCGCGAGCGGGTCGAGGTCTACCTGCAGTACGACGGCGAGAGCGCCGGGGCGTCCGCCTACCACCGTGGCGCGGACATCCGCCGGTTCAAGGAACGCGCGCTCGCACGACTCAGCGAGGCGGGGGTGTTCACGACCCTCACCATGACCGCAGCCCTCGGCGTGAACGACGGCGAGATCGGCGCCGTGATCCGTCGCGCGATGGAGACGCCCTACGTGGGCGGCGTCACGATCCAGCCCGTGTTCGGATCCGGCCGTTCGGCGGGGATCGACCCGCACGACCGTCTCACGCACACGGGCGTGCTCGCCCGGCTCGAGCCGCAGACCGACGGCGAGGTCACCTGGAAAGATCTCACCGCGCTCCCCTGCAGCCACCCGCACTGCTGCTCGGTCGGCTACCTGCTCAAGGACGACTCCGGATCCTGGAACTCGCTCACGAAGCTCGTCGGGCACGACCGGCTCAAGGAGTTCCTCGACCTCAACCCGGATCTGATCGCGAACCGCATCGCCGACAGCGGCATCAATCAGAAGCTGAAGGACTCGGTCAAGCAGTCGCTGCTCGACCTGCTCAGCGAGCAGTCGTCGCTGTCGCACCCCTCGATCGGATCCCTCTGGAAGGACATCTGCACGGGCTGCGACCTCGGCATCGGCACGCTCACCAAGCTCGCCACCGCGGCGCTGCCCGGGCAGCACAAGCGGCTGAGGCAGTTCCTCGGCGAACGCGTCAAGCGCATCACGGTCAAGCCCTTCATGGACATCAACACCATGATCGAGGAGCGCCTCACGCAGTGCTGCGTGCATGTCGCGACGGTCAACGAGCAGACGTCGGCGCACCAGTGCGCGCCGTTCTGCGCCGTGCAGGCGTGGGCGCCGCTCTCCCGCACGCGCATCTCGACAGCGACCGGATCCGCGGGTGCTCGCGCCGGCGGCGCCGCCTCAGAGGCGGGCGTCGACGTCGGGGACCGCGCCCGGCTGCCGCTCTCGGTGGGGCACTGACCCGTGTCCGCTGCGCTTCCGGATCCGTCCTCCGCCCCTCAGGGCGAGGGCCCGACGGGCGCGCCCGGTGAGCTCGACCTGTCCGGCCTGAACCGCTACGACGAAACCGTCGGATCCGCCGCGCCGCCGTTCGATCCCCTGCGGCTGTGCGTGTTCACGACAGTCGCGCTCATCGCGTGCCTGCTCGGTCCGATCGCCGTGCTGGGCTTCGCACTCGTCGCCATCGCCGGATATGCGCGCGCCCGCCGTCAGGGTCTGCTGCGCTCGAAGTGCAAGCTCGGCGACACCCGCCTCGTGCTCGCGTATCTCTCTGCTCTCGCGGTGCTCGCCGCTGTCGCGACCCCGTTCTGGGTGATGTTCTGGATCGGGCGGTTCTGATGTTCCCGACGCTGCAGGATCTGCTCGGACCGTGGGCGCCTCCGCTCGAGACGCACGGGTTCTTCGTCGCGCTCGGACTGGGCGCGGCGGGGATCGTGTTCCTCATCGAGCGTCGCCGGCGGGGCGTCACGGATCCGCGGGTGGCATATCTCGTGCTCGGTGCGCTGCTGGGCGCAGCGATCCTGAGCCGTCTGGGCACCTGGGCTCAGCACATCGACCTCACCAAGAACCGCGACCTCGTCTCGCAGCTCACGCACGGCAACGCCTCGATCCTGAGCGCCCTGGTCGGAGCCTGGCTCGGCGTGCACGTCGCCAAGAAGATCGTCGGCTACCGCGAGCGCAGCGGCGACCTCTTCGCCCCGGCGGTCGCGATCGCGATGGCGATCGGCCGGTTCGGCTGCCTGTTCACCGAGCGGCCGGGCACCCCCACCGGTGCGGACTGGGGCATCGTGCTGGATCCCGCGGCCGCCGCGCGGGTCGGATCCACGGCGGGAGTGCCGCTACACCCGAGCTTCATCTACGAGATCGCGTTCCACGCGGCCGCGTTCTGCCTGCTCTGGTTCTGGCTGCGCCACCGCGACATCGCCGCCGGCGAGACCCTCACGCTATACATCGCGGCATACGGGATCTTCCGCTTCTTCGTGGAGTTCGTGCGCGGCAACGACGTCGCCTGGCTCGGCCTGACCCGACCGCAGCTGTTCCTCATCGTCACGATCCCGCTCCTGCTCGCCCGCATCGTCTGGAAGGCGCGGCGAGGCGCCTTCCCGCTCATCCCAAGGAGGATCCCGAGTGAACAGCACGCCTGAGGACCCGTCCGAACCGGATCCGGAGCAGCCGGTGGTCCAGCCGGATCCTCCCGCACCCGCACCCGGCGCTCCCGAGCAGCCGCCGGGCCCGCCCCGGCCACCCGCGCCGCCGAGCCCGCCGGCGGCACCGCCCGCACCTGCACCGCCCGGTCCGCCCGCGCCTCCTCAGGCACCCCTCCCGGAGCCGGCCGCCCCTCCCCTCGCCCCACCGCTCGGCGGCCCAATACCGACGGGCGACGCGATCCCTCCGGGGGGCGCCGAGATCCCTCCGGCTCAGACGGTGGTTCCGCCGCCCGATCCGGTGGCGCCCACCGGTCCTCCCTCGGGGGGCGCCGCGCCCGGCGCCTATCCCGGCGCGCCGGGCTCATATCCGGGAGCGTCGGGAACCCCCGCAGCGCCGGGCGGCTACGCGGCGTATGCCGGTCCGGCCGGCGGACCACCACCGCGCTCGGGACTGAGCTTCGGCGCGGGGATCGGCGTCGGAACCGCGGTCGGCTGCGGATCCATGCTGATCGCTCTGGTGCTGTTCTTCAGCCTCGCCAACCTCGGAACCGCGTTCTCGATCGGCGCGCTCGTACTGCCGCTGATCCTGGGCGCGGTGCTGCTGATCTGGGCGAAGACCAGGGGCATCGGCGTGGGCGTGCTCATCATCTCCGCGGCCGCCTGGCTCGTCGTAATCGGGCCGTGCCTGGGACTGCTCAACGGCGCCTGACCCCGGACCGCGCCTAGGATCGTGACATGGGCATGGAGGGCGTCGAGACCAAGGGCCGCCCGGTCGACGGGCAGACCCGCTGCGTGCACTATCGCACCGAGCTCGACGTCGTGGCGATCCGCTTCGCGTGCTGCGGCGAGTACTACCCGTGCCACCTCTGCCACGAGGAGACAGCTGGACACCCGTCCCGGCCGTGGCCGGCCGCCGAGCACGACACGAAGGCCGTGCTGTGCGGGGTCTGCGGCCACGAACTCGAGATCCGCGAGTACCTCGGCGTCACCGCCTGCCCGCGATGCGCCGCCTCGTTCAATCCGCGCTGTGCGCTGCACGCCGACCTGTACTTCGAAGTCGCGCTCGATGCGATCGGGGTCGGACCCGATCGTCGCTGACGTCCTGAAGGATGGATCCGCTTCTGCAGGAGAATCAGCGCGGAATCATCCTGCAGAGTTGCAAACGTCCGGCGGACGTGAGGCACGCGACCCGCGATCGCCGCTGGCTGGGCCGGATCCGGATCAGGCCCGGGTGAGCTCCTCCAGCACCTCGACCACGTGCCGGTACGGCTGGCCGGTCGCGCGACTCATGCCGAGCTCGCACGTGCGGTTCGCCGAGACGTAGGCGTCGAAGCCACCGCGATCGGCGCCGGCCGCCGCGACCTCGGCCGCCTCGACGGCGGTCGCGCTCGAGGTCAGCTCGGGGTGCAGCATGCCGCGGTCGCCCGCGAACGCGCAGCAGCCCCAGCCCTCGGGCACGTACACCTCGTCGGCGACGGCCGCGGCGAGCGCGCGCAGGGCGTCGTTCGCGCCGAGCTGCGTGGTCGAGCAGGTCGGATGCACCGCGACGGAGCGAATCCGCTCCCGCACGGTCAGCTTCGGCAGGACTTCCCGCGCGAGGAAGGTCGTTGCGTCCTCGATCCGCAGCGCGGCATATTCCGGGCGCTCGGCGACGGCCTTCGCCAGCATCACGTGCAGCCCTTCGGTGCAGGACGCGGCGTCGCAGACCACGGGCAGGGCACCGTTGCGGCTCGCTGCCCAGAGCGCCGGCAGCACGCGCTCGGTCATGGTGGCGTAGCCGTCGAGCTGTCCCTTGGACTTCCACGGGGTGCCGCAGCAGAGCCCGCCCGCATCCGGCGGCACAACGTACGCGATCCCGGCCCGCTCCAGCAGCAGCCGCACGGCCTCACGCGATCCCTCGCCGTGCACGCCGTCGGCGTCCTGCTCCGCGCCGAACATCGTGCCGATGCAGGATCCGAACAGCACGGCCTCCGCATCGGCCGGGTTCTGAGCCTGCAGCGCGCGCGTTCCTCCGCCGGGGAGACGCGCGTCGTACAGCGGCACGGTGTCGGCGCCGAGCACGGCGCGGGCGGCCTTGGTCACGCTTGTCACGAGTGGTGCCGGCAGGGCGTCAGCGACGTTCAACGCGAAGCCGCCGCCACGGGTGATCGCGCCCCAGCCCTTGGCTGCGGCGTTCCACACGCCTTGTTCGAGCCGGCCCGCCTCCTCGGCCCGCAGCCGACGCACGAGATCGCCGGTGTTGATGTCGACGGGGCAGGCGACCCCGCACATGCCGTCGACGGCGCAGGTCTGCACGGCGTCGTAGTCGTAGTCGCGCGCGATCTCGGCGGCCACGTCGACCTCGCCGCGGTGCAGAGCGGCCGTCATGTCGCGGCGCAGCACGATGCGCTGCCGCGGGGTGAGCGTGACGTCCTTGCTGGGGCAGGTCGGCTCGCAGTACCCGCATTCGACGCAGCGGTCGACCTCGCCCTCCACCGTCGGCACGAGTTTGAGATCGGCGAGGTACGAGCCGGCGTCGTCCGACAGTATGACGCCCGGGTTGAGGATCCCGTCTGGATCCACGAGCCCCTTGATCTCCCACATCATGTCGGTGAGCACGTCGCCGTACTGCCGGCGCACGAAGGGAGCCATGATGCGCCCGGTGCCGTGCTCGGCCTTGAGCGTGCCGCCCTGGGCGAGCACGAGCGCGACCAGGTCCTCGGTGAAGGCTTCGTAGCGGCGCAGCGCCTCAGGATCGTCGAAGCGCTCGTTGATGAGGAAGTGCACGTTGCCGTCCTTCGCGTGCCCGAAGATCACGCAGCCCTCATAGCGGTGCTTCTCGAACAGCGCGGTGAGGCCCTCGCACACGCCGAGCAGGCGCTCGACCGGCACCGCGATGTCCTCGAGCAGCGCCGTCGTGCCCGACGGGCGGGCTCCCGCGACCGCCGTGTACAGCCCCTTGCGGACGGTCCAGAGCTCCCCGCGCTCGACCGGATCCTCGGTCATGCGTGCCGGGGTCGTGAGCGGCAGGGACGCGACATGCGCGAGCGCCGCCGCCGTGCCCGCGGCCAGCGCGTCGGCATCCGCGGCGTGCACCTCGATCAGCAGCGCCGCGTGCCCCTGCACGTCGATCCCCGCGATCACCTCCGGCACCGTGCTCAGTCCCTGCGCGACCCGCAACGACGCCGCGTCCAGGAGCTCGATCGTCGCGAGTCCGAGCGAGGTCAGGCCGGGTAGCGCCGCCATCGCGTCGGAGAGCGTGTCGAACACCAGCAGCCCGGTCGAGATCGCCGGCTGGATCGGGATCGTGCGGAACCGCGCCTCCGCGACGAACGCGAGCGTCCCCTCGGATCCGATCACGAGGTGCTCCAGGATCCGCACCGGATCGTCGAAGTCGAGGAGGGAGTTGAGGCCGTATCCCATGGTGTTCTTCATCGAGAACTGGCGCGCGACCTCGGCGCTCAGGGCCGGATCCCCGCTCAGACGGTCGCGGAGGTGCTGCAGACCCCGGACGATCTCGGGCTCTCGATCGCGCAGCTGTGCCAGGGCGTCGGGCGCGGCGGTGTCGAGGATCGTGTCGCTGGGCAGCACCAACAGCATCGACTCGATCGTGCGGTACGAGTTCTCCACGATCCCGCAGGCCATGCCGCTCGAGTTGTCGGCGACCACGCCGCCGATCGTGCACGCGATCTCACTCGCCGGATCCGGCCCGAGCTTGCGCCCGAAGCGACCCAGCCGCGTGTTCACCTGGCGCACGGTGGCACCGGGCTGCGCGGCGATCCAGGTGCCGTCGTCGGCGACGCGGATGCCGCGGAACGCCGAGCGCGTATCCACCATGACGTCCCCCGTCACGCCCTGTCCGCTGAGGCTCGTGCCACCCGAGCGGAAGGTGAGGCTGCGCCCCGCCGCGCGCACGGCGGCGAAGACCCGGGCGACGGCCGCTGCGTCCTGGGGAACGAGCACCGCGTCGGGCACCAGGAGGTAGTGCGAGGCGTCGTGCGCCCGGGCGAACCGGTCGATCGTGCGCGAGGCCACCCGGACGTCGGGCCCGAGCGCGGCCTCGTCCAACGGCGAGGTCAGAGTGGCGGGCATGCGATTACTCCTCGGCGGATCGGGGTGTCTCCAGTCTGGCCCCCAACCATGCGTTTCCCTCCCCTGGCCGTCGTCCCCTCCCCTGAGAGGCGCTTCTGCGGGGAGGGAAAGGCGCTACGAGGAGGGAAACGCGGTGGAATCGGGGATGAGCCGCGGATCGGGGATCGAGGACGAGCGGGGACCGGGTCAGGCGCGAGCCGCCGGATCCACCGCCCGGAACACCCCGTCCACGAGCACCGGGACCGTCGTGGACACATCCGTCTGCGCGGCGAGTTCGACGTCCGCGCCCTGCCCCTCGTCACGCAGCTCGACGCCGCTCGACGAGGCCGTGAACAGGTGCCGGGTCGCCCGGGCCAGGCCGGTGTACGCGGCGCAGGCCGCGGCGGCTTCGGGTGAGCAGGCGTCGATGCCGAGCGCGCCCAGGGCATCGATCACGGCGCCGGCGGTGAGCATGTCCTCGACGGAGAACCGCACCGTCTCGTCGTCGCGCACCTCGCCGCCCGCGACCACGGCGACCTTGACCCGGCGCCCGACGGCGTGCTGATGGTCGAGGATCCACTGCGCGACGGCGGAGCGGTTGCGCAGCGATGCGGCGAGCACCGGCACACCGAACCCCGCGGCCGCCGCCGACAGCCGCGAGCCGTTGAACGACGGCACCACGGCTCGGGTCGCACCGAAGGCTGCGACGTTCTCGGCGGTGAGGCTCGACGGCGACAGCGTCACCCCCGCTCCCCCGCGCGGTCCCGCAAGACGGGCCTCTCCGAAGCCGTGCTCAGCCGCGATGCGCTCGGCCTCGACGCGCGTACCGGGGAACGGCTGCACCTCGAGCCCCTCGGTCACGGCCCGCTCCACGGTCGTCGTGAACGAGATCGCGTCGATCACGACGATGACGCCTGCCCCCTGTGCGATCGAGCGCAGGCCCTCGCGCGCCCAGTCGAAGCGCACCTCGTAGTCCTGCTGCAGCGGATGGTCCGGGCTCATCGGGGATCTCACCCGGGGAATGCTACCCGGCGGCGGTCCAGGCCTGCGCTCCCACATCGACCGACCGCGACCGGGGACTCACCCCTGGTCGTCGGAACGCACCGGGGCGCTGCTCCAGCCGGACGCCGACCCGGTCAGCGCGGCGTCGAGCGACTCCTGCGCGTACCGCATGTTCTCGGCATAGCGCGGCTCCTGCAGACGCTGCCACATGACCTCTTCCGGCACGTCTTCGACCTGGGCGGTGATCCACCAGATGTTGCCGAACGGATCCTTCACGCGTCCGCCGCGCTGCCCGAAGGCGTTGTCACCGAGCTCGGTCACCACCGTCGCGCCGCGATCCAGAGCCCGGGCGAATGCCGCGTCGGCGTCGGCCACCCAGACGCGCAGCAGGCTCGGCATCACCGGCCACTCGTCACGCCGGTCGAAGGCCAGCACCACGGTGTCACCGACGCGGATCTCGCCGTGCCCGACCGAGCCGTCCTCGGTCTGCACACGGGCGAGCTCCTCCCCCTCGAAGGCGCCCGTGATGAAGTCGAGCAGCGCGCCGGTGTCGTCGGTCGCCACCCAGGGCGCGACGGTCGTGTAGCCGGTGGGCGTCGCGGGGTCGATCATCGCCATGGGGGATCCTCTCGTCGTCGTCTCGAGGCTACGAGCAGCCTCCGACATCGGACCGGATACCCTGTACTCCGCTGTTCCACCGCCGCGGACCACCTGAGGAGGGCGATGTTCGACAGTCCGCTCTCGGCCTCCGCGTACGAGGTGCTCGGCGTCGGCGCGAGCGTCGACGACGAGGAGCTGCGCCGCGCCTACCGGCTGCAGCTGCGCCGCACGCACCCCGACACGGGCGGCGACGCGACCGTGTTCATCCAGGTGCAGCGCGCCTGGGAGCTCGTCGGCACCCCGGAGCTGCGCGCCGCCTACGACCGCGGGCACGGATTCGCCGTCGACGAGGTCGCGTGGGACGGCTGGCGCGTTCCGGCCGCGCGCACCGATACACGCCCGCGCGCGAAGGCCTACGGCGAGGCGGGCGCGAGCCGGCGGCGTCACTACGTCGCGCAGGTGCATGCCTGGACCGGATCCGAGGTGCCGGATCCATACGACCCCGCGTTCGTGCGCACGGTCCCCCGCGAGCTGCGCCGGATACTCGCGAACGCCCTCGCCGAGGAGCACACCGCGCGCGCCGTCGCGGACCTGGGCATGGGTTTCACGGCCTGGCACGACGTGGCCGTCCCGGCCGGCGCGGCCACGGTCGGCGGCGAGGCCCCGTCGCCCGAGACCCTCGACCACATCGTGCTCGGGCCGAGCGGGCTGTACGGTCTGATGTCGGCCGACTTCGGCGAGATCGCGCGCTTCCGCGCCGGCGAGGTCATCGCATCCGGCGCCGGGTCCCGCGCACCGATCACCGCCCTCGTGACACAGGTGCGCACGATCGCGCGCGCGGCGCGGGTGCGCTTCGGCGGGGCGATCCTGGTGCTCCCCGACGACGACCTGGCGCAGGCGACCACGCCTCTCGGCGCGATCCGCGGCACGACCGTCGTGGTCGTGCGCCGCAGCGCCCTGCGCCCCCTGCTCCGCGCCGGCGTACCCGGATCCCGGACGATCGGCGGCACCGAGCTGTTCGACGTGCGCACGCGGATCCAGCAGACCGTTCGCTTCGCCTGAGCGCGAGGGGATCCGGTCGTTGCTCGTCTGACCGCGAGGAGGTCTGCTCCCGGTATCTTCACCCCCCTTCACCGTCTTCACCCCCTCTGGCGGAGGTCAGCACGAGGGGGCGAAGGCGCTCCGGGGAGGTGAACGCCGCGGGCCGCCACTCCAAGCAGGTACGCGCGCCCCTCCCCCGCACGGGACCCAGGCCCATGGTCACCGCACCGTGCCGCGCGCCATCATGGGGTGTGCGCGTCGTGCACGCCGCGAGCGGCGAAGAAGGAGCGGTGAAGAAGGAGAGGCGATGGCGGATCCGGTGACCGTCGACTCGTCCTCCACCGTGCACCGAGGCGGCTCCGACCGCCCGCTGCCCGCGGCCCTCGTCATGATCGCGGTCTTCGCCTTCCTCCTCGGCGCTGTCGAACTGGGCATCGGGCTGCGCACACCTGACACGCTCTGGGTGGTCGCGCTGTTCACCGGCGTGTTCTGGATCTGGGTCGCCGCGGGCGTGCTCGCCTGGTGGCGCCGCCCGCACAACAACACCGGGCAGCTGCTCGTGGTCGGCGGCATCGCATTGTTCCTCGCCGGGCTCGTCAACCTCGGCGTCGACGCGCTCTCGGTGGTGAGCGCGATCTTCGCGACGAGCCCGCTCGCCATGACGATGCATCTGCTGCATGCGTTCCCGTCCGGGCGCCTGCGCGGGCGGCTCTCGATCACGACCGTGGTGCTGGGCTGGGTGGCGTGCCCGGTCTTCCAGCTCGCGCTCGTGCTGCTCTCGGCGTCCGCGCCGGCCGCCGTCCCGATCGTCGCCGCCGTGCAGAAGACGCTCGGGATCACGGTGATGGTGCTCACGGCCGTCGTGCTGACCCGGCGTCTCGTCGTCGCCGACCCGGGCCACCGGCGCGCGCTGCTGCCCCTGTTCGGCTACGGCATCGTGGCCGTGCTGCTGCTCGCCTTCGCGCCCACGATCGTCGGCGCATTCGGGTGGGATCCGGCGATCGGCGGCGTGACGCAGCTCATCGTCTCGGCGGCGATCCCCATCGCCTTCCTGCTTGGGGTGCTGCTCGGCGGGTTCCGCCGCACCGGCGACCTGGAGCCGCTGAGCGCCTGGCTCGGCATCACCGGCGCGGGCGGACCCGCCGTCGCCCGCGCCCTGGCCGGCACTCTCGGTGACGACTCGCTGCGCGTCGTGTACTGGGCCGCCGAGCGCGGCGAGTACGTCGACGAGACGGGCGCGCCGGTCGACCCCGCCCAGCGCGGACCGGAGCGGGGCTGGTGCGAGATCCGCGTCGACTCGCGACTCGTGGGGGCGATCGTCTACGACACCCGGATGACCGCGGATCCGGCACCCGTGCGGCGTGCGGGCGACGTGCTCGCCATCGCGATCGACCGCGAGCGACTCACCGCCGAGCTGCTCGCGAGCAACGATGCGCTCACGCAGTCGCGGATCCGCCTGGTCGAGACCGCCGACCGGGAGCGCTCGCGGATCGCGCAGGATCTGCACGACGGCATCCAGGTGCAGCTCGTGCTGCTCGCCCTCGCCGCGCAGACCATCGCGAACGCCCCCGATGCCGGCCCCGCGACGAGCGAGGCGTCGGCACGGCTGCGGCATGGGATCGACGAGGCCGCGGCCGATCTGCGCCGCCTCGTGCACAACGTGCTGCCGGTCACCCTCACCGAGCGCGGGCTGACCGCCGCCGCGGAAGACCTCGTCGACCGGCTGGCGATCCCCGCGACGCTGGAAGCCGACATCGACGACGCCACGATCTCGTCAACCACCGCGCACACCGCGTATTTCATCATCGCCGAGGCCCTGACGAACACGGTCAAGCACTCGAAGGCGTCGCTGGTGCGGGTCACCCTGCACGTCGAAAGCGGCCTGCTGCACATCCTCGTCCGCGACAACGGCGTGGGCGGGGCGAGCGTCGACCGCGGTGCGGGCCTGCACGGCCTTCTCGACCGCGTCGACGCGCTCGGCGGCAGCCTGCGGATGCGATCGGATCCGGGACACGGCACCGAGGTGAAGGTGGAGCTGCCATGCGCGTGATCATCGGCGAGGACGAGGTGCTGCTGCGCGAGGGCTTGCGGCACCTGCTCGCACAGGACGGCTTCGAGGTCGTGGCGGCCGTCGGCGACGCCGAGGCGCTGCTGGAGCAGGTCGAGCTGCTCGCGCCGGAGCTGGTGATCACCGACATCCGGATGCCTCCGACGCACACCGACGAGGGGCTGATCGCCGCGCTGCGGATCCGCGAGGCCCATCCCGCGATCCCGGTCGTCGTGCTCTCACAGTATGTGCAGCGCCGCTATGCGACGGAGCTGCTCGATCAGAACAGCGGCGGATTCGGGTATCTGCTCAAGCAGCGCATCGCCGACGTCACGACCTTCACCGCCGACCTCCGCCGGGTGGCCGCGGGCGGCACGGCCCTGGATCCGGAGGTCGTGTCGGTGCTGGTCACGCGGGCGAGCCGCGCGAGTGGAGCCGTCGGATCCCTCACGCCGCGCCAGCTCGAGGTTCTCTCGCTCATGGCGGAGGGACGCAGCAACGCGCGGATCGCGACGGATCTGTTCCTCTCCGAGAAGGCCGTCGTGCAGCACACCTCGCACATCTACACCGCGCTCGGGCTGTCGGTCGACGGCGACGACCACCGTCGCGTGCTCGCGGTGCTGCGGTTCCTCGCCTCGGTGGCGGAGGAGTACCGGTGAGGAGGAGTCCCTTCGACAGGCTCAGGGACCGACTGCAGATCGGGCGCTGAGCGCCCTTCGTCTCGCTGCGCTCGCTCAGGGACCGGCAGCGGGTCGGCACTACTTCCGCGGCGGCGGGACGTAGGCGGTGCCCAGCTCGCCGGTGAGGGCGACCAGGAGCCGCACCGCAGGCGTCTGGCAGATCGCGTCGCCCGGGTCGTCGGTGAGGGTGGGCGAGGTGGTGCAGCCGCCCGACGCGATGTCGCTGTTGGTCTGCACGGCGACCGTGGTGTCCGTCGCCGTGTCGTAGAAGAGCGAGGTGTTGTAGCCGGAGAGGTCGCCGGTGTGGCCGACCCACCCCTGCGAGCAGCTCAGCCCGAAGCCGTACCCGATGTCCGAGAACGAGGTCAGTCGCAGGGTCTGCGTCTTCCCATCGACCAGCCCCTGGCCGGTGCCGAGTGCGCGCCCCATGGTCAGCAGGTCGTCGATGTCGGAGATGATCTCGCCGGCCGTGAAGCTCCATGACGGATTCCAGTCCGTGGAGTCGGCCGGGGCGTCCGGGGTCGCACTGTTGCCGTTCAGCGTGTACCCGCGTGCGTACGGCTCCGGCAGCGCGGCCGAGGTTCCGGGCCACGACGTGTGCGCCAGGTGCAGCGGATCGAAGATCCGCGTCTGCATCAGCCGGCCGACGTCCTGGCCGGTCACCTTCTCGATCACCTTCCCGAGCAGCACCGTGTTGGTGTTCGAGTAGGCGAACCCCTCCCCCGGAGGGAACAGGGGTGAGACGGCGGCACCCGCCTGGATGACCTCCTCGGGCGTGTAGACCGCGGTCGGATCCGCGAAGTACTTCTCCAGGAGCTTCGCGTTCATGGTGTAGCTCGCGACACCGCTGGTCATGTCGGCGAGCTGCGTGAGTGTGATGGTGTCGCCGTTCGGGATCCCGTCCACGTACTTCCCGATGGTGTCGTCGAGCTTCAGCCTGCCCTCCTGTGCGAGCTGCAGCACGATCGTCGCCGTGTACATCTTCGTGAGCGACGCGATGCGGGTGTGCATGCCGACCTGCATCGGGGTCCCGGCCAGATCGGCGTTCCCGTAGGCCTTGGTCCAGGTGCCCTCGGGCGTGCGCACGCCGACGACCGCACCCGGGGAGGCGCCGAGGGCGAAGGCCTTCGCCGCCACCGCGTCGAGCTTCGCGACGGTCTCCGCGGACAGGGGCGACATCGTCTTCGCGCCGGGCTTCGCGGCGATGGTCCGGGCGGGATCCGCGACGCATCCGGCCGGGGACGTGGACGGCGACGGCGAGGCGGTTCCAGGTGCGGCGCCGGAGGGACCGGAGCAGCCGGCCAGGATGAGAGCCGCGGTCACCGCGGCGAGCGCGAACGCCCGGCGCAGAGCCGGCGGGACCGTGCGGGAGGACGGCATCGTCTCAACCTCCGTAGATGTAGATGCTCTTCATGAGTGATGTGGCAATCATGGCGGCGGGCGGGCGCCCGTCGGCGGTTCCGGTCATCGTCTTCGTGTGGGATCCGATCCGGAAGTGGTCGTCGAGAGAGACGGGGACGGATCCACGCAGCTGCGTCACGCCGTAGGTCGCGGTGTCATCGCCCTGCGGTGGGCGCACGCGCGTCGCTGCTCCCGGCCGCATCTCGTCAGCCGCCATCGTGAGCCTCCTCATCGCACACCCGGTCCACCGCGCGTGCGGATCCGACCCTCGTCTCTCCCCCTCGAGCATCCCCATGCGACCACCAGTCTCCCGGGGCCGCGCCTGCGGCGGAATGGGCCTACGTCTATTCCTCCCGGGTGCCGCCGGTGCCAGGGTCTCCTTGGGGGAAGGATCGATCTGCCCGAAGGAGCTCCGCCATGGTCACCGCTCGTCTCGCACGGCCGATCGCGCTCGCGGCCGCCCTGCTCGTGCTCGCCGGCTGCTCCGCACAGCCCTCGACCGGACCGACCTCGACCGGCGCCGGAACCCCCTCATCGACGGTGCCGGCGGTCTCGACCTGCGTCGCCGACCCCTCGGCCGTGGTGGCGCGCACCGCGGACCTCCCGTCGTCGGTGCTTCCCGACGACCTCACCGCGACGATCGACAAGACCTCGCAGGACGCCTTCGCACAGACCTCGTCGAAGGGGGCCGTCGTGGCCGTGCAGTCGCCGAAGGGGCTGTTCCTGAAGGCGTACGGCGTGGCGGATCCGGCCGCCGGCACTCCGATGACGACCGACGTCTACCAGCGCGTCGGATCCATCACGAAGACCTTCACCGGCACCCTCACGACGCAGCTCGCCGCCGAGGGCAAGCTCAGCCTCGACGACACGATCTCGAAGTACGTCGACGGCGTCCCGCGCGGCGACGAGGTCACGATCCGCATGCTCGCGGACATGACCAGCTCGATCACCAGCTACACGAAGGACCCGGCCTGGCAGAAGATCTTCTTCTCGGAGACGGACCGGGTCTGGAAGCCGCAGGAGCTGCTCAAGGCTGGCATCTCACTCCCGCCGCAGGACTTCGCGCCCGGGACCGCGTTCGACTACTCGAACACCAACACGATCCTGCTGGGCCTGGTCATCCAGAAGGTCACGGGCCAGAGCTTTCAGGACGTGCTCGTGGAGAAGATCCTCACTCCCCTGGGCCTGACGCACACGATCTTCCCGGCTGGATCCGCCGCATTCCCGGATCCGCACGCCCAGGGCTTCACGCTGCAGGGCGGACACGGCACCCCGGAGAACCCGGCGAACACGACGAACTGGAACCCCTCCTGGGGCTGGACGGCCGGCGAGCTGATCTCCAGCGCACCGGACCTGCTGAAGTACGGCCGTGCGGAGGCGACGGGAGCGGGACTCGTACCGGCGAAGGACCAGATCGAGCGGCTCACGTCGTTCCGCGAGTTCAACGGTCCCGGCAACGGCGGCTACGGCATCGGCTGGGGCTGCCAGAACGGCTGGGTCGGCCACACCGGAGAACTCCCGGGCTACAACACGGCCATGTTCTACAACACCAAGGACGACACCACGATCATCACGATGGTGAACAGCGACATCCCCTCAGGCGACTGCCCGAGCGACGCCCGCACCCTCACCGACAACCCGACGGATCTGCCCTGCAGTTCCCCCGCGACCCGGATCTTCCAGGCCCTCGCTGCGACGCTGGGCACGCCGTTCGCCCCGCAGAAGAAGTAGCCCTGCAGCCCGGATCCGTCGTGGCCCGGCCCGGCTGGCCTGCGTTTCCCTCCCCGTGCTGTCTTTCCCTCCCCCTAGAGGCGCCTCTGCGGGGAGGGAAAGACGATGCGGGGAGGGAAACGCGGATCCGGAACGCTGTCCGGATCAGGCCTTCGGCGCGGGCGGCGTCGGCTCGCCGAGCGACAGCATGAGGCGGTTCGCCCAGTTGAAGAACGACGCGCTCTGCACCACGTCGACGATCGCCTGGTCGTCCAGGCCCGCCGCGCGCAGCGCCTGCACGTGCGCCTCCCCGAACCGCGACGGGGTGGCCGTCAGCGCGGCCGCCGCCTCGATGATCGCGGTCCAGCGCTCGTCCTGCTCGCCGTCGATGCCCTCGTCCAGCAGCCGCTGCACGTCGTCGCGGCGCGAGGGCGCCTGGATCGTCGCGAAGCGGGAGTGCACCGAGGCGCAGAACAGGCAGCCGTTGACCCGCGAGGCCGCGGCGGCGGAGATCTCGCGCTCGGCCCGGCCGAGACCGGCGTCGGTGTTGTAGAAGATGTCGTTGTCGGCGCGGGTGCGCGCGCCGAGCACCACGGGATCGCGCACGAGCAGACGGAAGTACGGGCTCGCGGCGCGGGAGCGCTCGACGAGGGCGGTGTAGTCGTCTTCGGTCAGCTCGTCCTCAGGCTTCGGCTCGAGCCACGGCACCCAGCCGAGCTCTTCCTGCGTGAAGACGTGCGGCGGGGTCACCTCGGGGTGACGCAGAACCTGCTCTGCCATGTCAGATCGCCTCCTTGAGCACGCTGAGTCCCGCGATCACGCGGAGCTGGAAGTGGGTGAACGCGACGAGCTGCGACACCGTGACGACGCCGTCGGTGCTCCAGCCCGCATCCAGCAGCGTCTGCAGCGCGTCCGGACTCGAATCGCGGGGACGGTATGTGAGCAGGTGCGCGTGCTCGAGGGCCGCGCTCAGGCGGGATCCGATCGCGTCGCGGAGCGAGGGCGGCGCGACCCAGTGCAGGCCCTCCTCGTCCTCGACGCTGAGCGGACCCTCCGGATACGCCCCGTACGGACCGGTGGTGAGCGCGCCGGGCAGCGCCGCATCGATCGCGGTGCGCGTGTCGGGATCGGCGGCGTCGAGCAGCGCCCGGTAGTGCTCCGCCAGGCCGTCGGCGCGGCTGAGCGCGGCGACCCAGTAGCCCAGGGCCGCGCGCTCCGCCACAGTCGCCCGGTCGAGGTCGGCGGGCGTTGTGATGAGCCCGTCGTACGTCGCCTTGGCGTCGCTGCGCGCCACGGGGCGCTTGGCGCGCAGCGCATCGAGCGGGCTGCCCGGGACGATGCCGACGAGGTCGTCGATCAGATCAGACATGGGTCTCCTCCGGGATGGTCAGGATGGCGTCGTCCGCATCGAGCGGCTCGGGCCCTTCGACGGGCTCAGGGACCGCCGGGCTCCACCCCAGCGCCGGGGCGACCCGGGTGGCGATCAGCTCGAGCGAGCGCAGCAGCACGGCGTGCGGCGGATCGACCGGGTGCGACTGGAACACGATGTCGGTGGCCGAGGCGAGCACGTGGTCCTGCGCGAGTTCCTCGATGATCTGCTCCGGAGTCCCGACGTGCAGGTCGAACAGGATCCGCAGCTCCTCGTCGCTCGCCCCGTCCGGGATCGCGATGCCCATGGGGCGGGCCGCGGGCAGCGAGCGCTCGATCCCGCGTGCCAGGAGCGCGGCGACGTCGGCCTCGTCGTCGACCACGACGAGGCCGCGCGAGGCGAACGTGCGCGACGAGACACCGTCCGGCAGGGCCGCCTCGTACGCGTCGATGACGAGCCGCTGCGTGTCGGCGAGTGCGGTCGCACCGGATCCGGCGGTGTGCGGCTGCGACTTCGACAGCATGAGGCCGGATCCGGCGGCGCCGATACGCGCGGCGCCCTCGGGCGAGAAGGTGGCCTGCCAGAGCGTGTCGAGGAGCTCGGGCGCGGCCGGGTAGAGGCTGCCCCCGTCGGCGGTCAGCTGGTCTCCGCGGAGGGCTTCGTGCAGGCGGGCGAGATGGCGCCCGTAGATCGCGCCGCGCTCCTTGGGGTCGTGCCCGAACGGCGGGAACGAGCTGGGCGTGCCGCCGCTGCCGACACCGAGCTCGAAGCGTCCGTCGCTGAGCAGCGACAGCACGGCCGCGTCCTCCGCGACGCGCAGCGGTTCCTCCAGCGGCAGCGTCACGATGCTCGTACCCAGGACGATTCTCGTCGTCTGCGCGGCGGCGTGCGCCAGGAACACCAGCGGCGACGGCAGCCCGCCCTCCGCCTCATGGAAGTGGTGCTGCGCCACCCAGGCGGAGTCGAAGCCGAGCCGTTCCGCCGTGCGGATCTGCTCCAGGGCGAGCCGATAGCGCTCGGCGGCCGGGGCGTCGTCGAGCACCCGGGTGAAGAACCCGAGCCTGGGTCGCGCCGAAGGCACGCGTTGCGTGCGAGAGCCTGCGGTCATGAGCCGCTCCTTCCGAGGTAGGCCTCTTGAATGCGGGGGTCGTGCAGCAGCTCCTGCGCCGACCCCTCGGCGACGATCTCGCCCGTCGCCAGGACGTACCCACGGGACGCGATCGACAGCGCGAGCTCCGCCTGCTGCTCCACCAGCAGCACCGCGACGCCGAGCTCGCGGTTGAGCCGGGCGATCTCGTCGAGCACCTGGTCCACGAGCTTGGGCGAGAGTCCCATCGTGGGCTCGTCCATGCAGATCAGGCGCGGCCGGCTCATCAGCGCCCGCGCGAACGCGAGCATCTGCTGCTCGCCGCCCGAGAGCGTGCCCGCCTCCTGCCGGCGGCGTTCCGCGAGCCGCGGGAAGTGCTCGCGCATCCGCTCGAGGTCCTCGGCGATCCCGGCACGATCGCGGCGGGTGTACGCCCCGGCATACAGGTTCTCGTCCACGGTCATCTGCGGGAAGACGCGCCTCGCCTCGGGCACGCTCGCGATCCCCGCCCGCACGCGCTTGGCGGTGGAGCGTTGGGTGATGTCGGCGCCCGCGAATGCGATACGCCCGTCCTTGACCCTGTTCAGTCCGAGGATCGACTTCATCGTGGTCGACTTGCCCGAGGCGTTGCCGCCCAGCAGCGACACGATCTCGCCCTCGCCGACCTCGATCGACACGCCGCGCAGCGCATGGAAGGGACCGTAGTAGACGTCCACCGCGTCCAGGCTCAGCAGGGCGGTCATCCGGATCCCTCCTCGCCGGAGTCCGCGCCCGGGGTCGTTGAGCGAGCGGAGCGAGACGAAACGTCGCGCCCGCGTGGTGGCCGCGTTTCGTCTCGGTCGGCTTCGCCGTCCTCGCTCAACGACCCCGGAGCTTCCCGCCGCCGGCCGAGATAGGCCTCGATCACGGCGGGGTCGTTGCGCACGGCCTGCGGGTCGCCCTCGGCGATGATTCGGCCTCCGTCCATCACGATGACCCGGTCCGAGACCGTCATCACGAGGTCGAGCTTGTGCTCGACGAGCAGGATCGCCTGCCCGGAGGCCTTCAGCTCGAGCAGCTGTGCAAGCACCTCGGCGGTCTCGGACTGGTTCATTCCGGCGGTGGGCTCGTCCAGGACGAGCAGCTTCGGCTGCAGGGCGAGTGCACGCGCGATCTCGGTGCGCCGCCGGTTCGCGTAGCTCAGCGTGTACGCCGGGTCATCGCGCCGCGGACCGAGCCGGGCCTCGAAGCGGTCGACCTCGAGGTCGATGACCGCGTCGATCTCCGCGCGCTCCCGCCGTGCGGCCGGGGTGCCGAAGACGGCGACGAACAGCTCGGCGAGCAGCGGGATCCAGCGCAGCAGGAAGACGTGCGAGAGACGGCGGAACGGCCGGTGCGCATGCAGTTGGGAGTGGATCCCGACCTCGATGTTGTCGGCCACCGAGAGGGTGGCGAACACGCGGCCGTTCTGGAACGTGCGCGCGATGCCGTGCTCGGCGATGTCGACCGTGCTCGCGTGATCGATGCGTGCTCCGTCCAGCGCGATCGTGCCGCCGTGCGCCGGGATCGTCCCGGTCACGAGGTTGAGCGTGGTCGTCTTGCCGGATCCATTGGGCCCGATGATCGACACGACCTCTCCCGGCTGCACCTGGAACGTGACGCCGTCGACGGCGCGCACGCCGTCGAAGTGGCGCTCCAGGCCGGTGACGTCGAGCAGTGCGGCAGTCATGAGTTCCTCACCAGGACGCCGCCGGGCCGGAAGCGCACGACGAGGATGAGCACGAGGCCGTACACGATGATCCGCCACTCCGGCGTGAACCGCAGCAGCTCCATCGCGCCGATCAGCACGATAGATCCGACGACCGCCCCGTAGGGCAGACCGACGCCGCCGAGGATCACGATCGTGACCACGAGCAGCGACATCAGCATCGTGAACATCGTGGTGTCGATGTAGGTGTACTGATGCGCGAGGAGCGATCCGCCGATGCCGGCGAAGAACGCCGAGATCGCGAACGCCAGGGCCTTGTAGTCGCGCACCCGCACTCCCGAGGCGAGGGCGGCGACCTCATCGGAACCGACCGAGGAGATCACCTTCCCGAGATGGGAGCGCCTGATCCGCCACATCACCAGCAGGGTGAGCACCAGCACGACGAAGTCGATGAGGTAGTACGCGAGCGGGGTGTTCAGGTCGATGCCGGCGATGGACGGCACGGGGATGCCGTAGATGCCCTGCGGCACGATGAGCTGGATCAGGGCCACGATCGCGATGCCGAGTCCGAGCGTGGCGATCGAGATGTAGTGGCCCTTCACACCCCAGATCGGCGAAGCCAGGATCGAAGCGATGACCGCCGCTCCGATGCCCGCGATCGGCAGCGCGAGCCAGAACGACAGGTGCAGGTGCACGCTGAGCAGCGCCGAGAGGTAGGCGCCGATGGCGATGGGGCCTGCCTGCCCGAGCGCGAGCACGCCCGCCTGTCCCGCCGTGACCGTGAAGCCGGCGGCGATGATGGCGTAGACGAGCACCTGGGTGCCGGTCGTGAGCACGTAGGTGTCGGCGAGGATCGGCACGAGCACACCGAGCACGACGAACGCGGCGATCCACACCCACCGCGGGATCCGCAGCGGGCGCCCCTTGCCCAGGAACGTGCCCGTGAGCGGCTCGGTCGAGATGAGCGGCACCTTGCCGAGCAGGCCGCCGGGGCGCACGATCAGCACCACGAGCAGCACGACGAACACGATGATCTGGCGCGCGGCGTCGCCGAACCAGTAGATCCCGAACGCCTCCAGGATCCCCAGCACGAATCCGCCGACGACGGCGCCGACGAGGGATCCGAGGCCGCCGAGCGCGGCCGCGACGAACGCGGTCATGCCGATGTTCAGACCGGAGACGGGGTTCACGACCCCGATGTAGAGCGAGAAGAAGATGCCGGCGAGCCCGCCGAGCCCCGATGCGATGACGAAGGAGATGTTCTGCACGGATCCGACCGGGATCCCCATCTGCAGGGCGGCTTCCTGGTCCTGCGCGGTGGCGCGGATCGCCCGCCCCGCCCGGCCGTACTTGAGGAAGAGCGACATCGCGATCATGACGACCGCCGTGATGCCCAGCATCACCAGATCCGAGGTGCCGAAGCGCATGTTCCCGATGTGCAGGTTCGAGGTGGGCAGCACCTGCGGGAACGAGCGGAACTGCGCGGAGAACGCGAGCTGGGATCCGTTGTCGAGGATCTGCGCGACCGCGTACGTGGACAGCATTGCCGCGAGCGGCAGGTACTTCGCAAGCGGACGCACGACCGCGATGTTGATGACCAGGCCCAGCAGGGCGCAGATCGCGAGCACGAGCGGCAGGGCGATCCAGAACGGCTGCTGCAGCTGCACCACGAAGAACCAGGCCAGCATCGCGCCGAGCCCGAAGAACGAGAACTGCGCGAAGTTCACGACGTTCATGACGCCGAAGACGAGCGAGATGCCGACCGCTCCGAGGGCGTAGACGTTCCCTCGGAGCAGGCCGGCGATCAGAGTGTCGAGCATGGAGCGGGATCAGCCTTCGATGGCGACCCAGGCGCCGTCCTTCAGCACGGTGGGCGTGAGCTGCGGCGAGGCAGGACGACGGGTCTCCTTGTCGAACGAGAGCTTGCCGTAGACCACGCTCGGCACGTCGGTGATCTCCTGGAAGCCCTTGAGGATCCCGGCGCGGTCGGTGCCGCCCTTCTTCGCCGCGGCCACGGCGACGTGCAGAGCATCATAGGCGCCGGCCTCGAAGAGGGTGACTTCCTTCTCCTCCGGGTACTTGGCCTTGAACGCCTTGACGAAGGCCTGCACCTCGGGTGCCTTGCTGGTCGACACGAACTCCGTTCCGATGACCGAGCCCGCCGCATCCGGGGTGCCGTCGAAGGACTCCTCGTCCTGGCCGCCGTAGAACGTGCCGGTGAAGCCGATCGCGCGCAGCTGAGTGACGAGCTTCGCTGCGTCCGGCCCGTAGCCGACGTGCGCGAACGCCTTCGGGCTGCCGGCGACGGCCTTGGTGAGCGAGGGCCGGTAGTCGTCGGAGGTGGGGTCGATCGCCTCTGCGTCGGTGATCTTCAGCCCGATCTTGTCGGCCTCGGCCTTGAACGCCTGGAAGGCCGGGATCCCCCAGTCGGCGGTGTTCAGGTAGGTCACGCCGATCGAGTCGATGCCCTGCTTCTTGATGTAGTCGGCCGTCCAGGTGTAGCTGGCGCTCGTGGTGATCGCGCTCGACCACTGGTACTGCGTGCCCTTGGCGGTGAAGTCCGGGTTGGAGTTGTTGAAGCCGTACTGCAGCAGCTTGCCGGCCGTGTAGATCGGCGAGGCCGGGATCGACGCGGCCGAGGAGTAGTCCCCGAACACCAGCGAGATCTGCGGGTCGTTGACGAACTTCTGCGCCACGGTGACCGACTGCTTGGGGTCGGACTGCGAGTCCTCGTACTTGAGGGCCACGGGGTGGCCGTTGATGCCGCCGTCCTTGTTGACCTCTTCGACGGCCAGGTCGAACGCTTTCTTGAACTGCTCGCCGTACTGGGCGTACTGCCCCGTAGTCGCGGACGAGACACCGAAGTACACGGTGCTGCCTGCGGAGGCGCCCGCCGACGGCCCGTTGGCCGAGGCGGAGAGGCTGCATCCGGCGAGCGCGAGGGCTGCGGTGGTCGCCATGATCCCGGCGAATGCGATGCGTCGAGTGTTCCTTGCCATGGGGGCCTCCTTCGGGTCGTCGCACCGCGGGTCGGTGCCGTCCGGACGACGCGCTGTGTACGACGCCCGGCGATGCGCCGACGGAACGGGCGGCCGCGGCGTGTGCCCACACTCACATGCCCGCCGGATCCACTGCCGTTGTGTGTCGCTTTTCGACATCGTGTGACGCCGCGGACGGCTTCTGTGACGCCGCGCGACGCGGATTCCGGGTGCGCGGATCCTCACCCGGATCGGCGGGGGTAGGCTGCGCGGTTCCGCCGTCGGTCGACGTGTTTCCCTCCCCTGACCGTGTTTCCCCCCCTCGGGCGGACGACAATGAGAGGGGGGAAAGACGCTGCGGGGAGGGAAACGCGGTCAGCGGTGTTGCCGGCGATGCAGCAACGCCGCGGATCCGACGCCGGGCCGATCCGATCCGATCCGATCCGATCCGAGAACTCGGATAGCGTGGCGGGATGAGCGTGAACGACGACGTCGCCATCGGCGGTGAGAGCATCCGGCTCGGCCAGTTCCTGAAGTTCGCCGGGCTGATCGACTCCGGCGGGGACGCCAAGGGCGCGATCCTCGATGGGTACGTGCGCGTGAACGGCGAGGTCGAGCGTCGCCGCGGACGTCAGCTCGTCGCCGGCGACCTCGTGACGCTCGATGAGCGCACGGTGCGAGTGCGCCCCTGACGTCGAGCCGGTCCGTTCCCCGGCTTGCTCCTGGCGCTCGCTGGTCGCATCTTGCGGCTATGGCGCACGGATAACCGCGATTCGCGACAAGTGAAGCGGCGAAGGAGCCGGGTCACGACTCTCCGACCGATCGGTGGCCGAGCCTGACCGATCGGTGGATCCGGGCGGCGTCTCCCCTGAGGAATCTGGAGACATGACCAAGACACTCTCCCTCCCCGCGGACCGCGCCCTCGCTCCCGCCCGTCGCGCGGCGTTCCGTCCCGTCCTCCTCCTCGGCGGCGCCTTCGCGGCGGTCAGCGCCGTGATGATCGCCTTCCTCGGTATCGCCAGCGCCACCGGCATCGGCTTCGAGAGCGCGATCTGGGTGCGATGCTCCCTCGTGCTCGCCAGCGCGGTCGTGGTGCTGGCCATCGCCGCCTCCGCCTCCCGCGGTTCCCGCGCTGCCTGGGTGCGCCTGCGGATCATCAGCCCCGTCATCGTCGTCGCGGTGGTCGTGATCGTGTCCATCCCCGGCTTCCTGCCCGACTGGGTGCGCATCGAGCAGGCGGTCTGCGGCCTCCTGCTCCTGCCCGTCGCGATCCTGGTGAACCTGCCTCGCATGAGGGCGCTGTTCGCTGGGAAGGCGTAGGGTCGGCGCGTGGTGGACTCGCGCTGGCGGACCGTGCTGGCGGTCACTCCGTATATCGTGCTGGGGCTGCTGGTCGCATTCATGCTGCTCGCGCAGTGGGGCCAGTGGGCGCGGCTGACGCCGATCCTGGCCCTCTGCGCGGCCTACGGGCTATGGGTGCTGGTGATGCGCACTCTGCCGTTCCGCTGGCGCGACCGTCCCTCCGCGATCGCGGTGTTCCTCGCCGGGGCGATCGTGCTCAACCTCCTGCTTGTGCTGCGCGAGGGCTCCTTCGGATTCCTCGCGATCGCGACGTTCTCCTTCGCCTACTCGCTCGCCGAATGGCCGTGGGAGCTGCTCCCGGTGGCGGGGACCGCCGTCGTCGCCGGCCTCGCACAGAGCTCCGGTTTCCGGGCGGATCCGGCCGGCGTCGCAGGGACGATCGCGGTGATCCTGCTGAACATCGTGGTGATGTGCGGGCTCTCGTTCGGTCTGCACCGCGCCGAGCAGAACCTGCACCGCACGGCGGTGCACGACGAGCGCGCCCGCCTCGCCCGCGAGATCCACGACACGCTGGCGCAGGGCTTCACGGGCATCATCACCCAGCTGCAGGCGGCCGAGCAGGCATCCGACGACGCGGCTCGCCGACGGCACACCGAGTCGGCTCTCGCGCTGGCCCGCGACGGACTGGCCGAGGCGCGTCGCTCCGTGCAGGCGCTGCGCCCCACGGCGCTCGAGCAGACCTCGCTGGGGGACGCCCTCACCGGCGTCGCGCACTCGTGGTCGACGCGCACCGGCATCCCCGCGGCGTTGACCGTCACGGGAACGGCCCGCCCTCTGCCGACCGAGACCGAGGTCGCACTGCTGCGCACGGCGCAGGAGGCTCTGACGAACATCGAGAAGCACGCCGCCGCACGCCGGGTGACGATCGCACTGCGGACGGATGCCGCCGGGGTGAGCCTGGAGGTGCGCGACGACGGCCGCGGCTTCGACGCCGTCGAGCGCGTGCAGCGTGCAGCGGAGGGATCCGGCGGTTACGGACTCATCGCGATGCGCGAGCGGCTGGAGGCGGCCGCCGGCAGGCTCGTCGTCGAGGCCCGTCCCGGACGCGGCACGGTCGTGCGGGCGGAGGTGCCGGCATGAGCGCACTCACCCTGCTCGTCGTCGACGACCACCCGGTCGTACGCGACGGCATCGTCGGCATGGTCGGATCCGCCGAGGACATCGAGGTCGTCGGCGAGGCCTCGGACGGCGCCGAGGCGGTCGCCCGAGCCGAGGTGCTCGCGCCGGATGTGGTGCTGATGGATCTGCGGATGCCACGGATGGACGGCGTCGCCGCGCTGCGGGAGTTCGCGCGGCGCGGCATCGGCAGTCGCGTGGTGGTGCTGACCACTTTCGACGCGGATGCCGACGTGCTTCCCGCGATCGCGGCCGGAGCCACCGGGTACCTGCTGAAGGACGCCTCCCGCGACGAGCTGCTGGCGGCGATCCGCGCGGCGGCCGCGGGGAAGACGGTGCTCGCGCCCGAGGTGGCCTCGCGCCTGGTCGGCCGCGTACGCGCCCCGGAGGCGAGCCTGCTCACCCCGCGCGAGCTGGAGATCCTGGGGCTCGTCGCCGACGGTGCGACCAACCGCTCCGCCGGCGACCGCCTGCACCTCAGCGAGGGTACGGTAAAGACCCATCTGCTCAGCATCTACGCCAAGCTCGGGGTCGGCGATCGCGCCTCGGCGGTGGCCGAGGGGTTCCGGCGGGGTCTGCTCGACACGACGCACTGAGAGACCCGAAGCCTTGGGCATCCGGCAACGGCGCTTCCGAGTCGCCGCGACGGCGGGGAGCGGCTGCTAGTTTTCGATGATGCGCTCGATCCGACTCGCGCCCGTCCGCGTCAGCCGCCGCGGGTCCCGGCCATGATCGATCTCGCGCCGTGGGCGTGGATCCTGCTCGCGGTCGCGGGCACGGTCGTCGGGCTCTCCAAGACCGCGCTGCCGGGTGCGAACACCGTCTCTGTGGCGATCTTCGCCGCGCTGCTGCCCGCCCGCACCTCGACCGGGGCGCTGCTGCTCCTGCTCATCGTCGGCGACCTGTTCGCGCTGCTCACCTGGCGCCGCCACGCGCACTGGCCCACGCTGCTGAGGCTCGCCCCCGCGGTCGTCGCGGGGCTCGTGCTCGGCGCCGTGTTCCTGGCCTTCGCCGGCAACGCCGTGGTGCGCCCCGTGATCGGCGTGATCCTGCTGGCGATGGTGGGGATCACCCTCTGGCGGCGCCGGCGGACGGCTGCCGCTTCTGAGGGCGCGGCGCACCTCGGCACCACGCTCGGCTACGGCGCGCTGGGCGGCTTCACCACGATGGTCGCGAACGCGGGCGGACCGGTCATGTCGATGTACTTCCTTGCGATGCGCACCCCGGTGAAGGTGTTCCTCGGCACGGCGGCGTGGTTCTTCGCCATCGTGAACATCGTCAAGGTGCCGGTGCTCGCAGGCCTTGGGCTGATCACCGTGCCGGTGCTGCTGATGGATCTGGTGCTCGTGCCGATGGTCGTGATCGGCGCGCTGTTCGGCCGGTGGCTCATCCCCCGGATCCACCAGGCGCTGTTCGATCGGATCGTGCTGATCCTCACTGTCCTCGGTGCGCTGTATCTGCTGATCCCCTGAAGCCGCGCTCATCGACGTGGCCGAGGGGCGGAGCGTAACCTCGACCCGGTGACAGTGCACAAGACTCGAGGGCCCCGCGTCGTGATGATGTGCGGGCCAGGTGGTGCCGGCAAGACCACTTACGCCAAGCGCCTGGAGCGCGAGGGCTGGACGCGTTTGTCGTTCGAGGTGGAGTTCTGGGATCGCGGAATCACGACGATGCCCTCCGCCGAAGTGGTCGCCGAGGTGGCGGCAGATCTGAAGGCGCGCTTGCTGCGCCAGGTCGCGGCGGGGAACGATGTCGTGCTCGACTTCGGATTCTGGTTCCGGCGACAACGCGATGAGTTCCGCGCACTGCTCGCCCCTCAGGACATCGTGCCGGAGACGGTCTACATCGCGACGAGTCTTGAGACCATCCTGAGCCGAGTCGGTGACCGACACGGCAGGCAGGCGGACGATTGGCCGCTCACCGCCCAGACGGCGACGGAATACTTCGAGCGGTTCGAGCCGCCGACGCCCGAGGAGGGACCCCTTGAGGTGGTCCGCTAGATGTAGCCCTCGCCTCGTTTCTCGACCGCGGCGAGCGCGTCGATCGCACCGCGTGTCGGGGCGATCCGCACGAGCCCGCGGTAGAGCCGCAGCAGCGCGGCCCGGTCGGTCACACCGGTGCGGGCGCGGTCGCAGTGCACCGACTGGATCGCCGCCTCGAGCTGGAACCGGCCCGGCTCCGCTCCCCCGGCGACGCCGCTGAGCCGCGCCGCCCGGTGCAGCAGCGCCTCACCCTCGGCGATGAGCGCGGCGTCCCAGAGCGCCGGATCCTGCTCGTCCAGCGCGGGCCAGGGCTGACCGGGCGCCGGGGAGACCCGCGCGGGCGCCCGCGACTGCGCGAGCGTGAGCAGCGCCGCCAGCCCCCACGCCTCTGCATCCGTCTCGAGCAGCGTCGCGGTGAGCACGGCGAGCCAGCGGGCCTCGTCGGCGAGCGAGGTGCGCACGTCGTCGTGGTCGCCCAGCCAGTCCAGGGCGTAGGCGCCGTAGATCGCCTCCAGAACGGCGGTGGTGTGGGCGGGCATGTCGCTGCGCGTCGGCAGGGCGAAGCGGATCCCGGCGTCGCGGATCTTGCGCTTCGCCCGCACGAGGCGCTGCGCCATGGCCGCGGGTTCGACGTCGAACGCGCGCGCCACCTGGGCCGCGTCGAAGCCGAGCACGGTCTGCAGCATGAGCGGTGTGCGGATGCTCTGGTCGATCGCGGGATGCGCGCATGCGAACAGCAGCTCCAGGCGCCGGTCCGGGATCGTCTCGCCGCGCTCCACGAGGGCCTCGACGTCGATCCCCGTATCCGCGCCGAGGCCCGACGCGTCATCGAGCGGAGCGCTCGTGCGGCGCGCCGCGGAGCCCCACACGTCGCGGAGTCTGTTGCGGGCCACGGTGAGCAGCCATCCTTCCGGGTTGTCGGGCACTCCGGCATCGGGCCAGGTGCGCAGTGCACGTTCGAGGGCGTCGGCGAGACAGTCCTCGGCCAGCGCCAGGTCGCCGGTCCCGCCCGCGAGGAGTGCGACGAGCCGTCCGTAGGAGGCGCGGACCGCGCGCTCGGCGGCGGACCGCGCCTCATCGGCCGCGCTCATTTCGCCTCCTGGGGTGCGGGATCCGGATCTGCACGAGAACCGCGAGACCGAACTTCCGTCCCGAGACCGCCGACACCATCGGCGGTCTCGGGACACAGGATCGGTCTCGCGGCCTCACGGCGGCGCCGACCACACGCTGCGGCATTCACTGGACCGGCGAAGCTCCCTGCCATGCTCCGTCCGCGAACCGTGTCGCGACGGGACGCACCTCGACCGCGCCCCACTCGACCGACGGCGCCTTCGCGGCCCAGGCGAGTGCCGCGTCGAGGTCGTCGACCTCGATCACGAAGGTGCCGCCGAGCTGCTCCTTGGTGTCGGCGAACGGCCCGTCCTGGATGACCGGCTGCCCGTCGCGCACACGCACGGTCGTTGTGGCGGTCGACGGGTGCAGCACCTCGGCGCTGCGCAGGACGCCCGCCTCGTCCAGAGCCTTGGCATAGACGTCGAAGGCGCGCATGCCCTCGGCGAGCACCTCCGGCCCGAGATCCTCGGCGCTCATCTCGGGGTACTGCAGCAGAAGCGTGTAACGCATGATCCGTCCTTTCGTAGGTATCGACATCATGGTGACGATCGAAGGATCCGCCGATCGACATCCTCCTCCGCGACGGGCCGGATCGGGAGGGCGAGGATCAGTCCCGGTGCGTCTCGGCCGGCATCGACGTCAGGAGATCGTGCAGCAGACCCGCCGCGGCCAGGAGGGCGACACTGCGGCGCGTGAGGTCCGCGAGCCGCTGCTGCAGGATCCGCTGCGCATCCCCCGCATCCCCGTGCGCGCGCACCTCCTCGAGGATGCTCCGGATCGCAGGGATCCCGTACCCGCCGGCACGGAGGGCAGCGGCGATCCGTGCCTCCGTCATGGCGAGGGCGCCAAAGCTCCTCGCGCCAGACCCGTCGGATCGGGTCGTGCGGACGAGGTCCTCGCGCTCCCAGTGCCGGAGCGCGGAGGACCGCACGCCGAGCGCCTGTGCCAGCTCGCCGATCGTCATGGCGTCGCTGTCGTCGTACTCCTCGGCGGCCTCTGCCAGCACGGCGTCGAGGCCACGGAGGGCCTCGTGCACCCTGCGGCGCTCGAGGACGAGGTCGCCGTGCAGCTCGTCGATGCGGGCGGCCGCGGTGTCGACCGGTCCGGCGGCGAGGGCGGGCAGTAGGGTCCGCGCCGCGACCGGCCCGATCGCCTCGGCCAGGGCGCGATATGCGCGAGCCGCGATCACGTGGCGGGCGTCGTAGCGGCGGTAGCCGTTGGCGGCACGCGGAGCGGGTGGGAGCACCCCGAGGCGTTCGAGATCGCGCACCTGCTGCGGGGAGTATCCGGCGAGCCGCCCGACGTCCGCCGTCGACATCTGCTCTGGAGGGTTGACCGCGTTTCGCCCCGATGAATCCCCGCGTCCCGGATGCATGAGTCCACATAAGCACGTCAACCTCACGATGGAAGGATGGAGATGCAGCAGATCGTGGATCATGTCAGGACGTTCGAGGGCGTCCTCGTCCTCGCCCCGGAACCCGGAGGCCCTCATCCGGAGATCGCGTGGGGTGACGTGTTCTTCTACTACGCGCCCGATGGCGCCGTGCCGGAGCGCACCCAGCCTTACGGCACGATCGTCACGAAGGACTATCCCGAAGACCGGGCATCCGCGCTGGACGCGCCCGCTCGCTTCCGGGTCAACATCCAAGTCGGCAGGGAGCGTGCCGCGCAGCTCGCGCTCGGAGAGGATCCGGCCGCGAGCGACGCCCTCGCACCGCACCCGCAGTACGGCGATGCCGGCTGGGTGAGCGTGGTGAACCCCGGATCCCGGACGGCGGGGCTGGTCCTCACGCTGCTGCGCGAGGCGCACGATGCCGCTCGCGCCCGCGCAGAGCGCCGAGACCGGGGCGGGCGATGAGCCGGGCACTCTCCGCACAGACGCTGTCCGAAGAGGACCGGCGCCTCCTCGCGGGGTGGGCCGCGACCTGCGCTGAGCATGTGCTGCCGCTCTTCGGGGCGGAGGCACCGGACGACGATCGCCCCCGTGACGCGATCGCACGCGCGCGGGCCTTCTCGCGCGGCGAGCTCGACGCCGCGGGAGAGATCCGGCGCCGGTTCGTCGCTGGCCGGGCAGCGCGCGCGGTCTCCTCGGTCGGGGCCGTGTCTGCCGCCCGGGCTGCGGCGCAGGCGGCGGGCGTCGCGCACATGGGAGCGCACGCCCTCGGCGCCGCGGCGTACGCCGCACGTGCGGCTGGTGCGGCCGGCGCGGCTGGTGCGGCCGGCGCGGCCGCGGCTGAGGAGCGCGCGGGGGCGGTCGCGGCCGAACTCGCGTGGCAGTGCGACCGGATGTCTGCTGAGATCGCGGCCGCTCTGCGCCGGCTCCCTCCGGTCGGCAAAGACGGCGCAGGCCCGCTCGGGCAGGGCCTGCTCGCCTCCGGAGAGCTCGGATCGATCATCCGCGAGCTCCAGGCGGCTCTCGGCTGAGGGCGCGGCCGGATCAGAGCCTGCCGAGCACGTCCGGCGGATCCGCGTCGAGCGCGAGCGTCTCGAGCACGCCGAGCAGCTGCCGTTCCTCGAAGGCGAAATGGCTCTCCATGATGGCGCCGACGCCGTCGAGGTGGCGATCGATGTCGTCCGGCGGCACCCCGCCGTCGACGGCCGTGCTCAGCGCCGTGAGCAGCACGTCGATCATGGCGTGATCCTCGGAGAGCTTGCGCAGTACCGGGGCGAGCTCGGGATGAGCGGCCTCGATCGCCGGGAACAGCGCACGATCCTCGCCGCGATGGTGCTGGTCGAGGGCGGTGCAGAATCCGCGGCAGTACAGCAGCAGATCCCGGGCCGGCCGCTGCGGATCCGGTCCGTGCACGCCGGCGCGCACGACCCCGAGGGCCTCTCGCAGCCGGGCGTGCGCCTGTCGGAGTTCATTGCTCCAGGCGATGAGCCTGGTCGTCTCGCGCTCAGTCACGCGAGAACGAAGGGTGGGACGAGAGCATCGTCACGCTCCTTCAATCCGGCGCCTCCATGCCTGACACGGTCTGCCACCAGCACGCGACGCTCGGGCCAGCATATCCGTCGGTCCCACCCTGTTCGCGCGGACAGCCGACGCTGTCGCCGGATCCGAGGAGCCTTACCGCCACGGGCCGTCGGGCGTAGGGTGACGGCGAAGCCCACGAATGCTGAGGAGACGCGATGTTCGGAGAGAAGCGGCGCGAGGAGAAGCGCGAAGAGGCGGCGCTCAAAGAGGCGAAGGAGCAGGCTGCTGCCGCCGTCGAGGAGAGCGAGACGGACGACGCCTCATTCGAACCCGACGAGCGGCTCGAGGAGCAGTTCGAGCCGGACAGCGGCGACGTCCGCGAGTAGGGACGCGTTCTGAAGGACCGACTCCGGCACCACGGTGGTCCTTGAGCGAGGCGCGGAAGTGAGACAAATGGCCCGCGGGTCGGGCGCTTCGAAGGCTTCCGCGACCGACGTCACCGACGGCTGGATCTTGTGATCTGTTCGTGATCTTTTCTGGATCTGATCTGGCCCTTTTCGGCCCTGGAATGTCGGTGCCCCCGGGTTGAATGGGAGGTATGACGAGCTCGACCAGCACGGTGGTGGATCCTGGGGTGGACCCGGTGGATCCGGCCGCCGTGCTGGCCGCGCTCGTGGACGGGTTGGCGACCACCGAGGCGACGATCACCCGCCTGCAGGCGTTGAAGGAAGCGCACCTCGCCGTCGCGCAGCGGCTCGCCGAGGACCTCGCCGCCGTGGACGGTGCGTCCGGGATACGGGGCGAGTCAGCCGATCTCGCATCACGATCCGTCGCCGCCGAGCTCGCGGCAGTGCTGCACATGTCAGACCGGGTCGTGCAGGGACGGATGGTGCGGGCCGCGGAACTGATGACGAAGTTCCCCGCCACGATGCAGGCATTCACCGACGCGCGGATCAACGCCGCCCACGTGCGCCTCATCCAGGACGCGGGGGCGCGGCTGGACGATGCGGTACGGGCGGAGTTCGAACAGGCGGCGGTCGCCGCATGCGAGGGTGAGACGCCGCACCGGGCCAAGCGGGTCGTGGAACGCGTCGCCGAGCGGCTCGCCCCGCGGTCGTTGACGGACCGGCACCGGGAGGCGCAGGAGAAGCGCACCGTGTGGCGCGAAGAACTCCCCGACGGGCAGAAGATGCTCGGACTGATCCATGCGGCCGCCGTGATCGATGGGATCTACGACCGGCTCACCCAGCAGGCCCGGATGGTGCAGGTCGCGAACACGGCAGCCGTGAAAGACGCCACTGCGGGACGGACACCGGA